>CAZPYG010000075.1:0-25135 GCA_964590465.1 uncultured bacterium | reverse complement strand
GGTAGGGGCGGTCGGGGCCGTTCCACACATCGCTGAAGGGAGCAGTAACCCCCCCGGTGGTGGAGGAATACAGGGCATCGACCAGTTCATTGTTATAAGTCAACACCTGACCCTGGGTGGCGCGAATCGCCTGATCCGTTACCGGGGCCGCCCCGGTAATGCCCCGATAGACCTGACATTGGGTATCCGCACACAGTTGGTAGTCGTCAATTTCAAATCTGCGCAGGTTCCGCAGGGCATAGGTGCGGGCTAAAACCGCCTGGGCCCGGATCGCCGGGACGGGGGCACCTGTGCCAATTTCGTAGGGCACCACCCCCCGCAGATAGGTTTCAATCGGCACATCATTCACCAGGGTATAGGTGCCGTAGGTGTTGGTTTGCAGATTTAGGGTACCGCCATAGACCCGGGCTTCGCGGGTATTGCCGTTTTCTACCACCCGAATTTGCCCGGTGCCAGAGCGAACATCCAACGCATCTCGATGGTAGCGATAGCCGTTGGCTTCAAAATAGGCTTGAGGTTCCTGCCCGACCACTCGGCTGTCGAGAAAGACTTCAGCAAACCCCTGTTCCTCAAGATTCTTGAGCAGCAAACGTCTCAGCAAAGGGGTGCTAAAGACCTCTCGGTTGGCCCAGATTTCCCACCCGCCGGGCTGAGCAATTTCCGCTGCTATGCCGCGTTCCCGCCACTGTCGGGCACTGTATTCAGCGCTCTCAAAGCTGCGGTGGGTGCTGAGCACCACCCGTTCCTGAAGTTCCGGTTCCGGCAATGCCTCAGGGGTAATCCCCAAAACCACTTTTGCAGTGGTCACGGTTTGAGGTTGTCCCTGGGTGTCAAAGGTGAGGGTTAACTGATCACCCGAGAGGGCCTCAATGGACAATGTGTCCTGCTGTTCTTCCCCAAACCGCTGGACGACCCCCACTTCGATCACGGGGTTTTGAACCGCCCGACCTGGGGCCGCTACAGCCCAGAGTCCCAGGGTGAAGGCAAAGCCGCTTGCCAGCCCAGCCCATCGGGCTAACCCCTTTGGAATGGATTGGGTGGGGGAAGAATGCAAGGTCTTGGACCAGGGCCAATACAGTGATGCCATAGGTAAAAGAAGTTCAGGGCGACCAGACTTCAGGTGAAGTCTTATCCTGGCATTGTATCCAGCGGATGGTAGGTTCGGGGCCTAATTTTGCGCTGAGCGGTGATCTTAAACCTTGTCCCAGTTCAGAAGTGGAGGTTTGCCCCAGGAAAGGCTACAGCTTTTGAGCTAGTTGGTCTAGATATGTAGAATACCCGGCTGCGAGCCAACCCCCTGGAGGGAAGTTCCCATGGCCAGGTCATATTCATTACGAGTATGCTTTAAATGGCTTTCCAAAATTCACCATGCGGATAGAAGATCTTCCCATCAGCCAAATTCGTCGTCCCCTCTTACGGCAGCAGGATGCCGCCAAGGTCGAAGCCTTGATGGCATCCATTGCAGTGATTGGTCTGCAAGAACCCATCGATGTGCTTGAAGTGGATGGGCAGTATTACGGGTTTTCCGGCTGTCATCGCTTTGCGGCTTGCCAGCGTCTGGGCCACGAAACCATCCGCTGTCGAGTTAGAAAAGCGCCGGCTTCGGTACTGCGCCATCACCTCGCCTGACCCCGCAGCGGCAAAGCCCGTTTCTTGCTACCCTCAGCAAAGAAATGGGGAGAGCGGAGGACTGGCCTATGGCGGCAAAGGGGGCGGATTACAGTTCACAGCTAAGGCAGCTCATGCAGCAGGTTGGCATTGGCAGCTATCGGGCGTTGGGCGAACAAGCTGAATTGTCCCAGTGGGGTATCCGGCTGCTACGGCTGGGACAAGTGGAAAGACTGCGGATAGGGATGCTGTTGCGGTTGAGCGCAGTCCTGAAAACCTCCGTAGCTGATTTGATTACTATCTTTTCTGGTTCTACAGATGCTCTCGATCCCCCAGTCGAGTCGAGCCCAGGAGGTCATGATGCGCCTTCCGTCGCCACCCTCCAGCGGGAGTACTCTCGGCTACAACACCAGATGGCAGAGCAGGAACAGGAGATTAGAAGGCAAGTCCAGGGAGAAGCGATCTCAGTGCTCGAATCCTGGCTGCTGCAGTGGCCCACCGCAGCCTACGCCGTGCAGCAAAACGGCAATTTGCCGGCCTCTCGCCTCCTGCCGTTAACAAAACCCCTTGACGCGCTACTAAACTCCTGGGATCTGACCACCATCGGTACTGTGGGCGAAGTCGTTCCCTTCGAACCCCAGCTTCACCAACCCATGGGAGGGCATGCCCGGCCGGGGCAATCCGTCAAAATTCGCTATGTTGGCTATCGCCACGGCAACCGGCTACTCTACCGGGCTAAGGTGAGCCCCGTAGATTCATCGTCACCTTAATGTATCGGTCAGAAATGTATGGGTAAGAACACGACTGTCACCCCAACCCTGCTATAAAGATTTCGGAAACCTTAAGATTGCTTTCAGTTTTTATCCTGATTTCCCCTAAAAATGGGGAATGTTAAGGGTGGATACGTTCCTTAACCTATCCGCCTTATCTGCTCCAGCTTTTATACAGAAGCACACTTCCTATTTGAATCGGCTATAGGTCATGGTTATCCAGAAGCGACTCCCGGCCACTGTCCGGGGGTCGCTTTCTCACCTCTGAACGATTCCAGGGGTGAATTTGCCCGGGGCAGTTTGGTAAATCCTGATCCAACCCCAGCCTAATTCAGGACCTTAGGAACTCCTTTGAAACGAAAGGACCCCCTGCCCCCCTGCCATCCCCAGGGCGCAGGTCCTGCGCCCCTGCTCAGGGTATTGTCTTTCCTACAGAGTTTTCCCTAAGCCCTGAAATGCCGCCCCAGATAACATAACGGCATCACTCGGCCAGGTTAGAGCCGGTATCTACATAGATAGACTCTAGTTTTTGCAAGACTTTTGCTTTCAGTTTGGTCTTGAATTCATTGCGCAGAATATCTCGGCTGGTGTTTGCGGCTCCCACCGAAGGTCGAGACTGGGCGGTCAGGGCCCAGTCTTGGAGCATGCTCCGCTGGGGTCCGGCGATGTTGCAGGTCAGCACATGGGAACACCCCCCCGGGCTTTCCAGGGCGAATAGCAGCAGTTTGTAGGTCCCTGTGGCTTTTAACAAGCCAGCAATTTGCTGCCCCAGGGAAGATTTCAGATCAACGTAACAGGGCAACCAGCGGGCACCGTGGGTACTGCTGTAAAGCACCGTTAGCCACAACATCATCGGGTGGGGAGCCATAGTGCAGATAAATGTGTTGTAGCGGGTACTGACTAAGCGTCGGCTAATCTCTTCCTGGGGCATCATGGCCCACAGGGTGACGAGGTCGCCCTGGCTGGTGGGGAGGGGATGGGGAAACACAATCTCGGCCACTGGCTTATTTTTAGGCCAGACCGTGAGTCTACACACCTGATCTTCCTGGACCGCGGTTGAGGGATCTGGCTGGCGGGTCACCGGTAGCCGGGTCAGGGTGGTGCCAATCCGCTGACTGATTTGCAATCCAGGGACAAAGCGCGATTCCAGAGGTTCGAGGGCCGTTAAAATATCCCGCACCTGCTGGGGACGATGCTCCGGCTTTTTAGCCAAACACCGCATGACTACATCGTCCAGCAGGGCCGGCACCGTTTCTTTTCCCGTGATTTCTCGGATAGATTTTGGCTCCTGGTGCAGGTGGACTTTATACCACCCCCCAAAGGTATGACTATTCGCTCGCAGGGGTAGATACCCGGTCAGCATTTGATACATCATGACCCCGAAGCTGTAAATGTCGGAACGGCTATCCAACTCCCGTCCCTCCATTTGTTCAGGGGAGGCATAGGCCAACGTACCCATAAAACACTGGGTTTGTTCGCTGCTGTTTTGAATTAATTTGGCAACTCCAAAGTCGAGAATTTTGGCCAACTCACCCAGGGTTTGGTCCTGCACAATCATGATGTTGCTAGGTTTAATGTCCCGGTGAATAATGGGCACTGGGTACGGCTGGGTCTTTAGGGTGATGCCGTCATGGGCCGCTTGAAGACCCAGGCAGAGTTGACGGATCAGGCCTAAAAATCGGGGAATGGGCAGGGGACTGATATTAATCAGATGACTCAGACTCTGACCCTGCAAATATTCCATGACATAGAAGGGAATTCCTTCCTCACTGACCCCGTAATCGGTCACGCGCACCACATGGATGCTCCGTTGACCCAGCAGGGCACAGGTCATCGCTTCCTGTATAAAGCGGTCCCGCATTTTATCGCTCAGCAAGGTTTGCGATAAAAACTTAACGGCCACTTTGACGCTACCCAGCAGCATGTCTTCAGCCAGATAAACTCGCCCCATGGAACCTTGCCCTAAAGGCTCCATCAACTCGTAACGATTGGCTAATTTAAGACCGATGTTAATGTCAGACATGAAACCCTAAATTACAGCAAAAGGGGAAAAACGGCCCCACCAGCTACGCAGCATCGGCGCGTTAGTGTTCAGCTCCAAAGTGCCCAATCTGTTGTTCTAAGTAACTTGACCTCCGCATCAGTCCACATTCATTTCTGGACAATAAAATTTACTGCTGAGTAGAAATAGGCTCCGGATAGTTAGTTTAATCAGGTGCCCTTTGGCTTTTTCCGGACCTGAGGAAAATTAGCCTTGAATCTGTAGAGTCGCTTCCATGGCACTGGTTAAGTAATGCCCTGTCATAATGCCGCTGGACATATGATATCGCTTGTTATCTAAGCGATGCAGCGTTTCGAACCCAGTCCGCCGATGCCGGTCCCCCAGGGCCCAATACCTCTGGATAATAGACTCTGGAGCTACCCAGCCCTCCCCCTCAACCCGACCGAGTAAACTATGCTGCAACACAAAGGTATATTGACAATCACCACCCATTAATCGCCCCCGATACTGCAGGGCAATTTCCTCTAAATCAGCATCCGGGAAAATCAGCTTCATGACCATGGTAAACCAGTCATCACGGCTCCAGGCAATCAAAATTTTCCCCTTCACAGGCGTGGGTATATTGTCGCGCTCTAGCCAACTCCCCTGTAATGTCCAACGTCCTGGTTCAATCAAAAAACTATGAACCACGAATCGCTCCCTGAACCGCTTGCTAAACACAATATAGTGTACCCAGGGAAAGGGCTCTATTTGCTTCCGTAATACAGTCTGTATTGATCAGGGGTTAGATGCGCCATCCTCCAACCCAATTTGGCCCAAGGGGGCATTAAAGTGTCCTAAGGTCACCGCGGAACGGGCTCCTGTCACTGCGGGCAAATTGCTGGGGACCCCCTGGCGCTGCCAAAAGCCCAGTACGGCAAAGGCAATGGCCTCTTTGTAGGCGGCTGAAATGCCCGCCTCGTCAGTGGTCAGGACCGGAATGGGCTGGAGGTAAGTCCTGAGCCGACTTAACAATACTGGGTTATAGCTGCCGCCCCCACACACCAGCACCTGATCGGGCCGTTGCGGGAGAAAAGCACGGTAGGACTGAGCAATGGATGCGGCGGTAAACTCCGTCAGGCTCGCCACCAGGTCAACATCTGTGAGCTGGTGCTGTTGAGCCGCGGCGTAGCACTGGTTGAAAAATTCCCACCCAAATAATTCCCGTCCGGTCGATTTGGGCGGCAACTGGGCCAGATAGGGATGACTGAGCCACCCCTGCACGAGATCCATACAGGGAGTCCCCCGGGCGGCCCAGGCACCATCGCGATCATAGGTTTGGGACCCCTTTGACAGATGGTGTACCGCAATGTCAATTAATGAATTTCCGGGGCCGGTATCCCATCCCAGCACTTTGGGCGGCTGAGGCTGTGCCGACCGATTCCAGGGGGGGAGATAGGCCACATTGCCAATCCCGCCAATATTTTGCACACAACGATGTTGGTGCGGTTGACTAAACAGACATGAATCAACAATTGGTACCAACGGGGCACCCTGCCCACCCGCTTCGATATCCCCTTGCCGAAAATCACTGACCGTGGGAATTCCGGTGGTGTGGGCAATGACGGCGCCCCGCCCCAGCTGGAGGCTATAGGCCAACTCATCGGGCCGGCCTGGTTTAAAAGACTCTGAATGCTGCGTCAAGGCCGGACGATGAAACACCGTTTGCCCATGGGAGGCAATCAAATCAATGGAACCGGTTTGGGCCATAACCGCCTGGGCGGCCCGGGCAAATTGATGGGCGATGGCATCATCCAGGGTGGCGAGTTGTTCTAAGGTAATTGTCTCCCCGGCACAGAGTTGCAGAATCAGCTGCTTCAAATCTGCCCCATAGGGATAGGTCAGGGTGTCCAGCACTTCTAGGGTCAGCTCATAGCCCTCGCCTAAAATCTCCACAGCCGCGGCGTCAATGCCATCCACCGAGGTACCACTAATTAAACCTAAAACGCGCATAACTGGATTTCCTGGCTAGTTTTTCGGCAGTTTTTCGATCCCCCGATTACTGCCAATGACCACCATCACGTCTCCGGCTCGCAGGCGAGTGACGGGGCTGGGGTTGATTTCAAATTTTTCGGGTTGATTTTCCTGGCTCAGGGCCAGCAGGGTGAGTTCGAACTTATTCCGCAGGTCCAGATCGATGATGGTTTTGTGATCAAAGGCAGAGGGCACGATAATTTCTGCAATGCTGTGGTCCGGGTCAATTTCAAACCGGTCGAGGATCCCAGGGGAGGTTAATGTACGGGCCAATTCGCAGCCCATCTCATGTTCTGGAAAAACAACATGGTCGGCACCAACCCGGTTCAACAGCTTGCCGTGGATTTCAGACGACGCCTTTGCCACCACATGGTTTACTCCAGCCTCTTTTAAGTTGAGGGTGGTAATGATACTTTCTTCCACATAATTGCCGATGGCAACAATGACCGTATCAAAATCCGTCAGTCCTGCCTCCTTCAGGGCCCGGGGTTGCGTCGTATCCAGCTGCACGGCATGGGCGGCAATCTGGTCACTCAGGGCCTGAGACACTCGCCTTTCATCTTCATCCACCGCCAGTACTTCGTAGCCCAAACTGTGCAAGGTAGCGCACACCGCTCGCCCAAACCGCCCCAGGCCAATGACCGCGAACTGCTGGTTCAAGGTGCGAATATTGCGAAGGAAACTCAGCGATGACAGATTCACGGATTTACTCCCGGTGGATCACAGTAGTGGGCCTGAAGGGCTATGGTGCCTGATGAGCTTAGAGCCGGCCAAGCTAGTGGAGTTTGAGCTGTATTCTCATTATTCACTACCGCCCAATCTTCTCAAAGAAAAATTAGCTGTACGGTGAGAATTCTTTTTTGCTAGGCTAGCTGAATGGTTTTGGGGGAAGAAATGGACTTAACGATACAACTTGGCCGCGGCAAAAGTGTCCGCAGAGCCTACGGCATTGACGAAATTGCCCTGGTTCCTGGACCTAGAACCTTAGATCCAAGCCTGGCTGAAACCCGCTGGACCCTGGGAAACATTGAGCGAGAAATTCCCATCATCGCCAGTGCTATGGATGGAGTCGTAGATGTCAAAATGGCCATTCAGTTATCCCAACTAGGCGCTCTGGGAGTCCTCAATCTGGAAGGCATTCAGACTCGTTATGAAGATCCCGACCCTGTGCTCGACAAAATTGCTGCGGTCGGTAAAACCGAGTTTGTCACTTTAATGCAGACCCTCTATGCCGAACCTATTAAGCCTGAACTGATAATTCGCCGCATTCAAGAGATTAAAACCGGCGGCGGAATTGCCGCCGTAAGTATTACTCCAGCAGGGGCGGCACGCTTTGGAGATGCCATTGCTGAAGCCGGAGCCGATTTGGTGTTTGTACAGGCAACGGTGGTTTCCACCGCCCATCTGTCTCCTGAAGCCATGACTCCTTTAGATTTATCCGATTTTTGTGCAGCCATGCCCATGCCAGTCATCCTGGGCAACTGTGTCACCTATGATGTAGCTCTTAATCTAATGAAGGCCGGAGCCGCTGGCGTCCTGGTGGGCATTGGTCCCGGCGCGGCCTGTACCTCCCGCGGAGTGCTGGGCATTGGTGTGCCTCAAGCCACCGCCGTGTCTGACTGTGCCGCTGCACGAGACGACTTTTTTAACGAAACCGGTCGCTATGTGACGGTAATTGCAGACGGTGGTCTGGTAACGGGAGGCGATATCTGCAAGTGCATCGCCTGTGGGGCCGATGGCGTTATGATTGGTTCCCCCTTTGCCAGGGCGGCAGAGGCCCCCGGTCGTGGATTTCACTGGGGCATGGCTACTCCTAGTCCGGTCTTACCCCGCGGTACCCGAATTAGCGTTGGCACCACAGGTACCCTTGAACAAATCCTGCGGGGTCCGGCCCAGTTAGACGATGGTACCCACAATCTGCTGGGAGCCCTGCAAACCAGCATGGGCACCCTGGGGGCAAAAAATTTGAAAGAAATGCAACAGGTTGATGTTGTTATCGCACCCTCTCTACTGACGGAAGGCAAGGTTTACCAAAAAGCTCAGCAGCTGGGCATGGGCAAGTAAGACTCCATTTAACCGTTAAGGGTTTCCCCCTTGGCCTAACAGCTTCAGGAGGGATGGTGTTTGAGCCAGGCCAAAACCTCTGTTATGAGCCGCTTTTTTTCGTGGGCCAAGGGCTGATTTAAAGATCTAATACATTAACCCGTGAATTTACTGCTGTAGAAAGATGTGAGTGGCAGATTCACAACCGTCCACTGTAGAATAAGGAAAAGCGGAGACGTAAAGTTTCCGTTCACTCCTCACACCACACTCCGCCCAGATCTTTTTGGTCTGGGCGGTTCCTTTAAAATCCATCACCCATTAGGTTGGGAATCGCTAATAACCTAACTAAATGTGTCTCATCCCAATTTACGACGTCGGAACGGAGCCATTATTGGCTATGGTAAGATGGCGTGTGTATTGGAAGGCAAGGAAGACTAGGCATGGTAGCCGCTGAAGTCACAGATTCTACGTTTAAGCAAGAAGTTCTTGAGAGTACCGTTCCTGTCCTGGTAGATTTTTGGGCACCCTGGTGCGGCCCCTGCCGTATGGTTGCTCCCGTGGTTGAAGAAATCGCGGATCAATATAATGGCCAGGTAAAGGTGGTTAAAGTCAACACCGATGAAAATCCCAGTGTTGCCAGTCAATATGGGATTCGTAGCATCCCCACCTTAATGATTTTCAAGGAAGGTCAGCGGGTAGACATGGTAGTGGGTGCCGTACCCAAAACCACCTTGGCCAACACCCTGGAAAAATATCTCTAAGCAGACCACTCAAAATGGGTTCCAAAAGCCAATCGGTTTGAGGAGTTCTTTGGGTTAGGTTTGTCCCTTTTAGACATTCTTTTCGGGATCAATCCTTTTTCTGCCCACCCCTGTGGGGGTGGGTTTGTTGTGCTTACCAGATCTGGCTACTTTTCGGTGGTTTTGGGAAAGGAGCAGAATTCTCGATAGAATAAAGTGCTACCCGTTATTCGGATCATTTTGCCTATGGTTGCCATACCTCAAGATTTACCGGCTGACATTCAGGCAGACCTACAGGGCTTATTTGAGCAGCTTCATCATGCACCCCACGGCAAGCTCATCCGTCAGGTGCTGGAGACCGTTTTGCGCATGATGGGCCGAGAAGCAGATCGTCTAGACTGGAAAATTTTGAGCCATGCTCTATTGGATATGGAGCGAGGATTCCAGGTCTTCTATCCCTATCGCCACATCCGCAAGATTACAATATTTGGCTCTGCCCGCATGGGATCAGAACATCCCGATTACCTCTTGGCAAAGCATTTTGCTCAATGCATCACCGAGTTGGGCTTTATGGTCATGACCGGGGCCGGGGGAGGCATTATGGAAGCCGGAAATCTCGGGGCCGGACCAGAACACTCGTTTGGGTTAAACATTCAACTCCCCTTTGAGCAGGGAGCAAACCCGGTCATGGAGGGGGACCCGAAGCTGATCAACTTTAAGTATTTCTTTACCCGGAAACTATTTTTCCTGAGGGAAAGCGATGCGCTAGTTCTGTTTCCCGGAGGGTTTGGTACCCAGGATGAAGGGTTCGAATCCCTGACCCTGATTCAAACCGGCAAGGCTGACCCCATGCCCATTGTGATGATCGACCATCCCGGTGGTAGTTACTGGCAGGGATGGGACCACTACATCCGTGGTCACTTACTGGAGCGGGGGTTAATCAGCCCAGATGATCCCAGTTTGTACACCATTACAGACAACGTGGATGATGCCTGCCATGCCATCAGCAGCTTTTACAGAATTTATCATTCCTGCCGCTATGTGGGAGAACAACTAGTTCTGCGTCTGAAATGCGTGATACCGGAACACATCCTTGATCTCCTGAATGAAGAGTTCAGCGATATTGTGGTCAGCGGTAAAATCGAGCGTTCTGCCAGTCTGCCCGAGGAACGCAATGATGAAACGGCTGACCTGCCAAGACTCGCTTTTAACTTCAATCATCGAGATTTCGGTCGTCTTTATCAACTCATTCGTCGCATCAACGAATTGGGCGAGCACCACCCGGAAGTAGAACATCCGGAGCAAAAGTAGATCTGAATTACATCCCGTTAAGAAAATTACTCCAAAATGACAGGGGGCATTAGGGTAGTTTTGTAGCAAGACACAAACTATGCAGCGGGCGCTATTCATATTAGGGGTTTTAGAAGATGAGGATGTCGACTGGCTGGTGGCAGTGGGTCAGAGGCAGGAACTCTCTCCTGGAACCGTCTTAATCCAGGAGGGGGAGTGCAATACCCAGATTTTTTTAGTCTTGGATGGAGTGTTAGAGGTTTCCGTAGCATCCCCTGAACGGCGCATCATTGCTGAGCTAGCCCGGGGAGAAGTCGTGGGCGAAATGTCTTTTGTAGATGGTCACCCCCCTTCAGCCACTGTCACAGCGAAGCAGGGGAGCATTGTGCTGGCTATAGATTTCGCCGATCTCCGTCAACAGCTAGCGCAAGATGTCAGGTTTGCGTTCCGGTTTTACCGGGCCCTGGCCATTTTGCTATCCAGTCGTCTAAGAAGCACCGTTAAACATCTCCAGGGAGAACATTGGAAACCGGTTGACTTAGACGGGAACCCCGGTAACGATGAATTAACGTCTCTGGTCACCGTTGGTAAGATTCGCTTTGACTGGATGCTGAAACGCCTCCGTGACGTAAACAGCAACCCCTGGGAAGACTTTGAGCAGTCACCCCAGGGACCGGGTTGAGACTGTCAGCCTGACGCCGTAGCGACCGAAATATTCTCTTAACCAAGGTGAATCTCATCAGAAAACTGAGGGTAAACTGAAGTAGAACCTGTGCCTTCCCTCCTAAAGCTGCTGGTTTTCCCATCATCACCAACGACGCTTAATCCGGCGGGCACTAATATCCCTTGAACTAAAGTTCGGATTGATTCACGTCCTTACCGTCTATCGAGTTCTAGTCCTCGCTTTCACCTATGCCACTTAAAACCAAGCTCAGCAATATCTTAATCGTAGAAGACAGCAAAGGCCGGCGGGAAATCGTGCTGGATGGATCGGTGTATTCCATTGGCAGAGATCCAAAATGCGATATTCGCTTATCTTCTCAGTTTGTATCTCGCCATCATGCCACCCTGGTACAACTGCCCAAGGATGACGAAACCTTTTACTATCGTATTGTGGACGGAAATCTGAAGGGCAAACCCAGCGCCAATGGCATGTTAATTAATGGCCGTAAACTGCAGGCCCATGATTTAAAGAACGAAGATGAGATAGTTTTTGGACCTCAAGCCAGAGCTATTTACTACCAGCTGAAGCGCGATAGCCAGTCAACCATGCCCCCAGATGAATTCGATATCACCCTGATTAGCCCCAACATGGTGGAAGAAGGGGAAGACCCTGATTCTATGCATTCTTCTGATTTGTAAAACCAGCAGGCTAACGTCTCTGAACTCAAGGCTTAAGGCCTCCCTAGGGGCGACCAGCATAGACCTCCACCCTGAACTAGATTGATTGCACTATTCGGGCAGATCCCACTGCTAGACAGCCGAGGCAATCGCTTCGTTGACCGTTTTGAAGACTCGCTGGCAGTGGTTGTCTTTGTTTAGGGGTAGTTCTTCATTTCTAACCACTAAATTAACTTTGGCTGCTTCCAAATGAGAGGTGGGTGGGTTGATCAGGACCTCAATGGTGGCCAGTTGGGCCAGGGAAACCTGTCCAGGCTTTTCTTTGGCAACGAGATAATCCCCCGCTTCGTAAATTAACGACAACCCACAGGACTTCAGGGAATCCGCAATGGAATCCCTGAGGCTGGGAATGGATTTGGGGACCGTTAGAAGATTTGTGTAACGAGCCATAGGAACCTTTTTCGACTATTACGTCTTTTATGTCTTTTGACTATTCAGTCACTGCAGACCGCGTGGCTTTACTCACCCCATGGGGTTTCAGCTAGGCAAAAACGATAGAGCGGAGTTGACCTCCTCAACCCTAGACCACACCCAGGGTACAATCCTTAGCGATGACAAACCGCTTCGAGAGTAACATGCTGGTGGGTACTAGAACCTGAAGCCATGCACGAGCCTGATGTTACTGAACCTATCGGGAATTTCATTGGGTCAGAGGCTACAAGACGGGAGAACAAATATACAATGACTCTATTTACCTGCCAAAGTTCCCTTACCCTACGATAGCAAACAGGCCAAGGTGTATTGTGCGATACCAAAAACCTGTCTGCTGGAGGGCATTGCTGTTTCGAGTTCTTGGCTCGCTCTATGATCGGCAAATTTATTGTATTTGAAGGAGGAGAAGGTTGTGGGAAGTCGACCCAGTTGAAAGCCCTAGCGCAGTATCTCCGGCAGTCTCCCCAGTGGCAACTCCTGCAGCAAGCAGGGGATATCACGGGACTCATCTCAACTCGCGAACCGGGTGGTACCCCGTTGGGCACTACCCTCCGCCAACTGCTGCTGAATCAGGGACAGGGAGACGCAATGGCCAGCCAGACTGAGTTATTACTCTACGCCGCCGATCGAGCTCAACATGTGGAGCAGGTGATTCGCCCGGCTCTGGAGCAGGGGTATTGGGTCCTGTGCGATCGCTTCACAGACTCTACCCTGGCTTACCAGGGCTATGGTCGAGGTCTAGACCTGAGTTTAATTCATCAGCTCAACCACATTGCCACCGGCGGACTAACCCCTGATTTGACCCTCTGGCTTGAGTTAGATGCTGCTACAGGATTGATGCGCACCCAGCAGCGCGGCACCATAGACCGCATGGAACAGGCCGATTTGGCATTTCACCAACGGGTGCAGCAAGGATTTGCCGCCCTGGCTGACCAACACCCCCATCGGATCCGGTCCATTGCCGCCCATGGAGCCATTGAAGCCGTCAGTCAGCGAATTCAATCCGTTATTTACCCATATCTGCAGCAATGGTACCCCTCTCGTTTGACCGCCTGAAGGGCCAGGACACCGCAATTGCCCTGCTAAACCGCGCCATTCAGCAAAAGCGAATTGCCCCGGCCTATCTGTTTGCCGGTCCCGATGGGGTTGGCCGGCGGTTGGCCGCTGAAGCCTTTGTCAAAATTCTCTTTGATTTTCCCCTTGCTAAAGCCAAGCACAGCACAAAAGACGGGGAAACGGTTCTTTGTCGCCGTATTCTGCAGCGCAATCATCCCGATTTGCTGTGGGTTGAACCCACCTACCTGCATCAGGGTAGGTTAGTGACGGTGTCGGAAGCCCAGGAACAAGGGATTACTCGCAAAAGTCTGCCGCAGGTGCGTTTGGAGCAGGTGCGGCAAATTGCCCAATTTCTCAGTCGCCCGCCCCTGGAAACCTCCCGAGCGGTGGTGGTGATGGAAGCCGCCCATACTATGGCGGAAGGGGCGGCCAATGGACTCCTCAAAACCCTGGAAGAACCGGGTCAGGCCACCATTATTTTGCTAACTCCTGGACCTCAGGCATTGTTGCCTACCCTGGTGTCCCGGTGCCAAATCATTCCCTTTATGCGATTGGGATCGGATGATATGGCCCATGTTCTGGCAGGAGTGGGGCCCGCCGAAGTCCTCAACCACCCTCAAATATTGGCGATGGCCCAGGGCAGTCCGGGCCAGGCCATTGAGGCCTATCAGCAGCTCACGGCTATTGCCCCCGAGCTGCTGGAGGACTTAAAGACTCCTCCCCGGTCCCTCAGGGAAGCGCTGGAACGGGGCCGACAGATTGCCAAAACCCTGGATACCGCATCGCAGTTATGGCTGCTGGATTACCTACTGAACCTCTATTGGCAGCAATATCCCCAGGTCAGCGCCCGCTGGTTACCTCATTTAGAAAAGGCCAAGGAGCACCTACGACGGTTTGTCCAGCCCCGTCTGGTATGGGAGGTTACGTTCATGAATCTCTGGCAGGAGCAGCAATAACCCAGGATATGGCCCATTACCAGGGGGGATTATTGTCTTCCACCATGGGCCGGTCGCTTTCCTCCACCATGGATGGCCCCTGTTCTTCGACCATCAAACGCCAGCGGATGGTTTGGGCCGTGACGCTGTTCGCTTCCCCCAGGCGAACCTGAATGGTTTCGCTGGTAACAGGGGCGAGAGCCTGCAGCATGGCCCTCAGATTAGGGGTGCTTTCCCCGCTATCTACAAATACCCGCTCAGCCAGCTGGTTGAGCCGTTTCCAGGTGGTATAGAGTTTAGCGGCGGTTTGCTCGATCTGGGCCGCCTGGGCCACCAGATCGGCAGCAGAGTTCAGACAGCCGACCCGCAGGGCTTCCTCCAGGGCCATTTCCAGGTCAAAGTCATCGCTTTCCAGCAGCTGCACCTGGTTGGCCGAAGCCAGATATTTCGACAGGTAGCGGGCTTCGGAGGTGACCTGTTTGAGGGTGTCTACATCGGGATTCAGCTCCACCTCAGTTTTGAGGGTGGTCTGGTGGGCCGGGGGCAGCTTTTCCATTTCCTTCACCAGGGGGGCCAGGTAGCGGGGGGGAATGGTGTTATTGGCGGCCTTTTCCCGCAGGTTTTCGGGAATCAGGTCAGAGGTCATGGCAGTCCATTCGTTGGCGACCTGACGAACCTCCCGGCGGGTAATATGCTCCCCCTTACGGGCCGAATCGCTCACTAACTGCTGTACCTCGGGAGCCGCTTTGGCGGTTTCTACAAAGGCCCGTTTGCTGAACTGGTTTACATCTTTAGGCTCCAACACCCCGGATTGCAGGAGTTGATCGGCGCTGTCGGCCAGTTCAATCAGATTGTAGGCATGGCTTTTAGTAATTTCCCGGTCTTTCAGCCAGTTAAGGAAACCCGTGCCCCGGCCATCGCCGCCGCGCTTTTCGCGATCGCGCACCGTTCTCAAGATGCGCCCGCGCCAAATATCGGTTTGCAGGTCGAAGCGATCGCACACCTGCCAGGCCGCATCTACCCGCTGATGGAATTCATAGTCTGAAAGCTGTTCATCTTCAGGATCCGGAAGCTCAAAAAATAAATCTCCCTGCTCTGCTGCTGCTTTAATGGCGTCGGAAGAATAGGGCACTGCCGAGGTCATGCTGGTTCACCACTGGACATAGAAAATTCATTCTCCCACGCCGGTTCCCGCTGTGGTGACTTCGCCATAGAATCTACCAGGACCTCAACCCAGGGGTAGCAGCAGGGACTGTAAAGAAGGTTTAAGATTTCACCATGGCTCAAGATTCTTCCCCCCGGCTACCGCTGCGGTTCTGGATTGCGGCCCTTGTCGCCTTCATTAATGCGGTCAGCTTTACCCTGATCATTCCGCTAATTTATCCCTATGCAAAGCAGTTCGGCCTGAGCGATTTCCAGGCCAGTTTGTTGACGACGGCCTACGCGGCAGCCCAGTTTATCGGCACCCCAATTCTGGGGCGGTTGTCTGACCGCCTGGGACGAAAGCCCCTGCTGATTCTCAGCTTGCTGGGCACCGTGGCGGCCAACCTGATGGCGGGTCTGGCCACTGTGGCCTGGCTGTTGTTTGTGGCCCGGGTGCTGGATGGCCTGACCGGGGGTAATAACTCCATCGCCCGGGCCATTATCAGCGATATTACCAACGAAGAGCAGCGTCCACGGGCCTTTGGGATATTTGGGGCACTGTTTCGCCTGGGGTTTGTGGCCGGCCCTCCCCTGAGCTATCTGGCCCAGTCAATTCCCACTCTGCCGGGCTTTTCAAGTTTGGGCATGGGGTTTTTGTTCTCAGCGGTGATTGCCCTGGTGGCCACTCTCCTCTGTTTTATTTTTTTGCCAGAGACCCTGGAGCAGGTCAGCGATGATATCAACCTGACCTGGCAGGATTTTGGCTTCGGCCCAATGGTCCGCTCGGCTAACGATCCCCGGTTTGGGCGCATCTTCTGGCTGACCTTTTTCAGTGGGTTTTCCTTCACCATTTTTACCTTTGCGTTTCAGCCGTTTTTCCTGAATGTGCTGGGGCAAAACGCCCGCAATCTGGCCATTATCTTCGCGGTGATTGGAGTGGTGGGCTTTGTCACCCAGGTGTTTGCCCTTGATCCCCTGCGCCAGCGGTTTAACCTGGTGCATATTCTGGCCTTTACCCTGGCGGCTCGGGGGGTGTTGTTCCTGCTGATGCCTACTTTTCCCACCATCTGGGCTTTTGGCCTGATTGCCCTGGTGTTTAGCGCGGTGAACTCTTTTCCCATGCCGTTGATCGATGCCATGCTGTCGCTCAAAAGTGGCCCCAACGAGCAGGGGGAAGTGATGGGCATCAACACGTCGTACCTGAGTATGTCGAATGCCGTTGGTCCGGCGACGGCGGGGCTCCTGGTCAGCATCAGCTACTCCTTCCCCTTCTGGATTACCGGGGTGTTGACCCTGCTAACCGCCTGGTTTGCCACAACCCTAAGCCCCAAACCGGCTATGGCTGAATAACCTCGACAGCCTGCTACTCGCGCCCTCAGCAGAAATGTGAGAGGTTAAGGTTACTGTCACTGGGAATTGCCATGATGCGTTTGTTCTTTCCCCTGGCCCTGGCCGGTATGGCCTGCACGAGCATGTCGATGCCAGTACAAGCCGAAATGGCAGGGCCAGCCCCAGGCCTGGTGCAACTCGAAAGTTCCTTCAGCGTAGCGGAAACCGCCGATCGCCTAGAAAGTCTCCTGCAGGAGCGGGGGTTGACCCGATTTAACCGGATTGACCACGCAGAAAATGCAGCCGCTGTGAATCAGGAGTTGCCGCCTACGGAATTAATTATCTTTGGTAATCCCAATGCTGGGACCGCTCTGATGCAATGTAATCGCACTGTAGGGATTGATTTACCTCTGAAGGCGATGATTTGGGAAGATGCCACAGGACAGGTTTGGTTTACCTATAACGACCCGGCCTATTTAATGGAGCGTCATGGGCTGGAGGAATGTGCAGAGGTGCTCGGAAACATCAGCACCGCCCTGGAAAATCTAGCCAATGCCGCCACTACGGAAGACCTTTAACTAAGCCCCAGAGCCAAATTAAATGTGATTAAATGTGGCCAAAACAAGCCACCTGCTCAAGACTGGACCTGGTACAAAACGTCGTTGCCCGGGGGCTGCAATGAATGGCTATGGAGCCTGGATGGAACATTTCACATCAATGGATCCAGACCCTTTTGGGCGTAGTAGTACCTCAGCTTGAGCCCTAGGGTAATTTGCTTCATAACCCAGTAGCATATGGTCAGCACCATGAACGTTGCCAGAATCACCACTATGGGTCGCGTTTCGGTCAGAGTATTGAGGGTACTGAACAGAACAGTGGTGGGATCGACTAAAAAGTCCCAGCTGTTAAGGCGAACGAAGCGCCCCAAGTAGATCCCCACAGCACAAAGGGCATGCAAACCTAACTCAGCAGGAAGCTGCCACTGGGGCAAGTTTCTAACTTTCAAGTAGAAATTCACGTTTAACAGAGAAATCACATAAGCCTCGAAGCCGATCACCATAGCCGTAACGTGAACAGGGATAAACACCATGGCGATCACCCATGCCTGGATATAGCCAGAACGGGTACCTCGAATCAGATGGATGACATCCGTTAGAACATAGGGAGCGTTGGGTAAAAAGGCAATAAAGACCGCAAGACCAATCCACCAGAGTAAGAATTTAGACGTATAAGAGCGCTTAAACATCCAGAAGCTAACGCCGGCGGCCACAACGACGACAAGGACCAGCCAAAGTAAATTAAGCAGAGTTCCGGAGTCTCCGGCCTGAATGTTGACCAGGGTGCGGTGAGCGACCCGAGCCAGACGTGGAATTCGTGATTGGAATCCCAATACCCCGATTAAGGCCGTTATGAACCAGGCCGTTTTCATCCAAAACGGAGGAATGGCTTTTCGCCGGAATAGCGAAAAACTTAGCAGCATGGGCACAAACGCCAAAAACAGATTCCACCAGATCCACCCGCTGTAGACGTTGTTAATGCCGGAGTAGATATTCTGGAACACCCAATGCTCAAAAATCTGGTCCATGGCCAATCATATATCTCTGGAAATGAATCTAACCCAAGCCCAGAAGTGACTATCAATTGAGGGTACTTCTAGGTGTTGAGCTGAACTTGGTACTACCAGTTTGACGAAATCTGAGAATAAATATTCCGTATTAGATCACACCCTGGCTAGGAAACCAGCTTTTGCTGCTCTGGCACCGGGCTGAATCCAGCGTTCTGGAAACATTGGGGGCTCTGTAAAAAGTTTGTGAACCTCTGTAAAGCTACTGTTTGCCCTACCGTTCACGGCTTCATCTGTCGTCGTGGTCTTCCATAAAGGTATCAGGCCAAACGTCGCTCCGTTTCGGCATCAAACCAGTGGACCAGGGCTGGGGAAATCGCCAATTCTAAATTTTCCCGGCTCCATTGGGCATCGGAGGGCAGCAGCGCCCGAATGGTCAGGTTTTCATCCCCATATACCCGCAGGCTGATCAGATCGCTCATACCCAGGTTTTCCACCAGGAACACATCGCCCCGAATGGTTTGGGAGTCGCCTTCCCTCGGCAGCTGCACATGCTCGGGGCGAATGCCCATAATCACCGCAGACTGGGAGGGCAGGTTTGGGGGCATATCAATCCGAAAATCCCCCAGCAGCACCGAGTTTTCGATACACTCCAGGGTTATCAGGTTCATTTGGGGACTGCCAATGAAACTGGCCACGAATCGATTAGCCGGGGTTTTGTAGATTTCCTTGGGAGTTCCCAACTGCTGCAGGTACCCCTCACTCAGCACCGCCACCTTACTGGAGAGGGTCATGGCCTCGGTCTGGTCGTGGGTGACGTAGACCACCGGAGATCTCTGATCTTCAAAAATCTGCTTCAGGTCCGCCCGCACCTTTTCCCGCAGCAGGGCATCCAGGTTACTGAGGGGTTCATCCAGCAGAAACACATCAGGATTGCGTACCAGGGCCCGGGCCAATGCCACCCGCTGCCGCTGTCCACCGGAGAGCTTGGACGGTTTCCGATCCAGCAGCGGATCCAGCCCCAGAACGTTCGAGGCCCCCTGCACCCGCTTCTGCACATCCCCCGACGGCAATTTCCGCAGCTTCAGCCCCGATTCAATGTTCTGTCGCACTGTCATGTGGGGATACAGGGCGTAGCTCTGGAACACCATAGCGATGTTGCGATCTCCCGGCGGCAGCGGGCTCACATCCTGATCCCCAATCACTACGCGTCCATTAGAGGGCTGCTCTAACCCCGCAATCAGTCGCAAAATGGTGGATTTACCGCAACCCGAAGGCCCCACCAGGGTCAGAAACTCGTTATCTTCCACCGACAGGCTCAGGTCCTTCACCGGCACAATCTTGCGGCTGTAGGCTTTGGTTAAGTCTTGCAGTTCAAGTTTAGCCATGGTCTTTTGGGGGTTACTTTTCTACGGAAGGTTGAATATCGGGTGTCGGGTATCAAGTGTTAGGTATCGGGTACCAGGTTTCCGGCTGTTCGAAAAATCTTTTCCCTAGAACCTGGCACCCCTCCACCCCTCCACCCTCTCTTCTCACCCCTTCACCGACCCCGCCGTCAGCCCCTGCACAATCTTGCGCTGGAAGAACAGCACCAGCAGCACCAGGGGCAGGGTTCCCACCACGGTGGCGGCGGCGAGGGGGCCGTAGGGAACTTCGAACAGGCTGGTGCCGCCGAGTTGAGCGGCGGCGACGGGGATAGTTTTCATGGACTCCTGGGTAATGAAGGTGAGGGCGAAGATATATTCGTTCCAAGCAAAGATAAAGGCGAGGATGCCGGTGGTGACCAGGGCGGGCAGGGTCATGGGCAGCACTATCTGCCAGAGCATCTGCAGGGTGTTGTAGCCGTCTACTTTGGCCGAGTCTTCCAGATCTTTGGGCAACTGCTGAAAGAAGCTGCGCATGACCAGAATGGTCAGGGGCATGTTGATGGCGGTGTAGGGGATGATCAGGGCCAGGTAGTTGTTGGCTAACCCTACGGCTCGCACGATTTCCAGCAGTCCTAGAAACAACAGGATGTAGGGAAACAAAGTGACCACCAGCACGCCGGTCAGGACAAAGCGTTCGCCGGGGATTTTCAACCTGGCCAGGGCGTAGGCGGCGGGGGATCCTAGCGCCAGACACAGCACCGTCGAGACGATGGCCACTAAGGCGCTGTTGAAGATGTAGAGGTAAAACTGATTACGCCGGAACAGATCGACATAGTGCTCCAGGGTGAGCTGGTTAAGGGAGGGAAAGTAGACGACGGAGTCTGCTGTAATGGCCTCATTGGTTTTGATGGAGGTCAGCACCTGCCACAAAACGGGGGCGAGGCTAAAGATAATCGTAAACACCACAGCGGCCCAGAGCAGAATGCGCATCCAGGGGATGCCGGTGTCCTGGGTTTTGATGGGAGGGTGTTGAGTGGTGGGTTGGGTGGTGGTCATTTTGAAAGGGAGGGAGTTAGGGAGAAAGTGGGTGGGGTAGGTGAGGTGGGTGAAGGGTGAAAGGAGGACACGTTTGGGGGGTGGTGTCAGTCTCGATAGGAGATTCTATGGAGGCGTTGATCTGCTGGATTCCTATTCCGTTGAGGCTCTGAGACGGGTGAGGTAGAGGCCGGCGAGGGCGACGACGGCGATCAGGACGAGGAAGGTGACGACGACCAGGGCAGCGCCATAGCCGAAGTCCAGGTAGCGCATCACCGTTGCATAGATATAGAGAGACACCATTTCCGTGGCACCGCCGGGGCCGCCGCCGGTCATCACCTGAATCAGGTCGAAGATGCCGAAGGCCTGGGCAAAGCGAAACAGCATGGCGATCAAAATCTGGGGAGCAATCAGGGGCAGGGTAATTTGCCGGAAGCTCTGCCAGGGAGAAGCGCCATCGATGGCGTGGGCTTCGTACAGGTCCTGGGGAATGGACTGCAGTCCCGCGAGAAGCAGAATGGCTACGAAGGAGGTGGTCTTCCACACGTCGGCGGCGATAACGCCCACCATGGCCCAGGTCGGATCTCCCAGCCAATTGACGGGATCGCTGATGATCTGCAGGCGTAGCAGAATATCGTTCCAGACACCGAACTCACCGTTGAAAATCCAGCGCCAGGCCAGGGCAATCAGGGCGGTGGGCAGAGCCCAGGGCAGAATGGCGATGGTGCGCACCCATCCCCGACCTCGAAATGCCTGATCCAGCGCCAGGGCAATAATCATGCCCAGTACCAGTTCAGCCACCAGGGAAAAGACCGTAAAGATGGCGGTATTCCATAGGCTCTGCCAGAACCGACCATCCTGGGCCATGCGACTGAAGTTGCTGAATCCAGTAAATACCGGTTCCAGATTTGTGCTGAGGTTCTCGGTGAACAGGCTCATCACAAAGGCGCTGAGGATGGGGTAGGCATACACCAGCAGCAAAATCAGTAGGGCCGGGATGGTGAGCAGCCAGCCGGTACGGCGTTCGCGCTGTCGGATGTAGTCGGTCATTTTGGCAGGGAGTTAAGGAACGAGTAGGTGGGGTGGGTGGGGTAGGTGTCATTAAACCTCCTCCCGGTCAAACCGGCCCAGAACCCGGCGAGTTTCGCCAGCGGCGGCGTTCATGGCGGCTTCGGGGGGCATTTGATCGGTGATAGCGGCGCTGAGGTAGCGCTGCAGGATGTCGGAAAGCTGGGCGTACTGACCGACTGGGGGGCGGGGGACGGTGGTTTCGGCCACATCCAGGAGTTGCTGGTAATGGGGGTAGCGGTCCAGAATGTCGGCGTCGTTGAACAGGGCGCGGCGGCTGGGAACGTAGGCATATTCCATGACGAATTGTTTGACGGCTTCGCGGCTGGTGAAATATTCCACCACCTGCCAGGCTGCCTCGGGATGGGGAGTGGTGGCCGAAATGCCGAAGCCCCATCCCCCCAGGCAGGCAGCGGGGTTTTCGTCGGGGGCATGAACCATGGGTTTGAGGGCGATCTTGCCCTGCACCGGGGAGTCTTCATTATTGGCCTCAGCCCAGACGTAGGGCCAGTTACGCAGGAAGGCAGCATTGCCGTTTTCGAAAACCCGCAGGGAGTCTTCTTCTAAAAAGTTGGTCACGCCAGGGGGAGTGATGCCCTGCTGAATCACGGTTTTTAAGAACTCTACAGCCTGAATGGCGGGGGGCTGGTCAAGGCCCACTTCAAAGGTGTCGGGATCGACCCAAAAGCCGCCGTAACCTGAAATGATTTCCACAAAATTGGTAATCAGCCCTTCGTACTGCAGGCCCTGCCACACATAGCCCCAGGGCACGTCAGTTTGTTCTTGAATGGCTTCGGCGGCGGCAATCAGTTCTTCGAAGGTTTCGGGGGGCTGGGCACCAATTTCGTCCAACAGATCGGTGCGGTAGTAGAGCATTCCCATGGCGGACCGGAAAGGCATGCGGTAGAGCCCCCCCTGGTAACGACCGGCGGCAACGTCGGCTGCCAGGAACGCTTCCAGCTGATCTTCACTGATCCGGTCGGACAAGTCCTGCAGCCAGCCAGCAGCGGCGAACTTTGGAATCCAAACTACGTCTGAGTACACCAGGTCATAGGGAGAGTCACCCAGGAGGAAAGATGTAGTGTAGAGGTTTTCCACGGAGTCTGCGGCGTTGGGTCCCCGCACAATGTTGATGCGAATGTCGGGGTTCTCGGCCATAAAGTCATCGGCCAGGGTCTGGAGCTGATCGCCCTCTACGGCCCGCACCAGGAATGATATCGTAACGGGTTGCTGCGACCAGGCAATCAAGCTAAACGCTAGCGATACCAGGGCAGTTAGTACCACCAACCAAAGCCAGCGCCCTGGACGCCGCCAAAGGGGGAAAGCTTGCGTAGGTGTTGTTCTATGAGGCAAAGCAGAAACTCAAAATCAGTACTCTGAAGCCCGAACCCATCGCGAGATTAACAGGACGCCAGATTGACGGGAGCGGCCTAGCCGAAAATTGCTTGTTGCAACTCACTGTTTTATTGAAGGTAGGAATAGCGCCAGGAATCTTCTACCCTAAGCGGGATTTTTGGGCCTGACTATCGATGGATGAACCGCCTCGGGTAATACTCCCATGGAGAGAAATTAATGATTAAATGCCAGGTATTGGTTAGCAGAAGGTAGCAGCTGTGCCCATCGCTGGCTAGAAAACCGTACCTCAGAGTTTTATTGCACTGACTGGGAAATACGTCTTTGGGATGATCCCAAAGGAAACCTGAAGTTGACAGAATATGGACATTGTTCAACTCTTACTCACGTTTTGAGGCGAGTTGGGTAATTGCTCACTCCCACACTAGTGTTATTAGCCCAGTAATGCATCAGCTTACCCGTCCAATGCAGTCCATTAAAGTTGACTCAAAAAATAGCCCGACTCAACCTGCTGTTCCTCTACAGCCCAGTCCTCCTGACGATTTTGCCCAGACGGAAGAAGAGAATCTGATGCTGCTGTGCTGCTATCAGAACCATTCGCCGAAGATTCAGATTATTCGTAGCGCAGAAGTGCCGCAGCAGCCGATTCCCTGGCATTTAGAGCGGGTGATATTTCCTGGCCAACGACTTTTGTTCGAAGCCCCTCAGCGATCTAAGATTCAGGTTTACAGCAGCAACCCGGCCGGCATGCTCGCGGACGATACCGTGCCCTGCGATCGCATCCAGGTTCAAGGCTAATTACCTGTATTTCTCTACCCCTAGCTAAGTACTGCCCCTGACCCGTAAAACGACGGTCAGGGGCGTTTATTTGGCAAATTCATGGAATTCACCCAGTCTTCTCCGCCTTCAAACCGACTAACCTTAGGATAGAGGCGCAAACCAGGGATCGATGGGAAAGTAAGGATTAATGCACAACCTGGCGATCTTATCCCCCGCGCCAGATTGCATATCGCCGTTGTTATTTATCCCTTTACAGCTCCCTATGGCACGAAATGCTTCCGCCGCACGAAATTCCGTTCAGGCGTACCTAAAGGAAATCGGCCGCATCTCTCGGCTTACCCGTGAAGAGGAAGTTTCATTGGGTAAGCACGTACAGCGGCTAATGGATGTCGAAAAGATTAAGGAAGAGCTTGCAGAGTCCCTCGACCGGCCCCCCAGCCTTGAGGAATGGGCCAACGCTGCGGACATTTCCGTCTCTGAGCTTAAGCATCGCGTGAGCCAGGGGAAACGGGCTAAATTACGCATGGTTGAAGCGAACCTGCGATTGGTGGTTTCCATTGCGAAAAAGTACACCAAGCGCAACATGGATTTGATGGATCTGGTGCAGGAAGGCACCATCGGCCTGCAGCGGGGCGTGGAAAAGTTTGATCCCTCCAAGGGCTACAGGTTCTCTACCTATGCCTACTGGTGGATTCGTCAGGCCGTGACCCGGGCCATCGCCGAGAAGAGCCGCACCATTCGCCTGCCCATCCACATTTTTGAAAAGCTGACCAAAATCAAGAAGGCTCAGCGGTCATTGGCTCAGGAGCTGGGCCGTACTGCCACCCTGGAAGAAGTCGCTAACCATCTGGATATTCCCCTCAAGCAGGTGCGCCAGTTCCTCTCCCAATCGCAAACTCCCATGTCGTTGAACACCCGTGTTGGCGACAAAAACGACACCGAACTGGGAGAAATGCTGGAAGATGATCAGACCCACTCTCCCGATGAGTATGTGGCCCAGAGCAACCTGCAAAACGACATTCTGAAAGTGCTGGATCGGCTGACTCCCCAGCAGCGGGAAGTGCTGATTCTACGCTTTGGCTTGGGCACTGGCGAAAGCTTGTCTCTGTCAAAAGTCGGTAAGCAGCTTAACGTCAGTCGTGAGCGGGTACGACAAATCGAGCGGGATGCGATCAAAAAGTTGCGCTTTGCCCGTCAAGATCTGAA
>CAZPYG010000074.1:2212-25239 GCA_964590465.1 uncultured bacterium | reverse complement strand
CCCTTAGCCAATCCGTTACTTCTAGGGTTTTGGCTTGGGCTTTGCGGTGTTCTACAAAGTGAGCCTTCATCTTCGCCTTGGAGATAAAGGTCGGGCGCTGCCCTTTGACCCAAACCCAAATCACGTTAAAAAATTCCCGCAGCTGCACCTGGGCCGACGGACTTAACCCGAGCATTCGTCGTACCGCTGCTGCTGAGTAAATAAAGGTTGATCTTGTCGTCATAACCCATGGAAAGAGCTATTTCCAGTATGCCGCGTAACACGGTGAAGTGGCGGTGTTACGCGGTGGGGATAGCCGATCGGTGGGTGAAGTAGGTGGGGTAGGTGAAGGATAGGTGGGTAGAAGCTGTAGCGTGGGTTAGGCCTTAGCCCAATCACTGGGTAGGTCAGCAGATTTATCTCTGGCCGTAACCCACAAGAAAGCATTCTGCGGACAAATTGCCCCGGCAACTGTTATACACAGGTCAGGCCATCCTTTGATTGGGTCATAGTCTTTCAAGCTGCATTCGCCCTACCGCCGAAGGGAATTTGGATGACAGCAACCGACAAAGGTTAGACGCCAGGGAAGAGTGATAAACTGTGTTCCTAAAGATGGCGAGATCGCGTGTACTGGTGATGACAGATTGGCCCGTTGGACAAGCTCAAAATACTTCTGTGGACGGTAGTCTGGGCCCCCAGCCAAGGGCTACTCAGGGACGTTTTGCCAGTCCTTATGCCGAACGGCGGGGAGCAGCCATTGCTCTGCGGTTGCCCCAGAGTCTTGATCAGTCCCTCAGAGAAATTGTCGGGTGGCAATCCAAGGCAGACAACGCTACGTTGAAAGCCTGGGTAGAGGCTGCGATCGCAGAAAAGCTAGAGCGCCATCAAACTGGTGGCTGAGCCGCTTTCTGCAAAGCACTTAACCCCACTTCCGCTATCAATGCAAGAATTGCTACAGGAACGGCTCCGACAAGCAAAATCGCTGGATCGTAGGCGGCAAACCCCAGCACGATGAAGGCTCCCAGCCCACCAGCTCCCACAAAAGCGGCGAGGGTAGCGCTGGCAATCACTTCCACCGTTGCGGTTTTGATGCCGGAAATGACCACCGGCAGCGCCAGGGGAACTTCCACCTGTTTCAGGATATCGGGCGCGGGCATGCCCATGCCGATCGCAGCCTCCCGAATTGCCGGGTCAATATTGCGGAAGGCGACGTCGGTACTAATCAAGATGGGGGGCATCACCAGCAGCGTCAGGGCCAGGACGGCGGACCAGAAGCTCAGTCCCAGGATGGGAATAGCCAGAAATAGCACCGCCAGGCTGGGAATTACCCGCAGGGCGTTGAAACTGTTGATCATCACTGTAGAGATGACTTTGGATCGAGCACTCCACAGCCCCAGCGGCAATCCGACTAGCAGACCAATGGCCAGGGGAATAATGACCAACATCAGATGTTCCTGCAGAGCCGCAGTGAATTTGTCGGTGTTCTCCAGGGCGTATTGGTAGGAGGTTTGGAAGACAGACATCGGGGAAGAGAAGGGGGTGGATGGGTGGGTGAGGTGGGTGAAGGAAGGGAAAAGGAGAGAAATTGTAGCGTGGGTTAGGCCGTAACTTAATTAAGGCGAAATAGATAACCTATACCCTGGCCGTAACCCACAAAAGAGAGTTTTGCTGCCACAGAGCCGGAGGAACTTCACAAAGTGAGGTTTCATGCAGCTTTCTTTACAATTCGTCGGGTAGGATTCGTGCGCTGCTCCAGCCACAGCAGCAGCGCATTGACCGCAAAGGCCAGGACGGCAACGGCGATGGAACCGGCAACAATTTTGTCATAGCGGTTGGTCTGGATACCGTCGAAGAGGAGTTTGCCCAGACCTCCAGCATTGAATTTAGCACCAATGGTGGCGATCGCAATGGACACCACCGCCGCAATCCTTACCCCGGCGACGAACACCGGCAGTACCAGGGGTACCTGCACCTGCCACCACCGCTGCCACACACTCATGCCCATGCCGCGAGCTGCTTCCAATACCGCAGGGTTGATGCCGGCCAACCCCACCGTCAGGTTGCGGACGAGAATGACCTGGGTGTAGAGCACCATGGCCACAATCACCGAGGTAGCGTTGAGACCAAACACCGGCACCAGAAAAATAATCAGGGCCAGGCTGGGGATGGTGTAGAGAATCCCCAGGCTACCCAGCACGGGGATGCTGAGCCAGCGAATCCGCGTCACCAGGATGGCAATGGGAACGGCTACGGCGATCGCCACCACCAGGCTAATCCCCGTCATCCGCAAGTGCTGCAGCAACAGGGTCAGGACTTCTTGGGGATGACTGAGGAGATAACCCATCAGGGAACCTCCTCCCCAATCACGGCGCGTTCTCGGATGTGGTCCAGGGTGAGTAGGCCAACGGGGGTATCTTCCTCCATGACCGTCAGGGTGGGGGCACCGGTGCGCAGAATCAGGGACAGGGCATCTCGCAGGCTGTCGTTTTGGGACAGGGTGGGGTTGTGTCCATTGCTGTAGGCGGGGGGGATATCGGTCATGGCGGAAGCAACCCGCAGCAGTCCCAGTTGTCGCACCATATCGTCAGCTCCCAGCAGGTCGTAGACGAAATTGCTGGCGGGTTGGGTCAGCAGGTTGAAGGGAGTATCGAATTGGACCACTGCTCCCCGGTCCATCACCAGGATGCGATCGGCCAGGCGCAGGGCCTCTTCCACATCGTGGGAGACGAACAGGATGGTTTTTTTGAGCTGTCGCTGCAGCCGTAAGATTTCGTCCTGCAGGGCGGTGCGGGTGATGGCGTCAATGGCTCCAAAGGGTTCATCCATCAGCATAATTTTGGGGTTCCCGGCCAGGGCGCGGGCGATGCCGACCCGCTGCTGCTGACCGCCAGACAGCTGGGCCGGGTAGCGGTGGCGAAACTCCCCCGGTGGCAGCTTCACCAGGGTCAACAGCTGATCAATCCGGGCTTGAATGTCAGGATTAGGCCAGTCCAGCAGCTTGGGCACCACGGCAATGTTGTCCGCTACGGTCATGTGGGGGAACAGGCCCGATTGCTGAATCACATAGCCGATCTGCTGTCGCAGTTTGGTGGCCTTGAGCTGGCGGATGTTGGTGCCATCCAGAAAAATTGAGCCTCCCGTCGGTTCGTAAAGGCGGTTAACCATCTTCAGCAGAGTGGTTTTGCCGCAACCCGATGGTCCCAGAATCACCACGATTTCGCCAGAGTTCACCTGGCAGGTGACACGATTCACCGCCGGGCGCGACATGCCCGCAAACTTCAGGGACACGTCCTCGAACTGGATGGCGCTCATGGTAACTACTCCGTAATTAGACCAGAATCCACTAAAAACTCTCGGGCTACCTCCGCCGGTTCCCGCTGATTGCCGCTGACTTCGTAGTTGAGCTGGCGCATGACTCCGTCGTTGAGTAGGGGGGAGAGCTGGTTCAGGGCATCGGCAATGCCGGGGTTCTGGTCCAGAGCCGATTGGCTGACAATGGGGGCAATCTGGTAAGGGGGGAACAGGTTCTGGTCGTCTTCCAGCACCACCAGATCGTAGGCGCTGATTTCTCCATCGGTGCCAAAAGCCACGGCAACATCGGCTTCGCCGTCAATTAGCCCCTTGTAGCGCAGTCCGGCATCCACTGCTTTGTATTCTTCCAGGTCAAAGTCGCCGTAGGCCTCCCGCAAGCCGGGTAGTCCATCTTCGCGGATTTCAAATTCGGGGGGACCAATCAGCACCAAATTTTCAGCCTGGGCGACGAAGTCAGAAATGGTGCGAATATTCAGTTCATTCGCTTTTTCTTCGGTCATGGCCAGGGCCTGGGTGTTGTTCATCGGGGCCGGTTCCAGCCAGACCAGGTCAAACTGTGTCTGATACTCTTCTTTAACGGTGCTGTAGACCGCTTCTTGATCGCTGCTGACAGGGAGCTTGAGGACGGTCAGCAGTCCTGTGCCAGTGTACTCCGGGTAGAGGTCAATCTCGCCGCTTTCGATGGCGGCCTGGGCAACGGGGGTTCCCCCCAGATTGAGCTTACGCTCGACGGTAAAGCCGTTTTCCTCCATCATGAGGGCGTACATTTCCCCCAGAATCAGCTGTTCGGTAAAGTCTTTGGAACCAACGCTAACGGTGCCATCGCCATCGCCATCGCCACTGCCGCAGGCTGCGATCGCAACCGCCGTAGCCACTCCTAAACAAGCCCGGTTGAACCACCGTCGAGTGAGTTTCATAGTGAGGATTGAAAACTGTTTGACCTTTAGGTTTCGCCTTTAGAGGATACCATTACCCCCTGATCAACAGTTTGATACAGCCGCCTGGGATACTGGCGATAGTACCGGAATCATGTTGAGATGTGTTCTGGCCCAGGAAAGGCGATGGGGGTTGTCTTTGCAGGCTAAAATTGTTTCAGTCATGACTATGTTTGTTGGGCTTGATGGTATCTGGGTTTGCTATGGACGTCAGGTATAGCGGGTTTCGTTGGATTGCTGTGATCCTGGGAGCAGGTTCCCTGGCTCTAGGAGGGGTCCTGCTGCCGCCGCTAACCACTCGTCAACCTCAAGCCATCGCCCAAGATGGCGGCACCATTACCCTGCGCTCTGACGTTCAAGAGGCCAATGCCAATACCGGCGTCATCACTGCCCGGGGCAATGTTCAAATCGATTACCCGGCCCGGCAACTGACTGCCACGTCTGCCCAGGCCGAGTACTATAGCAACGAGCGTCGCATCATTCTCAGTGGCAACGTCGTCATCAACCAGGAAGGCAATACCCTAAGGGCCGAAACCGCTACCTACCTGATCGATCAAGGGGAATTTGTTGCGCTGCCTGCCCCCGATGAACAGGTAGAAGCTACTTACATCGTTCCCGAATCCCAGGCACCATCTGTGGGGGAAGACACTGCCCAGCCCCCCGTCAGCGAGCCCGCCCGGCCACCAGTGCTGTTGGATGTTACCCCCATCGAAACATCAGACTCCGACCCGAACCCCTCCGCTCCCTTGAATAACTAATCACTAAGGAACCACCAGACGGCTTCCGATCCCTGGGGAACTATCCCAACTATGGTGGAGAAAACTATCCGTCGTCCACCCTCTGTTACTTACCCATCCACCCGACCCTACTCTTCGAGACCGGCTCTGCCGAACGGGATCCGCTAACGCGCCTACCACCCAGCTCATTCTCTCCCTGCGCCTCCTCCAGACCGGCCATGCAGCCGGTCGCTTTGATACAATCTTTCAAGCTGCGCAGTAAATCGGCCCAGACGCCCCCTTGAAAATAGTTCTTGATAACGTTCAAAAGGCCTACGGTAAGCGCCAGGTCGTCAATCGTGTCAGTCTTTCTGTAGCCCAGGGAGAAATTGTCGGGCTGTTAGGCCCGAATGGAGCTGGTAAAACCACGACGTTTTACATGGCTACCGGCCTGGAAAGACCCGATGGGGGCAAAGTGTGCCTCGACCAAATCGACATTACCGATCTGCCCATGCACCAGCGGGCCCGGTTAGGCATTGGTTACCTGGCTCAGGAGCCCAGTATCTTCCGTAATTTGTCCGTGGCGGATAATATTCTGCTGGTGATGCAGCAGACCCGGGTCCCCCCTGAAGAGTACGACGACCGTCTGGGAAACTTACTGAAGGAATTTCGCTTGGAGGCGGTCGCTAAGACCCTGGGCATTCAGGTATCAGGGGGGGAGCGCCGCCGCACCGAACTGGCCCGCGCCATCGCATCTGGCTCTGAGGGGCCGAAATTTTTGTTTCTGGATGAACCTTTTGCCGGGGTAGACCCCATTGCGGTGGCAGAAATTCAAGCCATTGTGGCTAAACTGCGCGACCGTGACATGGGTATTCTGATTACTGACCACAATGTCCGCGAAACCCTGAGGATTATCGATCGAGCTTACATCCTCAGCGACGGGCAAATTTTGGCCTCCGGTAGTGCTGAAGACCTCTACAACAACCCCCTGGTGCGCGAACATTATTTGGGAAAAGACTTCTCCCTGTAGGGGCAGTCCCTAAAATGTAGACCTAAGTTTTAGACTGGTATAGCAATTTCCCAAAAAAGGTTGGGAAAGATATCCGTCGTTACCATTTCCTCAGTTCCTATGGCGACAGCCTCAACATCTCGATATACAGGCTTTCACCCCCGATGGTGGCGGTCCGGTTTTAAAATCATGGATCGCTACATTGCCAAGGAACTGACCCTGCCCTTTCTATTTGGGGTGGGGGCATTTTCTTCCATCGGAATCTCCATTGGCGCTCTCTTCGAACTCATTCGCCGCATTACCGAATCAGGGCTGGCCATTTCTTTGGCGATCCAAATCTTTGTGCTCAAGCTGCCTGAATTCATTGTGCTGGCGTTTCCCATGTCAACTCTGCTGGCCACTATGATGACCTACAGTCGTCTTTCCAGCGATAGCGAATTAATTGCCCTGCGGGGGTGCGGCGTCAGCATTCGGCGGATTATTGCCCCGGCGGTGGTGCTGAGCCTGCTGATTACTGGTCTAACCTTCGTATTCAACGAGCTGATCACCCCTGCTGCCAATTATCGGGCGGCCATTACCCTGGAACGGGCTCTTAATTCCGAACGGCCTCCCTTTCAGGAGCGAAACATCTTTTATCAAGAGTTTCAGGAAGCGCGGGACGAGCCAGGCGCCCAGGAGCTAAAGCGGCAGTTTTACGCCCGCCGGTTCGATGGCGAAACCATGCACGGCCTGACCATTCTGGATTTCTCCCAAGAGGGGCTGAACCAGGTTGTTAGTGCAGAGTCTGCCACCTGGGACTTTAGCTCGAATACCTGGAATTTTTACAATGGCACGATCTACGTAGTATCCCCGGACGGCTCGTATCGCAACATCGTCACTTTTGAGCAGCAGCAGCTTAAGCTACCGCGCACTCCCTTTGACCTGGCGGGCCGGACCAAAAGTGATGCAGAAATGAATATTGCCGAGGCCACTCGCCAGCTAGAGCTGGTCAGGCAAAGCGGAGATGAAAAAATGATCCGTCGCTGGCAAATCCGAATTCAGCAAAAATATGCTCTGCCCTTTGTCTGCGTGGTGTTTGGACTGGTGGGGGCTTCTATCGGCGTGCTGCCCCAACGCACCAACAGGGCTACCAGCTTTGGCATTAGCATTGTCATTATTTTTGGCTACTACCTGCTGGCGTTTATTACCAATGCCATGGGAGAAGTGGGAATTTTTTCGCCATTTATGTCGGCCTGGCTACCTACCCTATTAGGACTGGCAGCAGGACTTTATCTGCTATTCAGAGCCTCCAAGTAGCCAGGGGAGGCCATGACAGCCCCTGAGCAGCTGTTAACCTTTCAATGTGGGGGGCGCTCCGGTGTTCTTGTGGCTGTATCCAGCTGATAGTTGGGTGCTTCGGCTTGCCACCGCTTCTCCAGCCGGTCTTTTGAAGAATTTGACTTGGAAAAAACATAGATAAAGGGGGCTAAGGTAATCGACCAAACAGCGAAAGATAGGAACCAGATCATGATTCGTAGATATCCTACTTAATACCTGATCAGGATGCCCAATTTGTTAAGAAAAAACTACGATTTTAGAATTTAAATTAATGCTTTTATTTGCTTTAATTTTTCTCAGTAAAAGTGCTGATTAGTCGAGTCGTTTTTGCTGGATTAATTATCTGATTTATTCAGTAATTACCCTTAGAGGGGGTTTGAAAAGTCCAGAGAAGGTCTCAAAACCGACAATCGTCGGGGCGAAACATCTCACAAAGCCAGTAGATTGGCTGGTATCGGGTGCTCTCGACTACCACCGAGACACCTTTTCAAACATCCTCTTAGAGGGGGGTTGAAAAGTCCAGGGAAGGTCTCAAGATTTACAGTCGTCTGTGCTCGACACCTCACAAAGCCAGCAGGGGTGCTAGTGACGGGTGCTCGTCATTACTACGGAAACACCTTTGAAAAGAACCTCTTTGGCAGGGATGAGTGGGTGAACCCTGTTTACCGCATTCTGGCTACACCCTTAGCTCAGGGTGATACTGGGTTAGGGATGGGCAAGGAAGGGAGCCGCCCATCCCCGGCAAGGGGGTACATCAGGATTCTGGGCCAGGCTGGAGTGCATCCCGGCATTGTAAGCGGACTATGTCAACTAGAAAGTCAGGGGATTTGGGGTTCAAGATCTACTCCGCCGGTGTGATCTGATTTTCCTGGAAGAATTTACTGAGTCCATGCTTTGTTTTTTCCCAATAGAACGGTTTAGAGTAGAGCTGCCAAATGGCGATATATCCCGCTAAAGAATGCAGCAACCAGTAAAACGGATTGAGCAGGGAGTAAAAAATTAGTTTGTAATACCGTCGGCGGAAAACCGCAATCATATTGAGATAGATGCCGAGGGCGTTCCCAAAGATGAGATTAAACAGCGAGATGTAAAGCACCCATTCTGGATACAGTCTATCCAGCCATGCGGCTCGGGTCGCCAGCCAGTAGAAGAAGATCACCCACAAAATCGGGGTGGCAATGAAAGAAACAATCGTTCCTCCCATGAACAGTTGAGCAGCTGCCCATTTGGGTATGCCTAAACGACGAATAGACCGAATGGGGTGGCGGGTATGCACCAACCAGGTCTGCATGTAGCCCTTCAGCCAGCGGGAGCGTTGGCGAATCCAGTTCCGCAGTTCGCAGTTCGCTTCTTCGAAGGTCGTGGAATTGATGACCCCGATGCGATAGCCCCGCTCGCAGGCTCTTAAGCCCAAATCTGCGTCTTCTGTGACGTTAAACGGGTCCCACCCCCCCAACTCTCTCAGACGATCTAACCGAAAATGATTGCTTGTCCCCCCCAGGGGAATGGGAAATCGAAAAGTTTGCAGCCCCGGCACGATGTAGTCAAACCAGTAGGAGTATTCCAGGGTAAACATCCGAGTCAGGATGTTTTCGTCGTAATTGAAGTAATTTAGCGCCGCTTGCACACAAATAAGGTCCGGAGTGCTGGTCCTGAAGGCGATGATGGCTTTTTTAAGCTGATCGGGTTCTGGAATATCCTCTGCATCGTAGATGGTGAGGTACTGCCCCCTGGCAAAGGGTAGGGCATAATTCAACGCTTTGGGTTTGGTTTTGGGCTGGCTCTCAGGAATGTAGATGAAGCGGAAATAACGGGGCGGATGTAGGGCTCGGGCCGCCTCAATGGTGGCCGTATCAGTTTCTTCCAGCAGTAGAAGGACATCGAGCCGATCTTTGGGGTAATCCAGCCGGTCGAGGGCCCGCACTAGGTAGGGCAGCACTTCCGGTTCGTTGTAGACCGGAATCAGAATGGTGTACTGGGGCAGGGTCCGGTCATCCAGGGCGGCAACCTCTTCATCGCTGATGCGGTACAGTTCATCCAGGGCACCCACCAGGCTCAAAACCAATTTGAACCCAATGGACGCGATAAAAAACAGATTTAATATCGCCATCAGCACCACCAGGGTCAGCCACCAGTGGGACAGTAGTCCCCAAAAAATGGCAATCACGATGGCATAGATGCAAACTACCTGGGAGAGGGTATAAACCCGGGAGGCTGAAATATCGGGGAAGCGGGTCATCAAGTGGTAAGTGGCTCGCCAGCTAAACCGGCGCTGGTATAGCCGATCGACCAATGTGGTAATGTCTCGCTCTGTTCCCAACACCTTGAATAACTGAATGCCGGGGCGTTTGGCGTAAACCAGGGCTTCGACCATCAGATCGAGGGGCTGCTGAACAATCACCATGAGGGTGCGTTCATCTACCCAGCCATAGGGCACAAACAAATGGGTCAGCATTGCCTCTTGGTCAAATTCCCGAATCAGTTCGGTATCCGCCGGCGGTAAAACCAACGAATCATGACCCACCATGAGCGGTAAATTCAGGAGACCCGCGACGACCTGAATGTAATCGACCCCCTGCATATAGCCCTGGCCCGTGAGTAGTTGACCAATGGACAGTTCGGCGTAACGGCTGGTCTCCTGCACCTGCTGCCAAGCCGCTGGGGTCAGGGCTTGGGTTTCCATGAGTCGGGTTTCCAGCCCTGATTCCACTATCAGGGACTGGACCTCGTTGCAGGAAGCGAGCAATACCTGGGGCTCTGAAGCTAGCCGTTGCCTAACCGCGTCGACCGCTGCAGGGTTTTCCCAGACATCGGCGGCAATCAGGATGGTGCCCTCGTCTAGTCGAGCGCAGGGAAAGAACCCGAGGCGGTTCAGTTCGGTCGGGGCAAATTCCTGGGCCAGGGTCAGATCCAACTCATTGCCGGGTTGCTCCAGCCACTGTTTCAGGGTAGGGCGGGCAATGACCCGGGCAACCGTGTCTAAAAATGCGTTGGGGGCCATCATATTTGACCGCCATAGGGCCTCTGTCAATGAGCAACCCAGGGTTTGGCTGAGGCCATAGGCCCGGCGAAATTGCTCACGAGACAGTTGCTGATCCTGGACGAGCTGCGCCTCGATTTGCATTTCGATTGGCGTCATCGCTGCTCCTCACGGGTAATGTCAGGCTCCGTGACTGGAGGCCTGGGAGATTGGCCTAACCGTCGATAAACCAACCAGAGTAGTACCGCTCCGATGAGGATGCCGATCAGAGTAATCGGCACTCGATAACGTCTTAGAAAGATAGCCCACTTAAACTGAGTGGGATAGTCCACCTGTAAGGTCCGACGGCTTAAATCCCAATTTTGCAGGCCGGCGGAGTTGGTGTAGGTAATGACGTTGGCATTCAGTTGGGCCGCTAAAAGGGCCCTCGGATCTGCCATGGAGGCCGCTAGCTGGGTGGCAACTCGCGGCTGGTTCCCCAACCAGGACAGCCACAGGACGGGATCTCCCTGGTACGGGAAGTATTGCAAAATTCCTAGATTTTCTGTGGGATCAACCACCAGAAAGCGATTTTCGTTGACGGGATTATAAATCTCAAACTGATTATCTAACCGCACCGGAGCCGGAAAAGACTCCTGTCCGGATGAGGTGACGACGACCCGCCAGGGAGAGCGTCCTTCACCCCGGGGGAGATTGGCCAAATCTTCTACCTGCTCAAGATCGATGACTTCTGGCACTACCGGCTCTCGGACCAGCCGGGTCACGGTACCCAACAGGTAGGCCGCCGAGGCCAGCGCTTCGGGTTCAGTGGTATCGATCACCACCTGCCCTGGTCCCTGGCCAAATAGGAAAGGGAGATCGCTGAAATTGCCGACGGGTTCCTGGTAGCCATCCCAACTAAAGTAGGAATCTCCCTGCAGTTGGAAGGTCATTTCGGTAGGGCTGATTAAACAGTTGCCCTCGGAAGGCACATAGGACACCACCATGGATAGGTTATTGTTGGCATTAAGCTGGCTAACGGGCAGTACCAGGCTTTCTCGCAGCTGGGTCGTGTTGTTCAGGTTATAGGTTTCAACCAGGGTGTTGTTCAAAAAAACCTGGGCATTGAGGCGTTCAAACTGTTCCCGGTCAATGGGTGTCCAGTTGGCTTCGATATTGGCAATGAGGCCTTCCGGTCGCCCCCCTAACTGGGCTAAATTAAACGGCACGTCAATAGTTTGGGTACCAAAGAAGCGGCGCGGACCATCCTGGAACCCTAACGCTTGGAAACTTCGGGCCAGGGGAAGGGACTGCTCCCCTTGGGGCACAAATTCCTCGACGTTCAGCCCTTCGCTCACCAAACCCGGGTTCAGGGTCAGATCCAGTAGGGCCTGCACCGCCTGGAGATCGGCCCGTATCTCTAGATTGGCACCATTGCGTTGAATATCGGGGCCGCTGGTCACGGTGCGGAGATACACCTGGGCAGTGGTGGGCTGGCTGGGGGTAAGCTGATCGGGTGAGGGGTCTGTGTCGGTATTTGGTTCAGTATTCGGCGCTACATTTGGCCTGCCCAGAGGCTCAATGACAGGGGCGTTACCCTGCCGCCAGAGCACAGGAATTCGGCGATCTCGAAACTGGTGGGTCAAAACGCTGTAGAGGGCCAGGGCCGCCGAAACCTCCTCCGGATTAAGACCCGACGGCACATTCAGCACAACCTGGTTGTAGTAAGGCCGGAAAAACCCCAAAATGCTGGTGTCTTCTCGCAGGGCATTGACCTGGAAAAAACTGTTGCTGCCAACCGTTAAAAATAAATTTCCGGTGGGTAAGTCTTGGCAGTAGTTTCGACTGATATACAGAAAAGGCTGAATTACGAGATTAATGAACTGGGTTTGGGCTGGCTGGGCAGGGAGTGGTAGCGTGACCACCGGATTTTCCAGCAGTTCACTAACTGAAATCACCTGCTGGATGTCGCCGTTAACCAGCAACCGTACCGACGACTCTGGGTCTAGCTGGGGCGAGGGTGCCAACCAAAGCCGCACGAAGCTACTGGTCTCATCAATGCCGCTGGTGGGGTAGGGCACGCTGACCGTAAGCTCTGGACTCACCCCTCGCAGAATAACTGACCGTTCAAAACCCAGGGCTTCAAAAGGGATGACTTCGGCTTTGGCAGCGGTGCCGGTAGCTAATAGGGCCAGCGAACCGAGGACTGGCGCAATCAGTTGCCTGCGTAATGAGGCCAAGAAGGGTGGCTGTAACATTTAATCCGTTCCAGAAAGGGGCCTGCTGTATGACATACCAGGTCAAGATATGAAATTCATCTCAATGTCAAAACCTAGGAATTAGGACTCGAAGCAGATCAATAACGTACTCGAGACAAAAGATAGCACCCTTGTAATTGATTCTGAGTTTACGTCATTTAGGAAAAATTTTCTCATCCAAAAATAGGAACAAGATAAGTCGGGATTTTTCTGATTTCGTCAACGGTTACCACCCCAGTCCCTGGCCAGTTTTAGGGCCACCATAACCTTCGTAACTAAGGCACTGAAACCAACATAGGCCATGATTCCCTGGCTGGAATTTGTAAAGAAATCGCAACTTTCCAGCGGTTCTCGATTGTCAAAAACTATATTTCTATGGTGTTGTAAATGGCCTAGTCTCCCGATTTATAGGAAATGAAGTACCAGGGTTGGCGATATAGATTCATCTGCTAGAGGCCAAGGTTTAATAGGTGTTTTATCCCGTTACTCTAGACATTGGTGGAAATATAACCGATAACTAGAGTAATTAACAATCCACTTCCTTTTTAATCCAGGATGGTTAAAAATTATACAGGAATCATCGCGATTTTTACTGGACTCCTGTTCCTGGTGGGGATCGGTGGTCTTTTGTTGTGGCTTTACCAGTATGGTTGTCTGCCTCAAGACTTCTCCTACTTAGGAGCCAAAGCATTACTGGCCTATGGTGGCCCGGATCCCCGGTTCGAAGCCTTCGGCTACGTTTTTCCACCGTTCATTATTTATGGGGTGTTACTAACAGGAACTTCTCCCATTTTGTTTCAGGCGCTGGTTGGGGGTTGTCTGGCAGGGGTGGTGGTGCAGCAGATGGGGCGGGTTGATGTCCCTGCCCCCTGGAAAATTCTCTGGGTTGTCTTAATTCTGTTCCATCCGAGCTTTCTCTTGATGGTGCTCTACCGTCCCGATTGGACTACCGCAGCACTCATTTTGATGGCTGCGATGACCCTGCTGCTGGACCTGGCCCAGGAGCGGGACCAGAGATTGTTGTCCACAGGACTGGCGCTGGTGCTGTTGGGGTTGACCCTGGCTCCGTTGATGCTGGTGCGATTTGAAGCCTGGTTACTGCTGCCGCTGTTGGGCATCATCCTGCTGATGATTTTCCATAACACCGAACCCGTGGGCTTTCAGGTGTCATCGGTGCTGGTGGTTTTGTTCATGAGTTGCGTTGCCATTGGTGCTTTTCTATACTTCAACTGGATTACCACCGACGATGCCTTTTTCTTTGTAAATAGTCCCTATGGCTCTTTGCAAAGTGCCCGCAACATCTCTCTGATTCGGCAAGAGAAAATTTTCCCCAGCATCGGAGCTACCCTGCAATGGCTAATTCCCATCGCTCCGGCCTACCTGATTACCTGTGTTGGCATTGTACAAAGCGCTCGTAAGCACCGATGGGGACTGACGCTAATTCTGTTACTGCCCATCATCATGCTGACTCTTTCCTTTTGGCAGGGTGTATTTTTCCCGTCTGCCAGCCGTTTTGGTGTGTTCTTAGGGTTGCTGCCAGTCATTTGGTGGCATGCAGCCCCCCAAAGGGTGGTTAGCCGTATTCTGTTAACGGTGGCTCTGGTTGTCAGTTCCGTCTATATGTTCACCCTGCAGGAACAAAATCTGCTGGCTCCCGAAGAGACGCTACTGTGGAGTCAAATCAGCGGTCGGGTTCCCACGGTTTCTATGGAAGTTCAACAAGCGGCCCAGCAGTGCGAAGCCGCAAAAGAAATTGCTCGAATACTCTCGGGGTCTCTCGATGAGGGACAGGTGATACTCGCCGATGATACCGTGGCCTCCTCTATTCTTTATCGTCTACGGCGTCCTAAGGCCTTTGTTTTGCCCTACCAGTACGAGTTTCTGCCTGCTTTACAGAATCCTGCGCTGTTTGTGAACTACATTTTGCTGGCTAATGCGGCTTCCCCAATCGCTGGAAGAGATAGAGTAGGATCCTTTTGGTTGCAAAACTCGGACAGTGAAATTCCTGGGTTTCAAGTGGTTCGAGAAAATGCTTACTTCAGACTCCTGCAGCGAATTTAGCTAGCCCTATGAAGTCCATGCCCAATGGTTATTCTCGACGTCAGGTATGTTATGGCCTATTGGCAACGGCCTCCCTCTTTTCTGCCCTGGCCCTCCCCAGTTGTCAAACGGCAGTCATGAACGCCCGTGCTACAGATATTACCCAGGACTGGATCCTGGGAATTGGCGCTGATCCCTACCGATTTTTGGGAGAAGTCAAAAATAATACGACGGTTCGTGCCATTGCTAAAGCCTGGGCACCACAGTTTCTCTCGGCATGGTTGAATAGCTATGACAACCAACGGGGGCATCTCAGAGATTGGGACAATTTGTACCACACCGGGCAGTTGGCAGCCTGGTTTAACCAGGGTTTTACCATCCATGTGATCACCTGGGAGAATGACCAGCAGCGGCCCACGGGGAACTATCACATCTCTGACCAATATTTGCGGGACATCGACACCCTGGCCCGCTATGTGCGCCAGGCCAACGTCCATCACAAGCCCACCTATTGGACCCTGGCAACTGAATTTTCCTACTGGCGTGTGCCGGCGGACACCTACAACGCCACCACCGCCCCCTACTACCAGGCCTTGATGCAAAACTTACAGCAGGCCAGAACAATCATCAAAACCTACCTGCCCAACGCCTGGGTTGCCCCCAGCTGGGGAGGCTGGGTATCTACGTTTGATGACCCGACCACGGGCAGCGGACGCAGCATGATTGACCCCTTTGGAGATTTCATGCAATCCATGGATGGGGTGGCGTTTCAGTCCATGCGCCCTCACCGTACCGGGGAAGTGAACTCCTACGAAAATCGCCCGGATGTGGGTAATCCGGCGCAGATTCTACAATGCTGCCGGGTGTTTTCCCGATATCACCGCTCGTTAATGGTGTCCCATTACGAACCCAGTCTTAAAGAAGCCCATCCTGACGGGGGTAGAGCCGATACCGTGGCCCATGACTTTCTGCTGATGATGCGCCGCAATTGGCTGCAGGAGGTTCATCAGCTTGGGCTTAACAAATTTTCCCTGATGCATTACGGGCTGTATAAGGGAGATCCCTATGGGGCCCTTACCGCTGCAGAAACCTTCCAAAGAACTGTGAGGCAAAACCTATGAAAACATGGCCAGGGGCCGGAATGCGAGGCTTAGCCGCGCTGGGGTTATCGTCACCGCTGTTGATGATGCCGACTCCAGCGGCCCATGCCAACGGCTTTACCCAACCTGAAGGCAGTACATTTACCAGCTTCACGGTGCGGACGTTCCATGTGGATAACTTTGATAAATTTGAACTGGAAGCCTACGCTGAATATGGTCTTCAGGATGATATTACCCTGACCTTTAAACTCCCCTATGCCTGGCTAGACAATGAAGTGGGCGGAGAGGACTTTAACAACTCTGGCTTCACAGACCTGGAACTAGGAGCACGGTGGCGTTTTAATGACTTGGATGCCCCCATTGCCACCTCCCTGCAAGGTACGGTGTTGATTCCCCTGGGATACGACCAAAATGCTGACTTACCCCTCGGGCCTGGGGCCGTAGGACTGGAAGCGCGGGTACCCGTCAGCGGCGGCTATGAATTGGGGGGACGGAACGGTTTTTGGTCCGTCGAGGCGGCCTATCGTCAGTATCTCGATAGCGGTGTCAGTAACGAAATCAAGCTCTTTGGGGAGGTCAGCCAGGACATCGCCGACCGGGTCGCCCTGGCGGCGCAGCTGGAGCAGTCCATTTCCTTGGGAGGAGGAAATTCCGACAGCCCTGATCCAGAGCAAGGGGGCAGCTTTACTAAGCTTACCGGCCATGTGTGGTACCGGGCTACGGATAATCTTACCTTTGTATTAGGCGGCTACACCCATATCGCGGGGGCAGATGGAGGGGGGGTCGAGGGCAAAATCTGGTATCAGTTTTAATCAGTATCTGAGGAGCATTTGATATTCAACGTTTTATCGAACGCTCCTCATTGCCAGTTATCGGTCAGCTATCACTGTATGCGCACAGCCACAAGGAAATTCGGCCTGCTATCTCACAGTGCCCCGCATGGCTTCTGCATCAATGGGCTTCAGCAAAAACAGCCGCAGCAGGTCGCCAACGGTCCCTAAAATATAAGGTAGCTTGCGCAGGAACTTGATTGGCTTTGGTGCGTTGCTCTCGGCGATTCGCTTCAGGTCCAAATTGCGATTTGAGCAGCGGTGCAGGCGCTTGAAAAACTGGGGATGATCCACATCTAGAATGACGGGAAACGCCCGGGCGGAGGTGTTGTTGGTCTGTCGCACTACTTCTTCATCGAATTGGGTGGTATCGAGGCCCAGCATTTCGTAGAACTTAGCCCGTTCATGGACGGTCAGAGTGTGGGTGGCAAACACCGAAAGTAGGAAGAAACGGCTCCACCAGCGGGCTTTCCAGCCTTTCCACAGGGGCCGTTGAGATCGCAGTAATGCCTTAAAAATGTCCCCATGGCGATTTTCATCCTGACACCAGCTCTCGAAGTAGTTGAACAGGGGATAAAACTTGTTCTCGGGATGCTGCTCCAGATGGCGATAAATCAGGATGTAGCGCCAGTAGCCAATTTTCTCAGACAGGTAAACTGCGTAGATAATCCACTCTACCGGGAAGAAGGTGTAAGTCCGGTTCTTGGTCAGCTTGGCCAGGTCCAGGGAAACGTTGAAGTCGTTCATGCATTTGTTCAGGAACCCCGCATGGCGAGCTTCGTCCCGCGCCATCAGGTGAAACATCTCCGCCAGCATGGGATTGCGACCCTTCAGCTTGCGCGACAGTTCTTTGAACAGAAGGAAGCCAGAGAATTCGGATACACAGGACCGCTCTAGATAGTCGATAAACGCCTTGCGCTCAGCCCCCTGGATGTGGTCCCAGGCCTGGTTAAAGTCATCATTGCGCATGAAGTGATGACGGTTATAGTCGGCCCGCATTTCCTCCAGCATGGCCTGCAAATTTTCTTCGCCTTCGGAAAGGTCCATGTCGGCAGCTTTCTCGAAGTCAGTGGTGTAGAACCGTGGGGCGAGAAGATTTTCTTCAACAGCCGTTTTAATTTCGGGCACTGCATTGGAATTAGGGATCGCGGTTACCATGCTCTGAAAGTCAAAAGGTTACTTAATCAATATTTAGTTATCCATAACTTAAGGGTGATGTCCAGAGCCCCGGCCAAGTCGTAATATTCTGTCACCCGCCGCATCGTTCGCTGGGGGGTTAGGGTATCCTGACGGGAGGTTCACCATGAGGGGCAGGGGAGCGAGGGAGCAGGGGGGCGGGTCTGTTGCATTACTTTCACAACGTTATGCTCCCTGTTAGATGCCGACTGGGCGGGAATGACGGTTTAGATCCCCTTGGTGATGTTTCAACCCATCGGGCCACTGCTATATCGGATGACATCGAAGGCCATCCTAGAAAGCCAGAGGCAAGTTTGGATTGACTGGTTTATGGTCAATCTTGTGCAGGAGCTACAAGACTGCGCCCGACAGGAATAGCCTGAGGCTTATGGAGTAACCTTCACGCCGGGCTGGGTATAGCCATGTTCAAAGGCAAAGCGCACAATTTGAGAGCGATTCGTAAACCCTAACTTGGTCATAATCCGGCTCAAGTGGGTTTGTACGGTACGCGGGCTAATGTACAGGTTATCGGCAATTTCCTTGTTGGTGAAGCCTTGCACCACTTCCCAAAAGACTTTTTCTTCGGCGGGGCTTAGGGGTAAGGGTTCCGGCTGGTCCAAAGCGGTACTGGCGGCCTGAGGTGTGGATTGTTCAAAGGCTAGTTTCATGCGTTCTACCCGGGCGAGGGCGGCTTGAATTTTGGCCGCCAACTCCTGGGAATGAAACGGCTTGACCAGATAGTCATCTGCCCCCAATTCATACCCCTGGACCCGATCGTTGAGATCTCCCAGGCTGGACAGAAAAATAAACGGCACTGACTGGCCGTTGGGGCGCTCCCGTAGTTGACGACAAAACTCGAAGCCGTTCATTTCGGGCATGAGGATGTCTGAAACAACCACATCTACGGGCTGGTCACCTAATTTGTCTAAGGCATCCTGCCCTGAATCTGCGTCTATAACCTCAAAGCCATAGGACTGCAGTCGGCGCTTGAGAGCAATTTGTAGGGTGTTGTCATCATCGACGATGAGGATTCTTGCCATAGTAACTGGACCTTTACCAGGGTAGACTGCTGCGTTAACTGAACGACAAAGCTAATCAGGATGGCGATTAATGGATCTCGGGTCGCCATCTTTCAGGGGATACCTCAGAGCCAGGTTGGTTTGACCGGGAGAAGGTAAGCCACAGTCTGAAAAATGTCTTAAATCTCGGCTGAAAGTTGTCAATCGATCGGTTAGGGGCAAAAAACCGCATTAGACTGTGGGTTATTTGTCGTTTCCGGGGGCAATTTTTAATGTACGAACGGATTACTCCTCCCACTGTTGGCGAGCGCATCACCTTTCAAGCAGGTGAGCCAGTCGTACCAGATAACCCTATAGTTCCCTACATTCGTGGAGATGGAACGGGGGTGGATATTTGGCCTGCGGCCCAACGGGTATTTGATGCGGCAGTTGCCAAGGCTTACGACGGCAAGCGCCAGATTGTTTGGTTCAAAGTGTATGCCGGTGACGAAGCCTGTGATGTTTATGGCACTTTTCAGTACCTGCCGGAAGACACCCTGAAAGCCATTGAAGAATATGGAGTAGCCATCAAAGGACCGCTGACCACTCCCATCGGTGGGGGCATTCGTTCCCTCAATGTGGCACTGCGACAGATTAATGATCTCTATGCCTGTGTGCGCCCCTGTAAGTACTACCCTGGCACCCCTTCCCCCCACCGCAGTCCAGAGAAGCTGGATGTGATTGTTTACCGAGAAAACACCGAAGACATTTATTTAGGGATTGAGTGGAAGCAAGGCGACCCCATCTGTGACCAACTGATCAAGCTATTGAACACTGAGCTCATTCCCGCCACGCCTGAGCACGGTAAGAAGCAAATTCCGCTGGACTCGGGCATCGGCATTAAGCCCATCAGCAAACACGGCAGTCATAGACTAGTGCGTCGGGCCATCAAACACGCCCTGCGGTTGCCCAAGTCTAAGCAGCAGGTGACGCTGGTTCACAAGGGCAACATCATGAAGTACACGGAGGGGGCCTTCCGGGACTGGGGGTATGAACTGGCCAGAACAGAATTTCGGGAGGAATGCGTCACCGAGCGGGAGTCCTGGGTGCTCAGCAATAAAGAAGAAAACCCCGATATTTCTGTCGAAGACAATGCCCGCAAGCTGGAACCGGGGTACGATGCCCTCACCCCTGAGAAAAAAGCCGAAGCCTGTGACGAGGTCAAGAACATCCTCGAAGCAATCTGGGACACCCACGGCAACGGCCAGTGGAAAGACAAGGTAATGGTGAATGACCGCATTGCCGATAGCATCTTCCAGCAGATTCAGACCCGCCCGGATGAGTACTCCATCCTGGCCACCATGAACCTGAATGGCGATTACCTGTCCGATGCCGCCGCTGCCATTGTCGGTGGCCTGGGCATGGGACCGGGAGCTAACATCGGCGATACCTGCGCCATTTTTGAAGCAACCCATGGTACCGCACCCAAGCACGCCGGTCTGGACCGGATTAACCCCGGTTCCGTCATCCTCTCAGGGGTAATGATGCTGGAGTTCATGGGCTGGCAAGAAGCCGCAGACCTGATTAAGAAGGGCATTGGGGCCGCCATTGCCAACCGCGAAGTGACCTACGACCTGGCCCGCATGATGGAACCGCCGGTCAAACCTCCCCTGAAGTGCTCTGAGTTCGCCACTGCCATCATCAATCACTTCGATGATTAGGCCATAACAGAGTGCTTCTCCAGAACCCAGGGTTTTTAGAAAACTCTGGGTTCTCTTTTAAGGGCAACTCCGGGCCATTAAAATTAAAGCATTGCCCCTTTCCTGTGCCCCATGGTTACCCTACAACTGCTGCATAAAGTCATGGGAACGCTTCATCCGGGGGTTAGACATAGACAAGAGCGCATCAATTCGTGGTGAAGCAAAGACCGGTTTTGGTTACTGGCATGGGCCTGGTGTCTGCCCTGGGATCATCCGTCTCGGTCTGTTGGGATCATCTAATCCAGGGGGTGACGGCAATTCATTTGAGGCAGCCATTTGCTGACTTGCCGGTGGTTCCCGTGGGCATGGTTGGCAAACATCCCACCAAGGTTCACGACTTATTGCTGCCGGCGTTAGCGGAGGCTCTCGAGGATGCAGGACTGTATTGCCCATTACCGGACTGTGGAGTTGTCATCGGTTCCAGTCGGGGCTTCCAGGGACAGGTAGAGGAGATGGCCAGGCCCTGGTTGTCGGCAGGGGAGGTTCCCGATGGCGATGGCTGGATGGAGGCATTGCCCCACATGGCAGCCGTCACGGTTGCTCGCAAAATCGGCGCGACGGGACCAGTCATGGCACCGATGGCCGCCTGCGCAACAGGACTGTGGGCAATTTTTCAGGGGGCGGAGTTGATTCGACAGGGGAGCTGCGATCGCGTCATCGTCGGTGCCGTCGAGGCTCCCATCACACCGCTAACCATGGCAGGCTTTCTCAAAATGGGTGCCCTGGCCAAGACCGGCTGTTATCCTTTCTCCCCCCGGCGGGAAGGTCTGGTGCTCGGCGAAGGGGCTGCTGTCCTGGTGCTGGAATCTACCGAGGCTCTATCGACCAGAAAGCATGCCAAAATATATGGACGCATTTTGGCCGCCGGATTCAGCGCCGACGCTTACCACATGACCGCCCCAGATGTTCAACAACAGGGTAGCCGCATGGCCCTGGAGAATTGTCTCCGACGCAGCGGTTTGGCTGCTCAAACCATCGGCTATATTCACACCCATGGCACTGGCACCGAGCTGAATGACCACCAGGAAAGTACTCTGATAACCAAGGTTTTCCCAGCTTTGCCCCCTATGAGTTCTACCAAAGGGGCGACTGGCCATACCCTAGGCGCATCAGGGGCAATCGGGGCTATGTTTACCCTGCTTGCCCTGAGCCATCAAAATTTACCCCCTAATGTGGGCACCAGAGAAAAGGGCATATACCCGAATTTAGTCACATCTTCTACCGCAACCCACTTTGACACCGCACTGTGTTTCAGTTTTGGGTTTGGCGGACAAAATGCAGTTTTAGCCCTCGGGAAATAGGGACTGCAGGAAACGGCAATGCTTGAAAAAACATATTAACAAATAGAGGCTGTCGAGGGATCGTGTTTCTCAGTTCAGTGAGGGACAACCTTGATCAGCTCAAGATTTCCCCAGTGGGTTTGCTACTCTGTTTGCCAGTCAGTATTTTGCCAAGCACCATCTAATTTATGTCTCATTCACCCCTCGCCCAACTGCAAAAGCGCCTCTTCGCCTGGGGAATGGCCAGGGCGAACTCCGCTGATAACCGGGCAATCAAACTCAAAGCTTGTGATCACCATGACAACCTGGACGAGCTAAAGCAAACCCTGCTGGGTCAACTCCGTGGCAGGGTGCTGGAAATTGGCCCCGGCACCGGAGCCAGCTTTGCCTATCTGCAGAAGGATGTGGAGTGGATTGGCATTGAACCCAATCCCTACATGCACAGCTACCTTAACGACGAAGCCCAGCGGCAGGGTATGCAGTCCATCGAGCTGATTGAAGGGGTGGCGGAACACCTGCCCCTGGCCGATGAAAGTGTTGATGCGGTGATCAGCAACTACGTCCTCTGCTCGGTCAGCGACTTGCCCCAGACCCTGGGAGAAATTCAGCGGGTGCTCAAGCCCGAGGGGATTTTTGCATATGTAGAGCACGTGGCGGCAGAATCTGGCACATGGAATCGTCAGGTCCAGGATCTGGTAGCCCCGGCCTGGAAGCGACTGTTTGACAACTGCCATCCCAATCGAGAAACTCCCAGAATTCTCCACGAAGCCGGGTTTGAGCCCATAGATGCGAAGCAGTTTAGACTTTCGTTTCCGGTGATTGCCCCCCATGCCGCAGGAGTTGTCAAAAAGCCGGCTTCTGACGCTTCAGTTCATCAGGAGGTTTAAATCATTGGGAAACATTTCCCGCTAAATGTCCGTATTCCCCTGAGCAGGTCTTAAATGCCATGATTGCTCCACCCCTGACCATCCCATGGGGATGACTGCTGCGAAACTTTAGCGCCCCGACCTGAGCCCGAGTTCAAGGTCAAAGAGCTTTAAACCTTTCAGAAATTTTTACTAGCATTTGACATCACTTGATGAACGCTTTATTTACAAAAGTCCCTGGCTGGGAAAAAAGCCCTATTCTACAGAAAGCGTCCGCACTCCCCCCCCAGTACAGGTAACGCTTATGCTCCGCCCAATCGCTAGTTTTTGGCAAAAATTAAAGCCGATGTTTGTCGCTGAAGTGCCAGCTGACTCGGCAGCCTGTGAATTCGACTGCCGCGCATTGGACTGTACTGAGCAAGACTGGCAAAACTGCCCCCGACGCATTCAAAAAGCTGAAGCTATCCAGACAACAGAGCAAAACGATATAAC
>CAZPYG010000074.1:0-2112 GCA_964590465.1 uncultured bacterium | reverse complement strand
ACAGAGCAAAACGATATAACTCAGTAATGGTGAATGCTACCTGTTATTCAGGTTCAAGGAAAATTCTTGTAGAATCCTTCACGGCTACCAATCTGTAAGATTTCAACGTCGCCACCGTCATAATAAATACCAATACGGTAGCGATAGTCGAATTTAATGCGGTAATAGTTTGAGAATCCTTTTAAGGGTGCAAGGTCAGCTATATCCTGCAATGCAGATCTTCATAAATTTGTTCAATGGTCTTCCTGATCTTTTTCAGGATTCGAGGATCCTTAATCTTATCCGTCTGCTTTTTGAAAGCTTTCGCAATTTTGTAGTTCATTGCGGCAGGTTGGTCAGGAATTCCTCAGCTTCATCATTCGTTAGAAACCCCTCCTCTCTGGCAGATTTACAATCCTGATAAAACAGCAGGTCCTCAATTTCTACGCGGTTATTTGTTACCAGGGCTTCTAGAAAACCTTGCCTCGCCTCCTCCGGCAGGGCTTGAAAAAGATTGTAAAAGTGGTGCGACAGCTGTAGAGATTCCGTTGTTATAGACCACAATCCTATAAAATTCCCTGAAAGAGGCTGACTGGTAAGCTTTCACCCTTATGATAACGCCACATATCCAGAGTCCGGAAACTGGCAGATTTCTTTTGTTTATGGCTTATTTAGCGAGAAACGGCACGCTCCCTTACCCCAGGGCGACATTCCATGCCAGACCAGCACCGCCAGCCCCACATCTTCATTTCCCACACCACCCAGGATGACCCCACCGTCCGAAAGCTGCGGGAAACTCTCGAATCCCATGGCCTCTCCACCTGGGTCGATTCCAGAAAGCTCAGCGGTGGCGATTCCCTGTGGACCGAGGTTGAAGCCGCCATTCGCAGCGCTCGTCATTTTCTGGTGGTGATCACGGTCAAGTCCCTCGCATCAAGCTGGGTCCAGCGTGAGACCCGCCTTGCCCTACAACTCGCCCAGGATAGTCAGAACGGATTCAAAGTCATCTCCGTAGTCATGTCCGGCGTGGATATGGGGCTGTTGAATCTGCTTTTCCCCGAAGATCACGCCCACACCTTTGTACAAGACGGCACGAACGGCCTGAACGAAGCCATCCCCGCTATCTACGCCGCCCTGGGGGAAGAACTCCCCAACGACCTGCAGCCCGGTCAAACCGTCGCAGTCGAACCCGTCGAAGAACTCCTCCTTACCCTCACCGACCCCCACATCACCGAACACGACAATATCCGCCGCGCCACCACCACCGCCGAACTCACCTACCTCCCCGCTGATAACAGTCCAGAGATTACCAGTCGCCGTTATCGTTTGACTGCCCCTCTGGGACCCATTGAGTTGGACGAAATCCGCTGGTACATCGAAAAGTACTACCAGTGGCCCACGGGAGTATTTCAAGAGATCGCTGTGAAAACGGAAAGTAAGCTGCCTGAATGGGGAAATTCGCTGTACAAAGCTGCAATTGCCGGTGACTCTGCCAGAGAACCGTTAGCAGCATGGCGACAGACAACTGGCAGCCGTCGTTTTTCGGTAGAGGTGGACCGCGACCCTGTTGAAGGAAGTTCAGAGGAGGAAGCGGCTCAATTCCGGGAAGCCGCCACTCATTTGCTGTCATTACCGTGGGAAATTTTGCACGACGGCAAAGGATATTTTTCTCAAGGGGCTATGAAGGCCAGGGTGCGGCGACGACTGCCGAATCGTGAGTCTAAGTCAGCGATTAAGGCTGATTTACCGATTCGGGTGCTGCTGATTTGTCCGCGTCCAGAGATCGATGAACAGGGTCACCCAGTTGGGTATGTTGACCACCGCAGTAGCGCTCGGGCTCTGGTCAAAGCTGTCGAAAGATTAGGTGAAGGCATTGTCAAGGTAGATATCCTGCCAATACCGACTTTCCAGGCTATGAAGGCTGCCTTAAAACAGGCATGGGATGACGAAGACCCTTATGAGATTGTCCATTTTCATGATCATGGAGTATTTGACCCACGGGTCGGACTGGGAGCACTGTGCTTCGAGTCGCCCCGCGATAGTCAAAAGCTCGGTGAAAGATTGCTTGATCTGGTCTATGCCTCTGACTTGGCTGCCGAGTTAAAGGAATATAGAGTTCCGCTGGTGTTTCTC
>CAZPYG010000073.1:1493-25241 GCA_964590465.1 uncultured bacterium | reverse complement strand
GCCGCGCCCCGCTCGCAACCGTCCCCTGGGCTCCATGCCCTATCTTTTAGATGCCTTAGATGCCGTTTGAACCACCCCTTGGCCGAAACGATGATTAAGGCCGGCTAAGACGGTACCGACAATATCTAGACCAATCCCTAAGCCAGAATGGGCATAGGGATATAAGCCCAAATAGAGTATGCCGCTGGCCAAAACCAGACGAATCAGGCGATCTAGTGTGCCAAGATTGTTAAACATGGGTGTGATTTCCAAATACAAATGGTGAGCTGCTGAAACAGAGCAAAATCTGGTTCTTTGATGGGTTTTGGTAGAATTCATAAAACCTTTAGAAAGCAAGATTTGCATTCCTATTGTCCTGATTAAATATGACTGAATCGTTCCAGTAAATGGCCGTATATTGCAAGCATTAGGTTCAGAAGATGACGACCTAAATTTTTAGCTGCAAATGACCTTAAACTGACCTACGTTACAATTCTAAACGCAGCCCTTAAAAATGACCTTGACATAGGTCAATTGGGGCATCAATGTTTCGTTGGAGTCTGTAAAGACAGCTATGGTTCAGTTATCCCAGGAGTTAACCGAGTTTCTCGGCCAGACAGCGCTTCTGCACAACCTATCGGATCAGAGCCTGGAGCAGGTGACCAGCATCGGAACTCTGCAATCTTTCCAGGCCGGAGACCTCCTCTTTTCCGGTGGAGATGAGTGCCACGGTTCTTTCATCATTCTTGAGGGGCAGGTGAAAGTCTTCAAGTATGCCGAAACGGGTCGAGAACAGATTATGGGCATGCTGGGACCGGGTGAATACCTGGCCGGGGTGCCCGCATTTGACGGTCGCCGGTATTCCGCGAATGCTGTCGCTTTAGACCCCCTCCAGGTACTGTTTCTTCCCCGTGAGCCATTCCTGGAGTTAATACGACTCGACCCGACGTTATCGTTCAACTTACTGACGATTTTTTCCCATCACCTGCGCCGGTTTGCGCAATTGATCGAAACCGTATCGCTGAAGGAAGTGTCTGGGAGAATCGCCACCTATCTCTTGTTGCTCAGCCACCAGTCAGGCCATAGCGAGGTCGTAGAGTTAGCGATCACCAAGGCACAGCTGGCGGCCTTCATCGGCACCGTTCCTGAAACCCTGTCTCGGGTGTTGCAGAAAATGGGGCGGGATGGCCTGCTGAAGCTGGATGGAAACACCATCACCATCCTGGATTTCCACGAATTAAAAGCTCTCGCAGGATGTCGCTCACCTCAGGTGATGTTTTAGGGAATCTCCAGAAAGAAACTGACCCTGGAACGGCCCTGAATCAATTTGAAATCAACCCTTGCAGATTACCGAAAGCCTTGATCTACCCTAGGTTGTGCAGTGCCAGCCCTGTCAAGGTGGTCCGAAAAGAGGAAATTTTGTCCCATTGAACCCGCCAAAATCCTGCTTTGCCGTAGGGTGTGTTCTCGGCCTTAGGTCCACCCCTCGATGATGCAAAGGTTTCGCATTGGCCGGAACGCACCGTTCGCGTCAAGGAAGTCACTCGATACCGTAAGCGGTGCATTACGGCCCAAAAGCATAGTCTGCGGGATTTTGCGTAAGTCGGTGGGCCGATAATGCCCCTACGCAGGTCGCAGGTTTGTTCCCCAAGCCACCTTGACAGGACTGGGTGGGCAATGCTCACCAGCCTTATTTCAGTGATATTCAACAATCCAAAATTTTCGGCGCTGGCCAGCGTGGGCAGTGACTTTCCACCCTAGGACTCTCCCTGCACTATCAATACCGAACAGTGGACATGGTGCAAGACGTAGTTGCTTACGCTGCCGAGCGGCCCTGCTGATGGCGGCTCGGGCTCGGCGGGAAGCGATTGAGTTTACCGATCGGGGCGACTATGCAGCTGCCAGTGCTTCACTGCAAAATGTTAGAGATACAATAGCGGCAATGCCACCCTCTCCAGCATTATTAGAGGAACAGAGTGTGCTGGAAGATTTGGATGCCGATTACCAGAGCGGTCGGGTGACCAGTGCTCGCAAGAAGGCGTTTTCTCAGTCTTATAATTTGGCTCGCAGTGGCCGGTCAAAGCCACGCCGGTCAATGGATGAGAAGTAGATCATTTTACGGAGGCCTAATAGGTGCCCCTACATTCGATTTGGGCTGTCTCTCCTACTCCATTCGGTTCTATCAAATTCTCAAGCACCCTATTGTTCGGGTTGTTGAGTGGCAATTCCCAGGGTCGCTCCTTCGATCTCTCCGAGTTGATCCATAACCGTAATTACCCGACCGTGAACGACCGTTTCATCAGCGTTGATGATGACTACAGCCTCTTGAGTCCTATCCATAGTTGCGTAAGCTCCTTCTTTAGGCTGGCTTTGCCTCTCGTAGTGAGTCTCATAAAAAATTTCTAGCTGCCCGCCATATTCTTGAATCAGGGCCATCTGACGGCGGTAGAGGCCGCGAAACAGTTTGGCGAACAGCAGGGTAAAAATGGCGACCGTCAACCCGGCGGCGGTAGATACCAGAGCTTCGCTGATGCCGCCAGTTACCGCACTGGCGTTAGCTCCAATGTCCCCAATCTGTAGGGCATCAAAGGAGGTGATGAGCCCCAGGATGGTGCCCAGAAGACCCAATAGCGGGGACACGCTGATAATGGTTGCGAAGACGGTGTTGAACCGCTTGAGATAGGGAAGTTCGGCCTGCATGGCGCTGGCTAATGCCATGTGAAACTGGCGGAGACTGGCTCTTTCAATTTCCAGGGCTTCCAGAAAAATTCGGGCGACAGGCAGATTAATGTTCTGACGGAGTTTTGGGAAAACATCAACGGGACTGTGGCGATAGGTGCGCAAGATATCCTGCACCACGGCCCGTTGGCGGCGACTGATGCGGACCCAGAAGATGAGGCGTTCAATAAGGAGGGCGATCGCAACGATAGAAAACATCAACAACGGCCACATCACAATGCCGCCCGCCGCAAATATAGCTCCCCCTAGGAATCCCCCCATCACGATTCGGTGTCTGTTCAACCATTAACAAACGCATTGATAAACTGAAAATTTTTGTAAGTGTTTAAGCTGTTCAGCATTTAAATTACATGGATCCAATTCCAGCATAAGCCTATGGATAAGGGATTCAGAAAATCCAGAGTGCGTTTTAGATGCACGACAGCTTAGCCTCTTATTGTGGCTAATTCAGGATCAACTTTGAGAGATTGGTCTGCTGGAAACCCGCAATGCTTTGTAATATTTGACAGGCTGTCTTTTGACTCATTCTGGAAACTCCCTCCATCCTGAGAGGTAATTTGCCGGAGAGGAGAATTGTGAAAGCCTTTGTATCTGCTTTAATCGTCGCATTGGTCGGTCTGTTGGTCGTTAGGGTCGCTCCAGTGCAAGCCGCTGATTCGGCTGCCGGAACGACTGTATTTAATACCAACTGTGTGGCCTGCCATATCGGCGGCGGCAATGTGGTGAATGGGGCCAAAACCCTCAAGGCCGATGCCCTGGCCCAGTTCGGCATGGATTCTCTGGAGGCCATTCAGAACCAGGTCACCAACGGTAAAGCCGCCATGCCTGCCTTCAAAGGGCGGCTGCCCCCTGAAGAAATTGCAAATGTTGCCGCCTACGTTCTGGACCAGTCCGAAAAAGGCTGGTAACTCCCTGTAATGTTCCTAAACCTGCTGTCCTGGCGATGGCAGGTTTCCTGTTGAATCCCCCCTTATCCAGGAGAACGCCAATGGTTCGAAGCTTGCAACGATGGCTGGTATCCGTTGTTCTAATGAGTGTTTTCATGACCTGGCTGATGCTGGGAGTAACCCCAGCACTGGCGGCTCCGGTCCTGCCGGAAGCCCCTTCAAAAGCCGCCTTTGATGCCGGAGTGAGGGCTTATCAATCCGGGCAGTTTGCCGAGGCGGTGCAGGCCTTTACTAAAGCCATTGAAGCTGATCCTCAGCTGGCCTCGGCTTATAGCAATCGGTGTCTGGTGGAACTGCAGCAAGAGCTTGAAGCGCAGGCTATTGCAGACTGTACTCACTCTCTGGAGTTAAACCCCGCTAACCCCAATGACTACCTGAACCGGGGGCTGGCCTACTATCGTCTGATGCAACCCCAAGCGGCCCTGGCAGATTTTAACCAGGTGCTGGAACTGACGCCGGAAGACTATCGAGTTTACTACAATCGTGGGCTTGCCCAGTTCGATCTGAAGGATTACGAAGGGGCCGTCTCAGACTACGACCAATCCTTGACCCACAGCCCATCTCTCCCCAATGCCCGCATGGCTGATATCTACAATGACCGGGCTGTGGCCTACCTGGCCCTGAATCGCCCTCAGCAGGCTTTAGCCGACCTGAACCAGGCGCTTGCACTGAACCAGGCCGACTCCAGAGCCTACTTCAACCGGGCCTGCTGCCACCACCAGATGGGGAATTGGGAGGCTTCTCTAGAGGATTACGACCGACTACTGGCGACGAATCCTGACTATCCCCAGGCCTACTTCAATCGGGCCATGCTGCACCAGCGCAGGGGGCGTACCCAGGCCGCGATCGCAGATCTGAGCCAGGCGGCTCACCAATTCAGAAACTTGGGTTTAGGTACCCACTACCAGCAGGCCCTCAAGCTCATGAGGTACCTGCAAGAGCCCCCCTCCACCTGGGGCTAAACCTGACTAAGAAAGTCGTTTTGAAATGAAAACACCGGTTGTAATGCTGATTGACTAAGGGCGCAGGCCCTGCGCCCCTACGGAAGGTTATTGCCCTTCCTCAAAAGCTCCAAACCTCCAGGACATCTCGTTTTATCTGTTGTCTATTTCTCCCTGTTTGCATGACCATGAAACCTGTTTCTTTTGCTGCTATTACCTTACTGGCCTTTACTCCCTGGTTAGGTGGGTCACTTCTCAGTCAGAGCCGGGCTGCCGAGACCCAGCCGGTGACCCTCAACTTTGAGGGCATGGTAGGCGACCAGCCCTTTAGCTGCACCGAGAGCTACCGTCTGGGTACGGCTGAAACCATGGCCATGCCCACCGATTTTCGGCTGTATATATCAGACGTGGCCCTGATTGACGCCGAAGGCAACGCCGTCCCCGTAACCCTGGAGCAGGATGGCAAATGGCAGTACGAAACCGTTGTCCTGCTGGACTTCGAAGACCGCACCGGCACCTGCGCCAACGGTACCCCCGAAACTCGTACCCAGGTAGTGGGCACCGTCCCCGCAGGAGACTACCAGGGCGTGCAGTTTACGGTAGGCGTCCCCTTCGACCTGAATCACGACGATGCCACCCTGGCCCCCTCTCCCCTGAACCTCACCTCCCTCTGGTGGAACTGGCGCGGCGGTTATAAATTCCTGCGGGTCGACCTGGAAACCCATAACATGAATGCAGAATTGCCTGTCCAGCCTAAGGGAGAAGGACACTCCGGCCATGGATCTGGCCATGGAACCACAACTCATACAGGCGATCCAGGTCACGAGGCAGGAGCTACCGGATTTGCCATTCACCTGGGCAGCACCGGTTGTCAGGCCGAGGGGGACAATTTGCAGCCCACCAGCTGCCTCAACCCTAACCGGGCCGACATTGTGCTGAACGAGGTTGACCCGGCTACAGACACCATTGCCGTAGACCTGGCGGCTCTGGCGCAGTCCAATGACCTGTCAACCAACGTGCCGGATACGCCCCCCGGTTGTATGTCGGCTCCCGAAGACGGGGATTGCATGGGCATTATGCACAACCTGGGAATAGCGTTTGATGGGGAGCCTTCCTCGGGGCAGACGGTGTTTCGGGTGGATTGAGCAGGGGAGCGAGGGGGAAGGGTATAGGGTATAGGGTGTAAGGTTCAAGGTGTGGGTAGTGGGTGGTAAGACTAGATAGATAGCACTCCCATTTCCTAACCCTGCCCCGTAAACCGTAAACCGTAAACCTTCCTACCCCCCTTCCTTTGCCGACGTTCTATGTTGCCTACCATCACCGCTGACATCCTGGACTTGCCGCCTGGCACTAAAGTACAGTTTCCGGCAAGTTTTGACGAATACGAGCAACTCCTCAACCGGCTGGGGGATCGGGCGGCTGTGCGCATTCGATTTCGGGATAATCACATCTACCTCATGGCTCCCCTTCCAGAACATGGCAACCAGACTGATATTCTGTCGGATTTAGTCAAGGCGTTACTGCGCAATACCGGGCAAGATTGGCAGGGATTTAATGTGATTACCTTGAAAAAAACTGGGGTGCCGGGGGTAGAACCTGACGCCTGTTTTTACATCCAGAACCTGTCAGCGGTTTTGGGAAAAGCTCGGATTAATCTAGACTTTCATCCGCCCCCGGACCTGGCTATTGAAACTGACCTCACCTCCATCACCGACATCAACGACTACATCCCCCTGGCTGTGCCAGAAGTGTGGATTTACAAAACGGGAGCACTGAATATTTTTCGATTTACAGGAACAGGGTATGCAGACTCTGACGGGAGTCCACTTTTTCCCGAGTTCCCGGTCAGAGAAGCGCTGCCGCAATATGTAAGACGGGCCTGGACAGCCGGGTCAAGTGTAGCTCTGAGGGAGTTCGAACAAAGTCTCAGAGCGTGAATTTAGAAGTCAGCTATTTTCTCTGGTTAGGAACCAGAATAAATTCAGTTCCAAGTTTTGAATTTTGAATTTTGAGTTAAGTGGCCAATTCAACATTTATAACTAAGAACTTAAAACTTTTCATTGTTTCCATTGTTCGTTCATCAGTGATTAGCTTGTTACATCGTTCTCGTTTGATTTCCCTGGCTCTGCTGGGGCTGCTCTCCTGCTGTCTGGCATTGAGGTTCAGCCAGGTTCTAGCCATGGATAGCCAGGCTGGACGGGCTTTAGCGGCAGGGCCGGATTTTGTCTGGAATCTGCCGGAGTGGGCACCGAAGCCGGTGGTTCCTGCCGACAATCCCATGACCCCGGCCAAGGTGGAGCTGGGGCGGCATCTGTTTTACGAAACACGATTGTCTGTCAATGGGGAGCAGTCCTGCGCGTCGTGCCATATTCAGGCGCTGGCCTTTACCGATGGCAAGGCGGTTTCAGTGGGGACGACGGGGGAAGCTCATCCTCGCAATGCCATGGGCCTGGCGAATGTGGCCTACCACTCGGTGCTGACCTGGGCCAATCCGCTGATGCGCCACCTGGAACAGCAGATGCTGGTGCCCCTGTTTGGGGAAGAGCCGGTGGAGCTGGGCATGGCCGGGAAGGAAGATCACCTGCTGACCCTGCTGCGGGAGGATGAGAACTACGCTCGCATGTTTGCAGCAGCCTTTCCAGACGGGGATGAAGCGGTGAGTATTCGGAATCTGACCTTTGCCATTGCCGCCTTTCAGCGTTCCCTGGTTTCGTTCAATTCTCCCTATGACCGCTACCGCTACGGCGGCGACAGCAACGCCATTTCTGCATCGGCCAAGCGGGGTGAGGCCCTGTTCCACAGCGAACGGCTAGAGTGCTTCCACTGCCACGGGGGGCTGATTTTCAGCGACTCGGTGCAGCATGAGCGACTGGCGTTTGCTGAAGTCGCGTTTCACAACACCGGGCTGTACAACCTTAATCCCGAGGGCAACTATCCCCCCAACAATACTGGGGTTTACGAAATTACCCACGACCCGAAGGATATGGGGCGGTTCAAAGCCCCCAGCTTACGCAACATTGCCCTGACTGCTCCCTACATGCACGATGGCAGTATTCAAACCCTAGATGAGGCCATTGACCACTACGCCGCTGGGGGACGCACCCTTGAAACGGGTCCTTATGCCGGGGTGGGCCGGGACAATCCCCTCAAGAGCACGTTTATTCAGGGGTTCGAGCTTACAGAGCAAGAGCGACAGGATTTGCTGGCGTTTCTGAATGCGTTATCGGATGAATCGTTTGTGCAGAATCCGGCCTTTAGCGATCCCCATCAATCCCAACCTAGGGTCACCACAGCGAAGTTGGACGAACCTGCCTGAGGAGAAAATGACCTATCGTATATTGTTCATTTTCTGGCTTAGCGGCTGCCAATTGGCAGCCGCATCATGGCGATGCCGATTGCTATCAGACCTACGTTTCGCACTAAGCTTCCCAAGATTTGAAAAATATCAGGTAGTGGCAGAAATGCAATACCAAAATTGAGCCAGATGCCGATTACAAAAAGGCTGACGGCACCTCGCGCTAAGACTCTGGCTTGCAGTGAAGCGAGGCCAAACCTCAGACCTCCAATTACCATTAATCCCCCATGGAGGGTGTAAGCACCTCCGAGTTTTTCTAAAAGAAATTCGTAATTTGGAACTGATCTCTCAAGGGCAAACAATGTTGTATGGATGAAGTAGATGAAAGCTACTCCGTACAGCACTGAGCCTAACAAACCAGGCCATCCAATGTAAGGCCGTTGCATGGCGTATAACCCGAGCATCAGGAATGGGATTGGCAGAAATCCAGCATAGTTAATCAATAGCTGAATCTGCGAAAATCCGCTGTTACTCCACTCCAGCAGGTCTGACAATGTATGTAAGGTTGGAGCGATAATCGCTGTAATCGCAAGAATCCAGCGCAGGTTTGTTGTCATGCCAAACTCCCTGGATGAACGATTACAGCTTAATGGATTGATTAGTCCCACCAGAGGGTCAGGGTTTTACTCTGCTGGAGGGATCGCTGCAGCAGGACCTCGCCATAATGTTCATCGTCAAAGTCAACTCCTGCGATCAGTTCGGCTAATTCTGGCGGCAGTGCCTCTAGTCCCAGGGAGTCCACCCATTGCGGTCCCGTTTTGAGGGATTAGCTCCCAACTCCAGCAGTTTTTTGACGGCCATGGGACTGCCCATGCCAACCCAGAATGGCGTGGGTCAGTGGGGTCTGCCCATCTTCGAAGAACCCGTCCAGGTCAGCCCCATGGCTTCATTAAGAATGCCCAGATAGCCCAATTACCGATAAAGATTGCCAGGCCGTTGCTGTCATCCGTTTACCCTCCGATGTAGCAAATGGCAGTTAGATTCGCGATCACCCCAGGTCTACTCCCGGATTCAGCCGCTTCCAAATCTCAAGTTCTACATCCCTGGGGAGTGCATCATAGGGATCCCAGTCAGGGTGTGCGACCCAGGCAATGCAGGTCTGCACCATGGCTTCAGTGGAACTGAAGAACAGGTCGATGCCTTCAAAGATAGAGAAACGGCTCGTCTTCTAATTCGAGTGGTCGAATAATGCAGTTCATGGTCTAGGTTTGCATCAAAGCTGTGCGCGGCGAGTTGACGCTCGCCATCACCGGTGGCAAAACCTTAGCGAAGCGGTGGTTGTGGCATCCGGTGCATGGCTTGGGTTAGGCCCATATAAAAATTATGACTGCAATTGCCGATAACGCCAGCCATACTAAGCGGTTGTAGTCCCTTAAATGACGCCCGTTAAAACCCTCAAAAGGTGCTATAGCCACAAGCGTATCAAAAACCATCAAGGGTTTTCCGATAAACAACAAGGCTAAGCCAAGATATCCCAAAAACTCATTGTTTGCGGTGTCCTTTAGCAAAGACCCCAGAATAATCAGGAAAGCAACAAGCAGTGACAAATCCTGACTGATTGATAGGGAACGAAATTTTCGCCAAAGCAGATATCGCTTCGTAATCCTCTGGCTGTAGATCCCTGATCACTTCAACTGCTTGCGTACTCGGTAGCATATCCGTATCTCAAATTGGCCTAATGATTGAGCTGAGCCGCGAACGCCGTCGAGCTAGCGGCGTTCGTCGGCTCCAGCGAGGTTGTTCTTCCGCAGTTTCGGAGATTTTATCACACCGCACCAAACATCTGTACTACTGCGGAGGAACAACCTTATTAGAGAGAAAGTTTCCACATATTGTCCCTAAATCGGCACCCCAGGTAGGGCAGGGCAACAAGAAAGCTCCACAGCAGCGGCGCATAGGCTACCCCCAGGACCCGAAAGAGCTTCAGAAAGGAAACATCGATACCGTATAAAAAATGACTGGCCAGCCAAACACTGAACACCCAAAAACCAGCGCTGAAGACAAATAACAGGGCAGCGATACCCAGGCTGAGCACGAACCGAATCGGCTTAACCTGATTCAAAAACAGGACAATGGCCTGGCCAATACCCTGGGACAGCCCCGCCAGTAAAATCACGAGCACCGCCATCAGCGTACCTTGGGGGTGACTCTCAATGGCCCGAAACCCATCAGGGTACAGAGCCCATGCTCCTCTGATTAAAATCCAGAACTGTGCGATGGGCGTCATCACCTTAACCCCAACATTGATTCTTAATGCCCTGTCCCATGTCTATCGCTCCTGGGTTTCGTCGTACAGGCGGAAGCGCTGCTCCTGTAGTATGTCGTAATCTTCCTGGGACAAGCGCTTCACATAGTTAATTTTGATCTCTTCCAGGAGAGCCAGGCTCATCGCTTCTAACTCTTCCAGGGTGCCGTCCTGCTGAATTTCGGTGCGCAGGGTAGCGGCAAATTTGGTCAGCATGGCCTGCATGGCCGGGTTCTCGGGGGAGCTGGCCAGGGATTTTTGTAGGGCCTGGTAAAGATTTTGGGAGACCTCCGCTACCATGACCTGAGTCAGCTGGCTCGGAATGCCGCCGATGCCGGGAATCTGCCGAAAACTCTGGTAGCCCGGTGCTACCCCCATCGCCTTTTGCACAGACTGGTTCACCACCCCATCCAGCTCGGGCTTAATTTGGGGCAATACCTGATTGATGATGACCGCCAGGGTGCGTTGGGAAATCGCTTCCAGCTCGTTAATGTCGTTAATGTCGATGTACTGCCGCCCGCCGCCAGTGCGCAACAGCCAATCGCTGACTTCCCCATTGCGGATCAAATTTTGCAGTTGGTCGATGACGCGCAACAAAATCACCTCGGTCAGCTCAACGGCAATCTGGCTGATAAAAAAGTGGTTGATGCGGCTCTGCCAGGGGCGCAGATCGACCAGTCGGGCCTGATTTAGCCGAACCGTTACGGGGATTATCCGCAGCAAAGCCAGCCAGGGCAATCGAGTTATGGTGAAGGGAATAATCAGCAGCAAATCGTACCATCGCCACAGCACCGCATCGCGCCGGGTCAGGTTTTTGTAGCGACGGCTCAGGTAAAAACAGCGAGCGGTGATTTCAATCAAAAACACCAGAATAAACCAGGCGTCGATGCGCCAGAAATGATTGATGGGTCCGCCATCCAGACCAATACCGCGATAGTAGTTGGTTTCAATCAGGGGGCGAATTTCGTCATTAAAGAACCGCAGTTCCTGGTTATAGCCAGCCTGGGTCAGGTAGGGCCGACTCCAAAATTGATCAAACGCTTCAGTGGAGGATTCAGTGCCCATGCGATCTCGCACTTTCAGCTTAATCAGCTCCAGGGTGCCCGACTTGTTGGCGGTCTGGAATGGATTTTCGTCAATCATGTCGGTGCTTTGTTGCCGCAGCGCCTCAAGCATGGCCTGGGCATCCGGAGACGTTAGCCCTGACTGGGCTACCTGTTCTTCCAGTTGGTCTACCGTTTCTAAATAATTCGTCGTCACCTGATGGGGCACCATGCCCTTAAAGGTTTCGCCGTACCAGGTGGTGAACTCCGGCAGAACTCGAATATACAAATCCCGCAAGGGGACGTAACTGAGATCAAAGATCACCAGGACTAAATTAGCCAGTGCAATCAACGCCATGATGCGCTCAAACCACAGGGAGCGTTTAAAGCGAGCTGTATGCTTCGAAAAGTGACGCGGTCGAGACAATGCAGTCATGGCAAACGCTCTAAAAGGCTCACTACTGAATAGCATGAATGTGATAACGAGTAGATAGGTTGGATTAAACGTAGGATGGGTTAGCACAGCGTAACCCATGCTGGACAAGGCTTTGATGTGTTACGGCGATGCCTAACGCATCCTACAAAAGATTCTGCCGACTTACTTGAACGGTTAAGGAACTACCAAAAACCGGCTTCTAATTCGTCATTTATATCACTCCATTTTTTTCTAAAAAATCAAATTGCGGTGCTAAGTGGACACCTTTAACCAATGGCACAAGGTTCGGCCACAACATAAGTTTTTAATTTCTACGCTGAAAACGTAGTCGCAGTAAATCTTTTCCCTAACACCATTCTTAATGGTGGGTGGAAAGTTATGGCGACCAGTCGACAATAAAGGTCGGCAAATTTTGCCTGTCAGCTATTCGTCAGAATCGCGGTCTGCGAGGCATCGTACCTTGGGGACGATGGCCACACCTTACCTATTTGCACAATCAGGAGGACCTGAAAATTTATGAGTTACCAAGCCGAAAGTTTCATCCAGGACTTAGAAAAAGTTGCCCAAACCCGCCAGGAATTTGCCGGTTATTTAGCGGAAATGGCCACCACTTTAGACACCTCAGAACAGCTGGAAGATACCTCTGGACATGCTGAGCCACGACATTGACGAACTGCGGGAAAAAATCTGGTCCGTACAGCCGGAGTTTGACCAATTAGTAGATATTCGCGACCAGTTTAAGGACGAAATCCGCGTCGTTGGGGAACGCAAGGCCGGGGACATCACCACCTCGTTCCAGGTCTTCTAAATAGTTGGTATAGCTGAAGCCGTGAACCAAGTACTCATCCTCGGTTTCCAGCAGTCCTAAGGTGAGTGATATAGCGGTTTTCGCTCTAGTGAGGTGCAGGCAAGGGGCTTAAGCCCCTTGTTCATAAGGAGTTTGTGTAATCTACTCAATCAAGAACCGCTATAATACCTGAATGACTGCTGCAGTACGGCCTGTGCCTAGTACAGTTATATTTTTCCTGATTCTTTGGATCGAAACTCCAGTTAAGAATACCAAATGCCAATCACGAAATTCTTCATGAGATCTTCGTGAAGCTAATTAAAATTTTTAGATATCCTTCAAGAATGCTTGTCGACAAAGTGGCATAGTATTTATGTGACTTACGAAAGTCATGGGAGAAGCTTTTGCAGGAATATGAGGTTTTACATAAGTCATTTTCGCGCAATAAAACGCGCAATAAAAATTAAAACTAAAATTAGGTAAGTCGTTTTACTTGCCTTCATTAGCTTTATCCAATAAATCAACAACCTTTCTTTGGATTAGGTTGTCGCCATAGTATCTATTTCCAGGAATGGAAAGGAAATTTAAATGGAAATCTGTATAGAAGAAAAAATTCCAGGATTTGTAGTAAGCTCTGGTTTTATGTTTGCTCATCCTTCATTATTGTCAGATTTATACCACCCTGAAATCGAGCGAATTTATCTTCCGGAAGAGCAAATTTCGCCACATTTGATCCATCTGCGCGTGAAAAGCGGTTGTACGGGACCTGGGAAAAACGAATCTTTTAAGTGGAGATTTTATCAAAAGGCCTTAAACTTATTCAAAGAAGAAGCTGTTATTGATTTATCGGATAAATTTGTTTTTGATGCTCGCAATGATGTTGATACAAACATCGCTCATGTTATTCGATGTGCAGTAGGTGTTTTGTTTGCAAAGAAGACTTTGTCATACCGCTTTGATAAAGATGTCCAGATTCAGGTCGTGCTTCGGCAAAGAGCATCTAGCATGTCTCGCAAAGTTTTTGCGAACCTTGGATTACCTATAATCTGTACTGATGGAGATGTCTATGGTGAAATAGTTGAAAATTCAAAACAACTTCAATTTGAGAAATACTTGAACTTGTTCCCTGAACTCCTAAACTTTAAATTTGCAGATTACAATGCTGAAACTCCAGAACGGGTTTTTATTCCCCGGCGAGGTGCACGCAAGCTAATTAACAACGATGAAGTTGTTGATTTTTTTGAATCCCAAGGATTTAAAACAATATATTTTGAAGATTTGCCAATTAGTGAAGCTTGGTCAATTGCTCGTAATGCAAAGGTTGCGGCCATCGTGCATGGCGCTTCCTATGCTCACTTTAGATTTAATCGAGTAGGACTTGAAACGCCCGAACAGGGAGGTAGTGGATTGAAATTTCTCGATATCTTCTCTCCGAATTTTACTATCCCTAGAAGCACTCGACCTTTTATCGCTTCTGTTAATGGAAGATGGGCGGCAGTGCGGGGAGAAATCCAACCCAAAAACCTTTGCTTGTTAGATAAATATGCAAAAGAAAATAGTCTACATCCTTTGCGGAAACCTGTAAAGGCACCTTTTAGAGTTGACATAAAAAGTCTTGAAATGGCTCTTGAATATTTGCATACTACCGAAAGTTATCCAGCCTATCCGATTGCTTGACTCCTAAAAGAATTAGAACGCATTATTCATACTCTTGCGGGTGTATCCTCGTGTTTCATTCGGAGGATCACCTCGCCAGAGTTACCCAGGTTCTGTTTGGGTCTAAGCGGTCTGCTCAAGCCAGAGCCTGATTTAAAGCTGCGACCTCTCCTGCGCCATGGACAGACACAAGATGTGCAGTACTATCTCAACCAATTTGAAGACATGGCCAAATTACCTATCATATCTTATATGTTTTGAACCCTAGCTCTTTCTTTTTACTGCAATATATTTGATCAAGTTTTCCCAATGTGACTGACAAAGGTTCGGGGGTTGGTAGTTCAAGTATATCGAGCATTGCTTTAAAGCGGTAAGACCAGTCATTAAGTGCTACATTCTGTAAATAATTGCGTTGATTGATCACCGCCAGTCTATCTTTATCCTTCAAAAACCTATGAATCATGTCAATTCCGGCATTGACATCATCAGGTAGTTCAATCGTCGCATCCTCCCATCCCATGAACTTTTCAAGAAGCGGGCTAGAGGGGCGCTTGCCAACCACAGCACAGCCTGCACCGGAACATTCAAACCAACGAAGAGTCAATAAGGAATTACTAGCTTTATTAATAACATGACTACTGCCTTCATTAACAACTCTGGTATACAAGTTTTGAAAGGCTAAAGCTATTTTGCTACGTTTTAGCACCCTAGAGAGGGTGATTCTATGTTGGTAGTCAAAGCGGTTTTGGCCCCAATCAAGATCTGGATTTTTTTCGACCTTGGCCGAAGTTCCCACTCCAAAACGATAATAAAAGGACTCTGGATGATTAGAGTCAAAATCATTAAACAGAGTTTTATCATAGTTGCTGGCAGTTCGCCCATAGCTGATAACATCTACAGACCGAGAAATAGAAGGAAAACCGTACCGTAAATTATTTGCTGCTAGAGGGATAACCGAAATTGGGCAGAGCAAACGCTCTTGCAATGAATGTTGGAACTCGGGATAAGGAATAAAGAGGTGATCAAACTGTTGGGTAAACTTGGGATAGGTATCATACATCCAGCAGTCTATTACATAAGCAAAAACAATGTCGTAATGCTGGCGCCAATTTTTAATTGCACTAGCTAAAAATAAGTCTGCTCCCGTCAATGCAACAATACCTAAAACTCTAGGACCACTTTCAGAAGCTTTATCAACGGTAATAGGAGTGAAGTAACCTTTTGTTTCCCTCATTAGCTTAAGGATAAATCTTGAGAACAGAGAGGAATTCGAAATACTGCTCTTATAGATTCTCCTTGGCTGAGGATAAATCAGTTTAGCATTACAATATTTGACTAACAAGTCCTCTATCTCATAGCTCATGCCGAATTTACAAGAGGCATATAGCTTTCTACCTGTAATTAAATCTATCTTCATATTTACTTTCTAACTCTCGGCAAAATCACACTTTATGCACTCTAACCGACATACTAACAGGGACTTATCCAAAGGGGCAGGGGAACCCAAATCCTAATCCAGAAATTCGTAGCCACTCATTTGTGGTTCACCCCATATCCCTGCAGTTTCAGCATCGTCTTGATACAAAGATCCTCCCAGGTGGGATACAGAACCACCTGCGTGAGAATCACTCCTTATCAGCTCGCTCCCGTCGTCAGCCGCTAGGGAGCACTAATAGACCTGACTGCGGGGAAAGTCCAGCCCCTAGCTCAAGGATACTAATCTTAGCCTTGTGGCCAAAATCGGGGAGCATTTCCCATTCCTATTGAAGCCCCTTAGTTTAGAAAACAAAATTTACTGCAGGGCAGATAAATCCAGCTAGTCAAACTTCTGAAAAAAAGTCAGCAATGTCTGCCGTATCTGGTCGGCGAAGGGTTGCAGTTTGTCAATTACCTCCTGACCATAGGGTTTGAAGACCTGGGCTTTAATGTTGAGACGGAACTCTGCCCTTTCCGCCGGTTCCCGCAGGGTGGCAATGGAGTCTTGCAGAGACTTACCCTGCCGCCAGGTGCTGGCCCAGTCTTACCAGGTGGAAGATGCCTACGACCAGGTGCTGGGGATTCATGTGCCGGAGATGGCTGCTGGGACTGAAGAAGACGCGGTCTCAGAGCAAACGCTGGCCGCGGCATCTTCACCGGAAGAAAATCAGTCGGCCGTGCTCTCCGCCGCTGCGGTTTAGCCCGGTCAGAGGAGACTGCTGAAGCATTCCTAACTCCTTGATGGATTCATCAGGTCTTGAAGCCGCTGACTTTCTAACGCTAAAACCCGTCGGGCGAAATCAGGATCTTTCTCCAGTAGACCATCGAAAGCATCCACCGGGATGGCCAAAATGCGGGTGGGGTTGCTGTCGGCGAAAATAGAGTTTTCCAGGTCCCGGTGGGCCAGCACTTCTAGCTCATCCAGGGTTTGGCCAGGGTGAAACTGCTCGACCTGAACGCCTTCCGGTTGCTGATAGTGGATGCTGGCCTCTCCTGCCATCAAAATCAGCAGTTCCCGGCAGGTGTCTCCGGCTTCGGTGATAGCTTCCCCTGGGGCGTAGGTGCGGACTTCGGCCTGGTGGACCAGGGCCATCAGGGTGTTTGGATCCAGGCGATGGAAAAATTCGCTGTTGTACAGGTACACCAGCTTTTCCAGGGCAGGGAATACCGTCAAGGTGGGATTCTCAGCAGTCCCCTGTACCTCCACCGCGGTAGTGCTCACCAACTGAGGATAATCCCCCTGACGCAGCTTTTCGGCTTGCAGGGTAGCCCGTTCGAACTCTATCTGGGCCAGCAGGTACAGACTGGCGGCTGCCACCAGGGGGTTGTAGTGGGTTAGCAGGTGTTCTAAATAGTCAATGGCGGCCTGGGACGAGGGTGGCGTTGGATTTTCCGGGACGGGTTGGGTCAGGGTTTTGACCATCGCCGGGGGCAGTGGTTCCCGGTAAGTGGCCTGATTCAATAAGGTTTCCAGAGCTGGGGGAGCCAGCTGATGCAGGGATTGGACCAGGGCGGCGGTATCGGGATGGTCGGGCAGGGTGGGCAGGATGTCCAGCAGCGATCGCACTAACAACCCCTGCTTCCTCAGCACCGCATCCTGCACCACCGTCACCACCGGCCCATGGCTCTGCAGCGTCGGATGGGTGAGGGCCATGGCACAATCGACCCACTGGTTCAACCGGGCCAGCAACCCCTGGGCCTTGGGCAGGCCCTCGGTCTCCAGATCCTGTAAGACCCATTCCTCTTCCTGGGGAGAAATGGTGTATTCGCTGCGCAGGGCCTGGAGGGTTGCCGTCTCCCGGGGAGATGGGTTGAAGCTGGTTAAATTGGGCTGGCTCTGCAACCGCAGCAGCCGCTCCAGGGAACGCTGGTAGCCGCTGAGGCGAATTTGATTTTCCAGGGATCGCTGCCGGTCAGGGTTCAGCAGGTCCGGATCTTCAATACCCAGTTCTTCCAGCACCTGCCGGTGTTCGTTCTCAGAAACATCCAGCTCTCGCCGCATCTGCTGCAGCACATCCAGGCTGTTGGCAGTGGTGGCGTAGCCCTCCGCCAGGGCATCCCGCACCACGCCTTTGTACGCCTGGTGACGCTTTTCCTGGGTAAAATCTGGCAGCACCTTGGCCAGCACATAGACCTCATCAGCACTCAGTTCTTCCAGGGAACGACCTTCCAGGAAGCGGGAGGCATCCAGGTTCAGCCGGGTCAGCTGTTTCCGCAGCCGCCCAGCCAGGTTTTCGCGGGAGTAGCGGGCAGGGCTACGGCCCCAACTCTGCTGCAGCCACAGGGTACTGGCGAACAGAATGATACCGTCGAACAAAAACTGCGCCCCCAGGGGAGTCAGCCGCAGCAGGGGGCGACCGGCAAAGAAGAAGAAAACGTTGAAGGCGATAAATGTTGTGACGGCAAAGAAACGGTGCTGCACTAGATCAGTACTGGCGTTGGAATTGTGCCGCAGCAGACGGGCTTTAGTGCGAGCGGTGAGAAATCGCCCCAGGCCGATTCCCGCCAGGGTAAACGTCCCCAACACCAGGGGTACCGCAAACAGTTTGGGAATGCCGATGGGCTGGCCAAACAGATAAAGGCCCGGACTCATGAGGGCGGCCAACTGGTTGGGGTCGCGGTTCCACACGCCGGAAAAATAGTAGTCCCAGTTGCCGGCGTAAAGGTAGTAGTAGACGAAGTAGCCCACCACCAGCCCCAGGTAGCCATAGCGCATCAGGGATTCCTGCGGGGCATGGATGCCATCCCAGTAGGTGCGTTCTGAGTCGATGTCAAAACAGGGACTCTGACAGGCTACACAGGCGCTTTGCTCCTGCCCCTCCGGGGTGACCGTGCGGCACATGGACTGGGTAATGCGGCTATCGCTCATATGGGCTTTGCTGCCCAACAGCCCCCTCGGTTCGCTGAACACCGTTTGCACCGGAGCCATGGGGCAAAAGTACTGACACCAGGACTTGCCCCCGTAGAAGTAGCCCACGGCAAGGGCCGCCAGGATGGTAAACCCCAGCCAGCTGCCCAGCACCAGGCGGTCGGCATTAAAAAAGAGAATGCGCCCGCAGAGACCCACAAACAGGTAGGCAAACTGAAAGTAAAGGTAATTGCGTCCCAGCCACGAGTCAGACTTTACTTTGGCCAGCTCAAACCGCACCTTGCCGGTCTTTTTGTTTTCCCGCCGGAACTGCCGTTGTTTGCCCAAGGCCCGCGGAATTTGCGATAGAAACGACAGGGGACAGATTCGCCGCCACAGCTCATGGCCAAAGATCAGCAAAATTAAGATGCCCGAGGGTACCACCGCTCCCCAAAAGATAGTGGCGCCAAGGGGATAGGGCTCTTGGACCACACATTGCCCCTGCACCTGAACACAGCTATCTGTTAACGCCAGAGGGCTCCAGGGATGGCCCGGTGCCGTCAGGGCTGCCGTCCAGGGATCGTAAAAAAGAGACCCGATAATCAGTAACCAGCCTATGGTTAAAACCCAGCGAACCCAATGCATTTGGCGTTCTGGTATGTTTGCGAACATAGGGCAGTGCCTTTTACGGGGATAGGAGATTAAAGTGAAAACGATGATAATGGATTTGAGGGAAGTTGCCCATTAAGTTACTACTTAATAATCCCAATACCTAAAGAATTCTCAACAGCAAGGGAACGTCACCCCTAACATCTGCATGGTAATGACAACCGAGAGGCTCTATTGCACGACTTCAGAATGGTGTCAGCCAGGTACCTACAGCAGGGCACCAACTTTCCCTAGCAGGCATTCAACGAGTGCATCCCAGTTTTGCAAGTCCCGTTAACCGTCCGTGAACCAACCCATAGAGGTGGCTCCTTGTCCCCACTGCCACCTGGACTCAGTGCCTGGGGTAAACAGAGTCTCATCTTTCAACCCCGCCTGCGTCGTTACCCCGTAGCAGTGGGGATAACGCCTTGACTGGTCGCGACGGCACTGGTGCCCTTAAGCGTTCTCTATAGAGTGACGGTACAGTCTAAGACCACCTTAATCCGACTATAAATATTGACCTGAAGGGAGACTTTAATTTTCATTAAAAAAGGTGGCTTAAGCCACCTTAAAAGCAGAGCTTTATGAAGATTGAAAAAAATTGAAATTAATCAATCGCTCGCTTAACATTGTCCTTGAGATCTTCCTTGGCGTGGGTAGCCTCTGCTTCTGCTTGCCTAGCACGCCCCTCGGCTTTATCCTTAGGATCGCCGGTTACTTCACCAGCAGCTTCCTGAACTTTACCCTCTATATTTTTAGCGGTTGCTTTGGCTCTTTCTTCGATAGACATGGGATAAAAGCCCTTTAATTGCATCATCATATATTTAAATGGTAAGAGCAATTAACCATTGTGCCCCCCTCCAGGAGAGAGATTTTAGGTTGGCTTGCGGTCTGCTTTAAGACAGATTTAAGGTCCTGACAATCCAAAATTTGCGGCTGGGTTTCTACCTCAATAGCTACCTTGGTTCAGATATTGCTCGTTTGCCGTTAGCGAGACGTGATTGGGCGCCAGTGTGCTGTCCATGTATCCTCCCCAACCCCGAGGAGGAAAACTGGCAGTCAGCAATGCAACTCCAGTCGACGCCAACCGCCAGCCGTTTCTGGAACTAGATCTGCCTCAAGATTAATGCAATACATTCTTATTAGCAAATGCTTATGTGTAGCGGAGACGTTGAAGTAGGGTACAGGGTGTAGGGTCCAAGGTCCGCCTCGAACCCTACACCCTGTACCCTACCCCCTCCCACCCCCACAAAAAATCCTGGAAGCGAACCGCCCCCAGGATTCCAATGAGTTGAGAGAACAACATGATCAGAGGAGAGCCACCGGCTCAGAGATTGCAACGCTCTCTGATGCCTGGGCAGACGCAATCAATACCGTTGAAAATCAATCTGGTTTTGATTGGCCTATTGATATATACTCTCAATTAGAGGGGATTGTCAAATGATTTTCGTTTTCAGTTATGAATTATGAATGCAGTAACCCAGGCCAGTTCATTTGAATTGGTCAGCAAAATTGCCCACCTGGCTGTGCTGTTTCGGGCGGAATTTCCCAACGCAGAGGTAGATTTGCGCCCCTGGCTCACCGAGCCGGAAACCCAGTGCCAGCTTGATCCCCGGTCCATTGACGTGAGTTTTCACTTGCCCACATCTCATTCTGGCTTGGGGTGTCGCTGTGTCTTGCTGCTGGTTTATTTTTCAGATGACCTGACGATGCCGGGCTGCACCCTATCGCGCATTGAAGCAGGTGGATTTGACCAGGGTGAGAAGCAGTGGGAATTTTCCTCAGAAACAAACGAATTTATTGGTCCATCCAAGCCTGTTTCAGACTATCAGGACCGTTTCCGATATTTGATCAAGCGTCTCAGGCGGTTGTTTAGAAGCTTGAATCAGGCGACCTCTGAGTCAGAGTTCTGGGTTTAAGCCCATGACCACGGCCCCCTGTCGCCAGTACATTGGCCCCTGGCTGCGGCCCAATTTCAAAAAAAATCGTCGATTGCAGCCAGATTTAATTCTGGGCTGGCAGTTTCTCCACCGCGACTACCGTCGCTGGTTAAAAACTATCGCACCAGTCTATTTGATGGGAGGCTGTGGCGTCGAATTCAAAAAATTTAAGCTGAAAGGCGATGGACTGGGGTGATTGGAAAGAACTTCAACGTGCTCTAGTTTAAGTTTAAACTTCGCCTTTTTGGGGCAAATTTTCACTCTGCCCCTGGCTTCCAGGCTGACGTAAGGATATAGTCTGCAGTTGATCCGCTTATGCAGTTTATGGGGGATCTTGAACCAAAACCTACCCTGGGGTGTTTCCAGCTCGAAACCTTTAACCTTTCCCTTCTTTTTTAAAGTCAAATTACAAACTGTACCCACTAGGCAGAATTCTGGACTGGGGATTGAGCACTTAATCATGACATTGGAAAATAATGTACTAAACCAAGTTCAGCTCGAGATCTGTAGTTTGCTCTAAGGCTAAACCCCACTTCTGGACTTGAACAAGATTTATTCTCCACTATTGCATATCGAGTAACAACTTAACCCGACATTGCGTCAGAAATGGACTCAGAGTAAAGTCCTTGCTCCCTCGGGGAGCCACTGCGTGTTGGCAAAGCCTGTCTGAAACACAAACGACCAGTTCAGGGAGATCCGATTCTGCCTTGTATCTTAGGATCTTGCCGTTTGCCTTTCAGCTACTTTGAAGACATAATCAAATTTTGTTTGATGAAATTTATTGGCTATTCAAGCGTTCGACCGCGACCAAAATCTTGCATCTGCCTTATACTGGCTGAGCACGATAATACCTCCCTTTCGGTAAGATTTCTGGTTGTCACGGTCGGGCTGTTTTTCTCTCTTTGTAAGTCTCGTCAGCTTTCCCTGGGTTTCTAGCCTGGCCAGCAATCGAGTGACCGTAACGCGAGTTGTACCAATGATTTCTGATATTTCCTGGTGGGTTAGAAAAGCTTCAATCACTTGCCCTTCTGGGGTTGGTTGGCCAAAACGCTGAGCCAGCCAATCTAACAGGTGCAGTAATCGCTCTGCTATTGATCCCTGGTGAACAATTCTGAATAGTTCCTGGGTCTGCCAGAGGTGCTCTAGCAGAGCATCTCGCCAGTATTGGCTATGGTTGGTTAAGGGTAGCGCTTTGGCTACCACAGGGGTCAGGCATTCCATTTGGTAAGGAGTGATGCGGGTCAATGGTTCCCCCACAACAGCCCCCTGCCCCCACAAACCCAGCGTTGTGACCTGCCCCTGGGGATTCCATGTCAGGGTGCGCACAATGCCTTTTTCGATTTGCCAAATTTCATCGGTTAGTAATGGCAAGCAGTCTTTGCGGCTAAAGCGACTGAGTAAAGCCAGATCCGGAATTTCTGACGTGAGCGGCTCTGAGAGAAACATCGGTTTTAAAGGGTGAAGAATATAGATGAACGTAACAATTCAGATCGCACCATCCCTTACCCAACCAGGAAGGCAGCGGCTATCCAGTCTTCTAAATTTCCATCAGGTCGAAAATTCTAGTGGTGTGTTGCTTTCCAGTCTTTTAGCGCTGGTTGACAAGGACAAATTCGTGGGTGGTTGTAGGTTGCCGGTTCAAAATCCCGGCACTGTATCGCTTCTTCTGACAAGGCTGTAATGGGGTGAATTGGACATTTCAAATAATGGCTGCCGGTGTAATACTGGCAGTGGCTGCAGGGAATTTGGTGCATGCGCCGGAGTCGTTTAATGGCATCTTCAAACGCCACCATTAAGGATAGAAAAAACGACATTAACACCGACCAGATCATCACCGGACAGAGTAGCGCCAGCCAACCGTCTGCGTCGAGGTTAGAAAAATACTGAATCATGATGAAACATTTCCTCAGCTCACCAGTTCATGGCAGGGGGGCGCAATGGCCAGCTCTGACGTGATACCCCAAAAATTCAGGATTTGATGGACGACCTGATGGGGATGGGACGCCTGAAAGAAGTGCCGCCCCCCCGGACATAACCACAGCCGATCCTCAGGCTTCAGCCAGGAGTGCCATGCTTCGATTTGAGTTGGATCAACAATGGCATCTTCGTCACCGCCGCACACCAGGAGTGGCACCGACACCCCCTCGGGGCAAATGCTGACTCGCTTAAACAGGGAGTGGGGCGAGAGGGAGTGGGCCAGGTCCTGTTCGAGTATGTGTACAAATCGGTGCACCGCCGGTTGGGGGCGATTCCCAAACAGGGCGTAGGCCATTTGAGCCAGCACCAGGCTGCGTTTGCAATGCAGAAACTCAAGCTGGGCATAGTAATGGGCCTGCCAATCAACAGCTGGATTAACCCCGACCCCCAGCAGCGTCAGGGACTTCACCCGATGGGGAAATTGCCTGGCATACAGCAGCGCTAATAAGCCGCCGGTGCTGTGGCCCATCAGGTGCAGGGGGCGATCGCCCTGTTTGATGTAGTCATGGAGTAGCGTTACCGCAATCTCCAGGGAGCAGGGCTCATCTGCCGTTTGGGAATAGGCCCAGTGGGAGACATCGCTGTAGCGAGCCAGATGGCCCAAAAACTTCCGGTCTAAACCTTGAAAGCCAGCACTAACATTCACCCAGAGGGCATCGGGCACGGTGGAATGGGAAGGGTTGAGAGGCATCATCTTGAATTACCAGTTGTATAGATGAAGGGAAGAGGGA
>CAZPYG010000073.1:0-1393 GCA_964590465.1 uncultured bacterium | reverse complement strand
ATTTCAGCGTTCTTAATGGTCCTGACCTAATTGCGCTTTGCTGGACTTGGAACAGGAAAAAAGGGGCTTTGGGGTCGTTAATCCCGCCGCCCCTATCGCAAGGAGGGACCCTATCAACAAAATTAGGATTCGACTACGCTCAGGGCCTTCTCAACCCGGCGAAAGTCAAAGCCGATGGCCCGCAGGGCATGCCACAAATGCCCCTGCAGGAAGAAGAAAGCCAGGAAGAAGTGGGCATTGGCCAACCAGCAGCGGGAGGTGTGCTCGTTCAGCGGCAGGTTGATGGTGTCGGCAAAGTAGGGGAAAATGCCCAGCTTCACCGTCAGGGGAGGGCCGTAGAACTCTACGGGATAAGCCAGGGTGTTGACAGCGCAGAAGTAGGCCGCTACAAATCCGGCCAGGGCAATACCGCCGAGGGAGTAGGACAGAATCGCCTCGCCGGAAAACTGGAGCACGTTCTTGGCCCACTTCAGCGGCGGCACCAGGATATGCCAGACGCCCCCGGCAATCAGCAGCACACCGACATAGACGTGGCCCCCCACCAGGTCTTCCAGACTGCTGACGCTGGCAAAGTGGGTTTGATAGCCGTAAATTACCAGGGGGTCGAGGGTAGGCTGGACCATGCGAACCGTCTGGGTGGTGGCATCGTACAGGCCGCCCCAGATTGTGGCCTTAGCCACCAGCAACAGGGCCCCCGCCCCTAAAAACAATAGATGATGACCGAGGATCAGACCTAACTTGGCGGGATCATCCCAGTCGAAGTCAAACTTACGCGCCGGGCCCTTCGCTTCTTTCAAGTCGGCGGGGGCTTTAAAAGTGTGGAACAGCGCCCCGGCCCCCAGCACAGCGGAGGAAATCAGATGCAGGACCCCGATCACGAAATAGGGGTAGGTATCGACAATTTGCCCGCCCTCGCCAATGCCGAACCCGAGGGTGGCCAGGTGGGGCAGCAGAATCAGGCCCTGTTCACCCATGGGAATCATCGGGTTGAACCAGGACAATTCAAACAGGGTGAAGGCTCCAGCCCACAGAGTAATCAACGCAGTCTGGGCTACATGGGCGGCGATGAATAGCCCAGACATATTTGCAAAGCGTGCGTTACCGGCCCACCATTCGTAGGCCACTTCTGTTTTACCGTAGGTTTGCATTACAGAATTCCTTTTGAGAGAACTATCGGTAACAGGCCGTGAGGAGCGACGACCATTGAGGATACTTGTTGCGTACTTTTCTCAACAAGACTATATCACCATAAATCAGAATGATTATCAATAAGCGAATAATTAAGTTTTGTTTTAGAACTGCAGGCGAATGCTCTTTAATGGGAAAAGCGTCGAGGGGCGTCAACTGCACAATCACCAATAATACCGCCACCACGGACGGCGGCGGCGCATAT
>CAZPYG010000072.1:0-25434 GCA_964590465.1 uncultured bacterium | reverse complement strand
TGTGGATGTGATCTGGATTATTTTGTTTACCCTGATTTATTTGTGGCGGTAGCGGGGGAAGGTTGATGGGGAGTCTTGCCGAATTAAGCCTGGTGGGCACTGCCCACCAACTCCCCATCGGAGACACTTCAACCTGACTCATTTCCAATGAACGGGGCTTTTTCCTAGGAGCCAGCCATGCTGTACGAAACAGACATTATTCGATGGGTTGAGCAACAAATTTCTCTCATTAAAGAGCACCGCTATAGCGAAGTAGACTGGCCCAATCTGCTGGAAGAAATTGAGGACTTGAGCAAACGAGAACGAGATCGCTTTTTGTCGTCCATTCGCCTGATTATTCAACATCTGTTGAAGTGGGAATATCAGCCTGAGCTGCGATCGCGGTCCTGGGAAATTACCATCAAGCGAGAACGAAATCATTTACAGCGGTATCTGCGAGATACCCCTAGCCTGAAGCGATATTGGACCGATTTAGAGAAGGTATATGGCGATGCCCGAGCCGATGCCGCCAACGAAACGGGTTTGTCCGATTGGACCTTTGCCGACGAATGTCCCTACTCGGTAGAGCAAATTCAGTCAGACTGGTTTCCTCCAGAAGATTAGAGCAGGCAATACCTGGCCTCCAGCACATTCATTACAGAGAGCATCCATACAGAGAGCATCCATGATTATCGACGACCAGCACTACGACGTAATCATTGTGGGCACCGGAGCGGGCGGAGGCACCCTGGCGCAGAAGCTCGCCCCCACGGGTAAACGAATCTTGATTCTGGAACGAGGCGGCCGAATGGCCCTGGAGGAACAAAACCGGGCCAATGTGGATGTGTTCAAAAAAGAACGCTACCACGCCCCGGAACAATGGTACGACCTGGATGGAGAACCCTTTTCCCCTCAGACCAACTATGCCGTGGGGGGCAATACCAAGGTCTACTCCGCCACCCTGATGCGGATGCGCGATCGCGATTTCACCGCCCTTAAATATCAGGAGGGCGTCACTCCAGAATGGCCCTTCCAGTATGCCGACCTGGAGCCCTATTACACCGCTGCCGAACAGCTCTATCAGGTCCACGGCGACAGTTCTGAGGACCCCACCGAGCCCGATCACAGCGCTGGCTACCCATTTCCCGCCATTGACCATGAACCTTTAATGCACCCCATTGTTGAGGGATTGGGCAAGCAAGGATTGCATCCAGCCCCACTGCCCCTCAGCCTGACCCGCCAGGACGATGACCCCACCGGAGACTCCGAAGTCTTTGGCATTGACCTGGCCCTCAAGCATGACAACGTCACCCTCAAGACCTCTGCCAAGGTGGTGGCTCTGCACACTAACCCCTCTGGAACAGCCATCAAAGGCGTCCAGGCCGAAGTGGGCGAACAGCCTATCCTGTTTAGCGGCGACATCGTGGTGCTGGCCTGTGGGGCGGTGAACTCTGCGGCCCTGCTGCTGAATTCCGCCAATGACAAACATCCCCAGGGGCTGGCCAACAGTTCAGACCAGGTAGGTCGCAACCTGATGAAGCACAAGCTCACGGTCATCGTAGAAAAAGCGTCGGGAACCAACTCAGGCGAGTTTCCCCGCACGGTAAGCGTCAATGACTTTTACTGGGGCAATAAAGACTACAACTACCCCATGGGCCACATCGAAAATAGCGGTGGCCTGCTGCGGGATCTTATTTTTGCCGAATCGCCGCCGCTGCTGTCGGTGCTGGCCCAAGTCTTACCTGGCAATCGCCTGAAAGGGCTGGCGGTCCATTCCATCGGCTGGTGGGCTCAGACGGGCATGCTGCCCGACCCCGCCAACCGGGTGTACTGGTACAAACCAGGGAAACTGCGGTTTGACTTTACCCCCAACAACTTTGAAGCCCACGATCGCCTCGTTTACCAGTGGATTGAAGTACTTAAAAAGCTGGAACTAGAAGTGGATTGCGTAAAGAGCAATTCCATTTTTCCCAGGGGTGAAGCGCCCCTCAGCGTCGTAGGATATCAGTTGGGTAGCTGCCGCATGGGCACAGACCCGGCCAGTTCAGTGCTTGACATCAACTGCCGCACCCACGACATTGACAACTTGTATGTGGTCGATAGCAGCTTCTTCCCCTCCTGCCCGGCGGTGGGTCCGGCCCTGACGGTCATAGCCAATGCTCTGCGGGTGGGAGATCATTTGATTCAGCGGTTGGAGGGTCGTTAGGTTCATCAATGCAGCCGTGTCAAGATGGCCCAAAAGCAGAGTTTGTGAAGCTTTGCGCAGATTTATAGGTCGATAATGCATCCTACGCATTGGCCACAGCTTTCCCCTCCAGGGAGGGGCAGGGGTGGGTTGAGCTTTGCGATGAGCTAGCTTATTTGTAAGAGGGGAGTCCCTTTTAGTCACAGATTTAACCCACCCCGCCCTCCGGGCACCCCTCCCGAGAGAGGAGGTTGCTTAGCCTATAGCTATCGAGAGTTATTCCATGCTGAGCTTCATTTAGCCCTGTTTCATTGCCTTAACCGCCAGCAGGAAGGCCACCCCCAGGGTGACAGCTCCGGTCGTTTTGAGGAAATTCTTGATGGCCCAGTCCGACACACTGGGAACCGTCAGCTGATCAAAGTCTCCCTTCACCTGCTCATAGCCCGGCATCGGTTCAAACAGGGCATCGGGGGCCTGGGGAGTTTTAACATCGTCAGTGCGCTGTCCGCGAAAGCCAATCTGGTTCAGGGCGAAGTCCATCAGCCCTGGCGATAGGCGCTGGCTCAGGTCCAGCAGTCGCCCTACGTCCCCAACAATGTAGTCCCGCATGGGGTGTTCGGCGGCCATCAAAATAGCATCGGTAACCAGACGAGGATCGTAATAGGGAGGAATTCCTGTAGGTTTCACGCCGATTTTAGTGCGGGCGTGGTTGTAGAAGGGGGTATTGATCACCGCCGGTTTAATACTGGTGATGTTGACGGCATGGCCTTCATGCTCAAGCTCCACCCGCAGGGCTTCGAGAAAACCTTCCAGGCCATGTTTTGCAGTAGAGTAGGCACTTTGCAACGGCAATGCCCGTCGCCCTTCCATGGAAGAAATGGCGATGAACGATCCCTGCCCCGTCTGCTTCAGGTGGGGTAGGGTAACCTTGGCACCGTGGACCTGGCCCATCAGCGTCACGTCGATCACCCGGCGAAACTCCTCAATGGTCATGGTGTCGAAGGGGGCGATCATGCCGGCGGCGGCGCAGTGGACCCAGGTGTCGATCCGGCCAAAGGCGGTGAGGGTGGCGTCTGCGATTGCCGTCACCTGCGAAAACTCGGCTACATCGGCAGGAACGGCAATGGCATCTCCCCTTTTACTTTGAATTTCCGCCACCAGGGATGTCAGCCCGTCCTTGTTACGAGCCGCCACGGCCACCTTAGCGCCCCGGTCGGCGAACTGCAGGGCCGCATCGCGACCGATGCCACTAGAGGCCCCCACAACGACGACGACCTGCTGATTTATGGGTTTGAGTTGCATTGAAATTGCTGGATTAGGTGAGTTTGAGATAGAGGGGATAGTGTCGTCGTTTTCCCCTATCAAAAAGCTTCGGTGGGTCGCGCTTGGCTTGACCCACGCTACGGCATATTTGAATTTTGGATGGAGGAAGACGATGGGTTTAAGGTACGTGGGTTTCTCCCGGCCCAACAATGCCCACCTTATGGCGGAACATCAGCTCGCCGCCGTACCAACCACTGGCCAGCAGCAGGACTGCGACTATCCAGGAAAGAATGAGCCCCGTTGGCAAAATACTGCCCTCAGGGCTGAGCACCCGCAGGAAGAAGTTGCCAATAGTCAGCACCAAAACCGCTATGTTCAACAGCATGTGAGCCCACCCGGCCCGGCGGTTCCGCGCCCTGGGAATCCGCACAAAGTCAAACATACCCACGATGGCGGCAGCAATTCCCGACAGCAGACCCAACCCCAGCAGCCATGCAGAAGCCCAGGCCCAAAACTCGCCTCGGGTGAGCCAGTAGCCCAGGTCCGTTCCTGCCACCAGGCTGAGAAACCCGATGGGAAAAATTACAATAATGGGATGAATCGGATGGCCAAAGATAGCCACAGAACTGGTGATGCCGGGGCCGTGATATTCCGTGGCGCGGCTATCAATAATCGGCGGCAGGTTAGGATAAGGAACTTCACCGGTTTGTCGGTCTTGTTGCGCCGGTCGTGTTTCCATAAATCCTCTAGTTTTTACTAGCAACGTCCCTGGGAAAGCATTTTTTAAGTTCTAGACCTTGTCCAAGTCCAGAGTGAGACTATTTTCGGATAGAAAGCAATGTTTACTTTCTGCAATAAATACCCTCAAATTAATACTTGAGGATTTACTACTAAGAAGTCACTATTCCGTCTGCCCTAGGAAATATTTGGAAGGGCCGCCGACTTTTACAGTTTCTGCATCATTCCCACATTCGCGGAACGGGACCATTAGTCTAACGTGGAAATCCATTCGAGGCCCAAGAATCAGCCTGGTTTTCCGTTGGTAAAAAAATAACAGGCTTACTTGTGATCAGAATGATGGGTTTGCGCATTTAAGATGCACTAATATTTGAGTTAATTCGGGTATTGCCAGCCCGGTTCTTGCTGGGGTGAAACACTGATTGATCAGCACGCATAATCAAGACCGGCCTGGCCAAACCGATTACCTTCATTAGAATCGAGATAGTAAACTTCCAGGAGAGTTCAGCCATGGCAACCAAGCAAAAATTTGGTAGCTTCGAAGAAATTTTGACAGGGTCTGATTTACCAGTACTGGTCGACTTTTACGCCACCTGGTGCGGTCCCTGCCAGATGATGGCAGGCATTTTGTCCCAAGTCAGCACTCAGCTGAAGGGACGGCTGAAAGTTGTTAAGATCGACACCGATAAGTATCCTCAAATTGCCTCTCAGCACCGCATTGAGGCTTTGCCAACCCTGGTGCTCTTTAAGGCTGGGCAGCCCGTTGACCGCATTGAAGGGGCAATGTCAGCCGATCAATTGGTAGCGCGGTTGCAGCCCAACCTGTCCTGAGGCTGGGCTGGGTTAAGAAAACCTGAAGACGGTTACAATGGTTGGGCTAAATGTGAATTCCATTACATCTAAAGCCCATGCCCATTGGTCAAGAACCGCCCCAACTCCTGAAGCAACGGTTGTTTTATGAAGGGCGCAAGTTCAACTTCGAAGTAACTCGCCTACGGTTACCTAACCGGGTCGAAGGGGATTGGGAATGCATTCGCCACCCGGGGGGTGCTTTGGCCGTTCCCGTTACCGACGATGGCAAGCTGGTGCTGGTGCGCCAGTATCGATTTGCCGTAATGGGACGTCTGCTTGAATTTCCTGCCGGTACGGTAGAACCCGACGAAACCCCGGCAGCAACTATTCGTCGCGAAATCGCAGAAGAAACCGGTTATCGGGCCGCCGAATGGAAACCCCTGGGTACGTTTCCTCTCGCCCCTGGTTATTCCGATGAGCTGATCTACGCCTTTCTGGCCACGGGCTTAACCCCCATTGAAGGTGCTCTAGAACTGGACGAGGATGAGGATATTGAGGTTGTGCTGATGACGCCCCATGAGCTGGAGAAAGCTATCCTGGCAGGGGAAGCCGTAGATGCCAAATCCATCAGCAGCTTCTTTTTGGCAAAGCCCCACCTGGAACAGGTTTTAAGCCCCTAGTGCAAACCGTCATTGGTTTCGCCCCTGTTAATGGCCGGGAGCAGAGTAGCCCAGGGGGGAGGGCAAGACATGGTGCTTTCTTGACAGAAGATTTAGCAGACGCCACTTTACCCGCCGGAATTGGCCGTCGTAATCATTTGCTGTCCCTGAGGCGCTAGGGCGTATCCCAAAAATGCCTGAACAGCAGGATTATTGGCATCCCGATAAACGTAATACAGGGACCGCTTGAAGGGATAGGTAGGGGCTTCGGGGGTTAGACCGTCGATGGGCACTACCCGTACCGTTTGCTGGTCGGCCACCTGTTCAAAGGTGGCATAGCCCATGCCATTAGTTCCCAGCTGCTGCAGCATCGGGGTCGTGGCATCCCGGTCCATGGTGATGATGTTGGGAGTATTGCCAAAGGGTTGCCCTCCCAACGCCATGGTCTGAAAAGCCTGAGCCGTGCCACTGACGGGCGGTCGATTAATTACTCGAATGGGTGCGGAGGGGCCACCCAGGGTCGCCCAATTATCGATCTGTCCCGTAAAAATTTGCCCTGCCTGGGCAGCAGAAATCCCCCGCTGAAATGGATTGTTCTGTCCGACTACCAGAGCGATGGCATCAGTCGCTACGGGTACAGCAACTAAACCTTGAGCCTGTTCCTGGGGGGTCAGAGCGCGGGAAACAGCAGCCAGGTCGGCACTACCGGTCAGCAGCGCTTGAATCCCATTATCAGAACCCGTTGCGCTTGTGTTGACGGTGGCGCCAGGATACTGCTGCTGAAACCCCGCCTTCAAGCCTTCATTAATCAGCACCATGCTAGTAGACCCATCGATGGTAACGGTAGTACCCGCGGGTATACTGGCCGGCAAGGTGAAATTAGCGGGGGCAGCGGTGGGGGCAGCGCCCTGGGTGGAATTGCCAGGTTGCACGGCTTCAACCCCGGGCTGAGGCGGAACCGTGGCAGCTTTAGGCTTGCGGAAGAAAAACCAGTATCCCCCCCCGACTAAGGCCAAAAAAATCAAAATAAAAACAATCGGAGGAGGACCACTTCGCTTAGCCATGGGAGTACGTCCAATGATGGTGGATAAGGAGTCGGAACTATTCAGGAAGTTGCTCAACGGTCTGGCCTTCAAGCATTTGTAGCCTGCGGGCCACTTCGTCGTCGATGGTCATCTGCTCCAGGTCAGCGGCCAGCTTTTCGTTGGGGTTTTCGGATAGTTCGGCCATCGCTGCACTGCGCAGATGACGTCCAGATACGGCATTCTTCGCCGATTCAAAAGAGGACCGGGCTGAGCCGATATCGAATTCGTTGTTGACCTTGGCAATGGATTCCAGGGCGCTGTTGATCTCTGCCAGATCCTTCATGTTTTCCATGTCGGTCTTATATTGCTCAAGCTTGGTGCGTTCGCGGTTGAGCTTATCTTTTGAGGCGTTAACGAACTGCTCGGCCTGGTTCACCTGGGCTTCCAGCTGGGGCAGCAACTGCTCGATCTGAATGGCCTTAGTCATGGCCAGACGGGCGGCATCGGCATTGCCCGATTGTTGGGCCAGGGCGGCCTGTCTCTCAAAATTCTTCAGATCCTGGGCTTTTTCTTCGTACTTTTTCTTGGCCCGTTCGTAGGATCCTACCTGCATGGCAACGGCTTCGGCGAGTTTCTGTACCGACTGCTGCATCGACTGCAAAGACTCTTCAGCCACGGATACGGCCACTTTACCTCCGGCCTCTACCGGAATACCCCACAGCCAGTTCCATGTGCCAACGACGGTACGGCCTGCTTTTTCGCCCAGCAGCCAGTAGACCAACTTCTTATTCATAGAGCGCCACGCCCCTTGCGGAATTGTGTTTTTGTAAGCTACAAACCCAATCGGAACTTATCCGGATATCTATCACAAGATTTTGCCAAATCAGGCATTGGCGAAACCCTTCTTCAGGATGCCCAGGGCAAACAAATTTTGAACCAGGTTGGCGGGCAGCTTTAGGGGCGAATGCTTATTCTCCGTCGGCATTTTCAAGACTGCCAGGGTCAATGTCTTCTAAACCAGGCAAATTGTCGAGATCCAGATCATATTCAGCTTCTTCACCGTCAATATCGGGCAGGTCAAACGGGAAAGTAACGGTCGGCAACGCCGCCCCGATTAGCCCTTTGCGAATGTGGTCGGGGGTTTGAGGGAATATGGCAAATAGGGGATGACTGGCCTCAGAACCATCGCTCAGCAGGTGTTTGTAGGGCTGGGGCAGCACCCATTCGTAGCCCTGATCCACCAGAATTTGTGTGTGTCGCCAGCGCATCAACAGGCTGGAAAAATCTTCGTCGGGACGATGGATAAAAACAAAAATCTCAATGCCGGTTTTAATTTTCCATTCTGGGTCGCACATCAACAGAGCTATATCGCAGGGTAATGTGACTACCTTGCCAGCACCAACCGCTGGACTGTCAGGCGTAACGTGAGCCGATTCCCGCACCCGTACATTGGGCAAAGGAAGAGTAACGATACTATCCTGGGGACGACGTACGCTGGGTACGGCTTCAAAATAAGGCCGATGATGCTTGAGCAGTTCCAGGGCTCCCTCGTGATCGGTACAAATGGAGAGTAAGGTTTCGTACTGGATAGGTTTAATCGCCATTACTCATCAGGAAGGTACAGCCGGTGCTTTCATTATGCCCGGAGGATAAGCATTCCCCGCATTATGTTGAATTTAGGATGAATTTAGCCTGGGCTCTGTGGTGAGGAGCCGCATTCCCTATCCCACTTCATTGGGGCAGAGGAGCAAAGGGGCAGGAGAACAGAGGGTAACCCAGGCAGCCAGGATTCACAGGTGCAGGGAAGTGATATGAGCTATGGCAAGGGGAAGGTAACCTGCAGTTGAAAATCAGTCGCTTTAGACACTTATCTATAAACTGATCTAGTAACCCATGCAAGCTTAATTTATGACCAGTATGGAGCCGGAGTCTCTCCCTACGGAGCTAATTTTGAATGAGCCGAGACAAACCCTCGGCAATGTGGTGCTTGACTGGAAGCCACAACCGGGTACCCATGTGGACTTTGAAGGAAAGACCTACACCGTACTGGAACGCAGGCATCGCTACCACCTGAAGGCCAACCGCTACATCCTGCATAAAATTGCCCTTTATGTAAAACACATCCCCCTACCGGATGAGGTGAGTGTTCTGGGAGATCGCATCATCATCGGCAATGCCCATTGCGCCTACAATGCCCATTCCGAAATTATGCGCTGCGCTGTGAACCCCGGCGGCCCCTGCCAGGGATGCCAGGCTTTTGAACCCCGGCGGTAGGATGTCGTCGTGATGTTCTGACGTTGAGCCTGATCAAGGCTACCGCTATGGGCAGTGGGTCAACCTAGAGACCTGCCAATGATATTTGTTGAGCAAATCGAATTAAAAGAAATTCATACATAAAACTTATGAATGTCTTTTGAAATTGACATTTTACAATTCCATGCATGGGAGTAATCATAGACCTAAGCTTATCAATCACTCGCAGAGGATAGAAAGCTCCTATGGTTGCACTGACAGATTCGCTCCTTACATCTCACCCGGCCTACCGGTTAACCATGCAGACGGCGGAAATTGCCCGCAATTCCACCGCCATTCGCTGCCTCGATTGGGATCGTGATCGGTTTGATATTGAATTCGAGCTGCAAAACGGCACCACCTATAACTCATTCCTTCTTCGGGCTGACAAGATCGCCCTGATCGATACCTCTCACCGCAAATTCGAGTCTATATACTTCGACTGTCTCCGGGATCTGGTAGATCCGGCTCAGATTAACTACCTCATCGTCAATCATACGGAGCCTGACCACAGCGGGTTGTTTGCAGACCTGCTGCAGTTAGCTCCCCAGATCACCGTGGTGGGGTCAAAGGTGGCGATTCAGTTTTTGCAGAATCAGGTCCATTTCCCATTTCAGAGCCAGATTGTAAAAAGCGGCGACAGTTTGGACTTAGGCCAGGGCCATCGCCTGGAGTTTATCTCGGCCCCGAATCTGCACTGGCCCGACACCATCCTCACCTACGACAGCGGTACCGGCGTACTTTACACCTGCGATGTGTTTGGCATGCACTACTGTGACGATGCCCTGTACGATGAAGCCCCTCCTATGTTGGAGGCCGACTTTCGGTACTACTACGACTGCCTGATGGGGCCAAACGCCCGCTCGGTGTTGGGGGCGCTGAAGCGGATGGCTCCCTTTGCAGTGGAGCTAATTGCCACCGGCCACGGTCCTCTGCTGTGGCACCACAAGCAGGACTGGCTCGACCGCTACCGCACCTGGAGCGAGGCCCAATCCAAAGCGGAACCCTTTGTGGCGGTCTTTTTTATGGAGGATTACGGCTACAGCGATCGCATCTCCCAATCCGTGGCCCGGGGCATCGCCAAGACCGGCACCAAGGTGGAACGGGTCAACATGGCCGAGGTGGACTCCCACGAAGTGCGAGAAATTGCCCATGACGCTGCCGGCCTGGTGATCGGCATGCCACCCCAGGGGGAAAGCCCCCGTCTCCATTCCACCCTCAGTACGATTCTGGCGGCAGCCCATGGGAAGCAGTGTATGGGTCTATTTGAAACCGGCAGCGGTCAGGATGAGCCGATTTATCCCCTCCGCAATCGGTTTCAAGAACTGGGATTGACGGAAGCCTTCCCGCCGATTGTGATTAAGGACATTCCCTCCGAAGCTACAGACAAGCTCTGCGAAGAGGCAGGCACCGACCTGGGCCAGTGGCTCAGCCGGGACCGAACTGAAAAGCAGGTTTGCGCTTTGGACGCTGACCTGGACAAAGCTCTGGGACGCCTCAGCAGTGGACTTTATCTCTTGACCGCCCGCAAAGGGGAAGTGACCAGCGCCATGCTGGCTTCCTGGGTGATTCAGGCCAGTTTTCAGCCCCTGGGAGTGGCCATCGCCATTGCCAAGGACCGGGCCATTGAATCCCTGTTGCAGGTGGATCACACCCTGGTGCTGAACGTCCTGCAGGAGGGCAACTACCACCGACTGATGAAGCACTTCCTGAAGCGATTTCCTCCGGGGGCCGACCGCTTCGCTGGCATCGCCACCTACAAGGCCGGGAATGGATCACCCATCCTGGCCGAGGCGCTGGCCTATGTGGAATGCACCGTCACCCACCGGATGGAAACCGGCGATCACTGGGTGGTGTACTGCACCGCAGAAACCGGACGGGTGAGTCACACCGATGGGCTAACCGCAGTGCACCACCGCAAGGCGGGCAGTCATTATTAGCGGCGGTTGCCGTTACCGCAAAAGTTTTGCCGGTAGTCTTCACCCACCCCACCTACCTCACCCCCTGCCCAAGTCCTTATTCGGTAACTTCCATGGCATCCTTCTCCTCCCCTTCCAACGCTCCTCGCTGGTTCAAGTCCCTCAAGGGCAGTCACGTCGTGTCTGTGCTGGAACTGGTGCAGGACTTGATCGTGATTTCTCTCTGCATTGGGCTGTTCAGCTTTATGGTGATGCAGCTCCGGGAAATGTTTCTCTCGCTGCTGCCGCCGCTGGATTACCCCCAGGTAACGGCAGATATTCTCTTTCTGCTGATTCTGGTGGAACTGTTTCGGCTGCTGATTATTTATCTGCAGGAGCACCGGGTTTCCATTGGGGTAGCCGTGGAGGTGTCCATCGTGTCGGTGCTGCGGGAAATCATTGTGCGTGGGGTGTTGGAAACCCCCTGGATTCAGGTGCTGGCTACCTGTGCCTTCCTAGTGGTGCTGGGAGCCTTGCTGGTGATTCGGGTATGGATTCCGCCTACCTTCGACGGCATTGACCCCGAACAGCAGGTGTCCCGCCGCCACCGCCTGCGGTTCATGAATGAATTAATGGAGGCGAACAGCAAAGAACGCCTTTCTACCAATATTGACTCCTAAACCTGTGCTCGTTAAGTCGCTACCCCCTTTTGCGTTATGACACAATCTAAAACTCCTGACACCACCATGGCAGTCTCAACTGCGCCCCGGCCAAGGGATGTACAGGTCGCTGATATTGGACCAAATACAAAGGTGTTGCGATTGCGCACCTGGGACCGACTCAAGTTCGAGGTTGAATATGGTCTGCGTCGGGGTACCACCGCCAACTCTTACCTGATCCAGGCCGACAGGAATGGGGTTATTGACCCGCCCGGTGAATCTTTCACCTCCATTTATCTGGGTGAGTTGGCCCACCATGTCAACTTCCGGGATATCCACTACATCATCATCAACCACGTCAACTCGAACCGCATGGCTACCCTTGAGCAACTGCGGGAACTGGCACCCCAGGCAATTATCGTCTGTTCGCGCCCTGCCGCTAATGCCTTGAAACAGGCCTTGCTGGCCTGGGAAGACATCCTCTATCTGGTGCGCTCGGGCGATTTTCTGGATTTAGGGCAGGGCCACCGACTGGAGTTTAGCCGAGTACCCACCCCGCGCTGGCCCGATGGGTTATGTACCTACGACCCGGCCACGCAGATTTTGTTCAGCGACAAGCTGTTTAGTGCCCACATCTGCGGTGATACCCTGTGGGACGAAAACTGGCGGCAGCTGACGGCAGATCGCCGCTACTACTTCGACTGCCTGCAGGCTCCCCAGGCCAAGCAGGTGGAGTCGGCCCTGGACCAGTTTGAGCCGCTGACCCTCAAATGCCTGGCGCCCGGTCATGGCCCCCTGGTGAAGTACAGCCTCAGCCGCTTCCGGCAGGACTATCGCCACTGGTGCCAGCAGCAGACCCAGCGCAGTCTACGGGTAGCGCTGCTGTACACGTCCGCCTATGGCAACACGGCTAAGCTGGCAGATGCCATTGCCAAGGGCCTGATGACTGCCAATGTCACCGTAGAAGCCATCAACTGCGAACAAACCCCTGCCGAGACCATCGCCGACATGGTCGCCACCTGCGACGGTTTCATCCTTGGGTCTCCCACCCTGGGAGGCCATGCCCCAGTTCAGATTCAAACCGCCCTGGGCACAATTCTGGCCAATGTCCCCAAAACTAAGTTATCCGGCGTCTTTGGCTCCTACGGCTGGAGCGGTGAAGCCATTGACCTGCTTGAGCAAAAGCTGCGGGATGCGGGCTATCGGTTTGGCTTTGACCCCATTCGGGTAAAGTTTAGCCCCGACCGGGCCACCCTCCTGGCCTGTGAAGCTAGCGGCAGAGAATTCGCCCAGCAAATTCGCCGTCAATCCAAACAACAGGTACCGCGCCAGGCTGTGACCGATGCCCAGGCAGACCGAACCGCCCAGGCGGTAGGTCGGGTAATTGGTTCCTTCTGTGTAGCCACCATTTGTCGCGAAAATCGCTGCACCGGCATGCTCACCACCTGGGTCACCCAGGCCGCGTTCAATCCCCCAGGGATTATGCTGTCTCTGCCGGCGGGTGATCCTGCCTTCACGGACTTACCCAGCGGCACCCCATTCGTGTTGAACATTCTTAAAGAAGGGCGCTCAGTGCGTCGACATTTTTCCAGTCGCCAGTCATCCCCTGGGGCCTTTGCCCATGTAGAGGCTCGGCTGGCCGACAATGGCAGCCCTGTTCTGACCGAAGCCCTGGCCTATCTGGAATGTACCGTCCAGAACCACATGCCGGCTGGAGACCATCAGCTTATTTACGCCAGGGTGGATTCGGGCCAGCTGCTGGCCGAGGATGGCGTCACCGCCGTGCAGCATCGTAAGTCGGGTAGTCACTATTAAGTTAGGTCACGGGAGTAGGTTGTCTGGTTCAGGACCATTGTGAACCGGCATACCCAATTTTTGAATGGTGACAGATTAATGGTGACAGAGCCCTAGTCTAAATCGCGCCGACCTTCTAGGGCACGGGCCAGGGTGATTTCGTCGGCGTACTCCAGGTCTCCCCCCATGGGTAAACCAAAGGCGATACGGGTAACTCGGGTAAAGGGCTTGAGCAGTTGGCCAATGTAGAGGGTAGTGGTGTCCCCCTCAATGCTGGGGCTAATGGCCATAATTACTTCTTTAATTTCTTCCTTATTTACCCGATGTACCAGAGGACCAATATTGAGCTGTTCCGGCCCAATGCCATCCATGGGGGAAATCAAGCCTCCCAGGACGTGGTACTTGCCCTTATACTCCCGGGTTTTTTCGAGGGCAATGACATCTCGAGAGTCGGCCACCACACAAATGGTTTGATTGTCGCGGGTGGTAGAGCGGCAGATATCGCAAACTGGGTCTGCCGAGAGGTGAAAACATATGGAGCACTGTCCCACCTGGGCTTTGGCATCCATCAACGCCTGAGCCAGGGCCTGCACTTCAGACTGGGGCCGCTTGAGGATATGTAAAGCCAAGCGCTGGGCCGACTTAGGCCCCACGCCAGGTAATCGCTGAAATTCTTCGATTAAACGGGCAAGGGGACGGGTGTAAATAACGATTCTCCTAAATGGGGGGTTAAATAAATTGTAGATGGCCACCTACAACCTGGTGAGTAAGCCTACTGTAGCGTTTATCATGCACACAAACCCGCTTACAAAGAAGACCAAAATATCAGCAGAGCGGGCCTTTGAACATCCAAGACGATAACCAAACCAGCGGCTATGGCAGCAGATATCAGCGGTATGTGGCTAGGCACCTACTGGCAGCGTGGCAATCCCACCCGATTTGAGGTCACCTTTGTGCAGGGGGGCAATTCCATCAGTGGCCGCGCCATGGATGATAGCCCCCTTGGGGAAGCCAACCTCAGCGGCAGCATCGCCGGTCGGAGTATCACGTTTGTGAAACAGTATCTGGCCTCGTCCCAATCGGCTATTGAATATACCGGCACCGTTTCCGAAGACGCCAACTACATGAGCGGTCAGTGGCGCATTGGGCTCTTTGACAGCGGCAACTGGGAAGCCCACCGCAGTGAAGATGATCTGACCAAGCAGTTGAATTCGGTGGTCGAAAAAGAGACTCAACTGGCGGGGATGGCAGTGGTTTCTTAGCACAAACCTCGCGCCCCTAAGCCATGGGTAGGACAGACAGAATTGAAGGAACACCGTCCTGAATCATCCCCGGGGCCAGCCTGGAGCAATCACTCAGGCTGGCATAAAAAGTCCCGTTCGTTCAGAGACTCTCTCGGGAAGTATCGCTGGGTGGTCAGGACAGGACCGTTCGCCCCCTGAACTGTGATCTGAATAGATGAATAGGGCGGGTTCGAGATAGGTTTGGCTCGGTTTTTATCCCCTGGGAATGCCGACTGTCTACAGGACTCAACTCAGGTTACTGAGATCATCCAGATTGTCGAACAAATTGTCTGATTCTTCTTCGGTATCCTGTTCCTTAAGCAGGTCCTCCAGATTATCCAGGTCGAAGCCACCGTCATCCAGAGGGGGCTGGTCAACTACTATATTTTCCCCATTTTCCAGCGTCAGCAGGTCATCCAGGTCCAGGGAATCGTCCTGGGATGGTTCGGGGGTTGGCAACGGGGACGGTTCTCCCTGGTCGAAGCCAGTGGGTATTTCCTCAGTCATTTCAGGGGAGACGGGGTCTGACCGCTCGAAGCCTGGGGCAATATCATCACCGAATACACTCTCCTCGAAAAGAGCCTCTTCCACCTGGGAGGTCTCGCCAAAATCCTCTGCCGACCAGCCCATCTCTTCCTGAGATAAAGCCGCAGGTTCATCCCCTGGGAAATTACCGCCTTCATCGGTCGGACTTGAGGGCTCTAAGGCCCAACCTGGTTCAGCAGCAAAGGGCGCTGGTGAACTGAGGCCACTATCGTTCATTGGATCTCCAGATGAGGGCTCTGCGGGCAGCGAGTTGACCGTCATCTGTTGCTGCACCAACTGCAGTCTGGCTTCATACTCTTGCTCAAGTTCCTGGGTCCGCTGCACCATCTCATCCTGATAACGCTCAATGGCATCAGCCAGGCGCTGGTCATATTCAGTTTGGAAGCGTTCCTCCAGCTGCCATCGGAGTCGATTTTCCAATTCTGCAATCTGAGCATCGGGAGGAGCTGCCTCAACAGCAGTTTCAGGGATAGCAGACTGTACCATTCGAAGGCGAGCCTCGTATTCTTGCTCCAGATCTTCCAGGCGCTTCGCCATGTCATCCTGGTAGTGCTCGATCTTTTCCGCCAGCTTGAGTTCGTATTCCTGGCGCAGTTCCTCCAAACCTGCCGATGAAATCCCAGAACTTGTCGTGGGAGTGACGGCCCCAGCGGGCATCGGTTCGAGACCCGCATAGGGGGAAGTAGTTCCCATAGCCATGGATTGGAGCGTCCCTACCTGAGCCAGTTGACTATCAAATTGGTCCTGGTAATGCGCAATTTTCTCAGCAAGACGCCGTTCGTAATCTATTTGCAACGCTTCGCGAGATTCGTTGAGCTTAAGCTTGAGATGCTGTTCGTAAGCCTGCTGAATTTTTTGGGCCGCTTCCTTCAAGCGGGTTTCATACTGCTTGCGAATGCGTTGCTCAATGGCGACAGCATCTGCCGAAGCCCCCAGTCCCATCACTGCGGCCCCCAATGCCTCAGGACTAGCCCCGGCCAGGGCTGGGCCCATCATGCTGAGGCGGGCGTCATATTCGGATTCCAGTTGGCTCACCTGGTCGTCATACTGGGTTTGATACAGCTCAATTTTCTCGGCCAGTTGATGCTCATAGTCTTTCTGAAGTCGTAGAGTAGCTTCCTGCAGGCGCCTTTCGTGCTCCTGCTCGATCTCTTCAATGCGTTTTTTCTGCTGCTTAAGGGCGTTGGAAAGGTCATTAATCCGGCCCTGGCGCAGGTAAAACCCGATGATGACGCCAATTAATAAGCTAATTAACAGCGCAATAATAATGCCTTGTGTAAACGGGGGCATGGCCTGACTCCCAAACTCAACCAATGGTGCGACGGTGGCCGACAAACATCGGGGTCCAGCTCCAAATCTAAAGTTTCCTTTAAGACGAAACCAGGGCTGAACTGAGCCTCGATGCGGTGCCTCGGTAGGGTAGTATGCCCATCCGAGCCCTAAAGCTGTCGAACATGATATACGCTGTGACCAGTTTAGGAACTCAAACTTTACGGGATCATTGAGTTCTGCGGGTCATAGAAGTCATCCTCTACAATAGGGCCATGGATTAAATTCAACGAAATGAGGGCATCGCAGATAAATGAGGGCATCGCGGATTCGTTTGGCTGCATGACATTTTCTGAAAGCGCATTACGTGACCAGGTGTTGGCCTGGCTAGAGGCCCAGGTCCCGGCCCCCCGGTTAGCCCACTGCCTGCGAGTAGAGGCTCTGGCGGTAGAGCTGGCTAACCACCATGGGGAAGACCCTGGTGATGCGGCCCAGGCGGGTCTGATGCATGACCTGGCCAAGTTTTTCAAGCCGGATAAGTTACTGTCCCTGGCCAGTGAAGCGGGGTTGCCCATCGACCCAGTGGATGAAGCTAATCCCCATTTGCTCCATGCTGATGTGAGTGCCCTGGTGGCTCAGCAGGAGTTTGGGGTAGAGAACCGGGAAGTGCTGGATGCCATTGCCAACCACACCCTTGGACATCCCGCCATGAGCCCTTTGAGTTGCATTATTTTCCTGGCGGATTCCCTGGAGCCGGGACGGGGCCAGGCCGAGCACCTGAACCGCCTGCGAACCTTCTGTTATCAGGATTTATCCACTGCGGTCCATCAAACCTGCGATGCTACCCTGGCTTACCTGATGGAGCGGGGTAGGCCAATTCATCCCAGGGCGGTGTTGACCCGCAACTGGTTTCTCACCGCCAGTCGCCAGCGGGTGGATAGACCCAGCCGGTTTAAGTTTTCGTTGAGTCGGAAGATAGAAATAATCATCTGTCGAGGTCGCAGCCAGAAACTGGCATCTTTTGTTTATTCATTTACCCCTAAATCGTTTTTTTGACTTTGCCTATGACTAATTCCCAGAACCCCAACCCCAAGGCCAATACTGGCGCGTCAAGCTCTACCGTGGTGGAGTTTCCCAATGTCAAGGATGATGCCGCGAAACAGTTGGCCTATGCGATCGCCGCCGCCGCCGAAGACCGCAAAGCCGTCGACATCACCATCCTCGAAGTGGGAGATGTCTCTTACCTGGCCGACTACTTTGTACTGGCTACCGGCTTTTCTTCAGCCCAGGTCCGAGCCATTATCCGCTCGATTCAAAGCGCTTTGGAAGACGACTACAACCGCCAACCCCTGAGGGTAGAAGGCCAGACCGAAGGCACCTGGATCCTGCTCGACTATGGGGAAGTCATTGTCCACGTCTTCATGCCCGAAGCGCGAGAGTACTACAACCTGGAAGCCTTTTGGGGCCATGCTAATCGGCTGCCCTACGAACCACAGTCTGCCCAGGATTCCTAATTTTGGGTAATTCGTTTAGGCTATAGCTAGGTTTGTCTTATGTCGGTGGAAATGCCTCAACGATGTCCGGTTCCGGCTGAGCAGCAGCCCATCAACGAGTATCAAGACGTCAGCGGGTCCTGGTTTTACGGTTGGGGCAGCCGCAGCCTGGGGGGCTATCTTAAGCCCGTAATCGTGCTTTGGCTGGTGGGATGGGGAATTTCCGGGCCCATGGCTGCCGCCAGCTTTGCCCCCGCCAAATATCCCGCCCCCTTCGCCCTCAGTGCCGCCATGGGCGCGCTGTTGTTGCCTCTCCTGGCACTACTGCAGCTGTATGTCGGCTGGTCCCATGTGGGGGGGCGACTACGGCAAACCACCGTACCCTACGAAGAGTCTGGCTGGTACGATGGTCAGCTATGGGTCAAGCCCGAAGAGGTTTCTAACCGAGATCGGCTGATCGTGGACTATCAGGTGCAGCCGATAGTGCGCCGCATTCGCCGCACTATCGGCGTGATGGCGGGCCTTTTGGGCTTAGGCTTAATGTCCTGGCAGCTCCTTTAGGGGAGTTCATCAATAAAAATGTTTCAGCTTGCCCCTCTTCCTCAGCCAGAATTATCGTGTCAGAGTCTTTGCCATGACCAGTAGTAGGGTAAACCGCCACCAAACTAAAGAACTAGACGTACAACTCCTGCGGGAAGGAATTGTCGAATCAACCCATGTGGCCCACGTGGTGGTCTGCGACAATCGGGGCCGCAACCTCTCAGTGGCGGGCAACCCCGAATTGGGAACGTTCATTCGGTCGGCCCTCAAACCCTTTCAGGCCCTGGCCGTAACCTCCGCCGGGGTACTTGAACGTTTTGAACTGGACGACAAAGATCTGGCCATCATGTGCGGGTCCCACCAGGGGCGAATTGAGCAGGTGCGCCAGGCGTTCCATATTCTCTGGAAGGCTGACATCGACCCCATTGCCCTCAAATGCCCGATCCCCGAGGGCAAAAAAAGCCCCCTGGAGCATAACTGTTCCGGCAAACATGCGGGGATGCTGGCGGTATGTCAGCAGTGCAACTGGCCCCTGGAAAGCTACCTGGACCGGAACCACCCGATCCAAAAGCTGATTGTGTCCCGGGTTTCTGAACTGTTGGGGATGCCTTCCGATGAGTTCATCTGCGCCCACGATGACTGTGGTGCTCCTACCTACTTCATGCAGCTGCGGCAGATGGCTACACTGTATGCCATGCTCTCCTCTGGTGACAGTCTGGATATGGAGCGCATCATCCGAGCCATGACCAGTCACCCTGAAATGGTGGGCGGTCCCGATGCCTTTGACACTCGCCTGATGGAGCTGACCGATGGAGAACTGGTCAGCAAATCCGGTGCGGAAGGTATTCAGTGTATTGGGAGAGTGGGCGAAGGGCTGGGCATTGCCATCAAAGTAGTGGATGGGTCCAAACGGGCAAAGTATGCCACCGCCATTTTCACCCTGCGGCAGATGGGCTGGATTCTGCCCTCCGTAGCCGACGTCCTGGCGGAAACCTATATGGAGCTGGGGCGCTTCAAGCGCCTGGATGTGGTGGGCGAACTGCCGTTGATGTACTAATACCAGGGGGCGGTTTTTGCCCTAAAACTTTCCTCAAAAAAAACTCCCAGAAATTGTTGATGTTGAACATTTTTCGCTATACTGAGTAAACAAGCGACGCGGGGTAGAGCAGTCTGGTAGCTCGTCGGGCTCATAACCCGAAGGTCCATGGTTCAAATCCATGCCCCGCCACCAAAAAGAAAAAGTGAAAGGCTCTCCACTAGGAGAGCCTTTCACTTTTTTATCTCTTTTTAGATGCACAACTGTAGTCTGATCCTAAGTCCGATTGGCTTACCCCCGCTTTCAGCAATGCACTCTGTACGGGCTGAGCCTGTCGAAGGGCTTCGACAGGCTCAGGGCAAGCGGGTAGTTAGCCTGTTGGGGAATCGGGGGTTCTAAAAACGGATGCGGTAGGATCAGGACATATCGCTACGAGAAGCATCCGGTACGTCAGTTGGGACTTCAGAAGCAGTAGTTCTAAACCAACTTGGCTGTCGCTATCAAATTGGTCAGGGGTGAACACCGTTCGCCCTGACCGAGGATCCTTAAAGATGAGCTTCAGCGTATTGATCTGAGGCAGAATTCCTTGCCTCCTCACCAGCCTCGGCTTCGGCCTTTTCTGCCGCTGCATGAACGGTCTCAGTAATCTGCGGATCCGGGAGAGGATTGCGGGCTTTGATCAGGTCGATGGAGCGGGTCACGCTTTCCGGCAGAATTACCACCAGACTGCCTTCCGGGGCCTCATCCAGAGCAGTTTCGATGGCTTCGGTTTCGTCCAGAATGGTGCGGTAGCTGACCTGATTGGCGACTTCTTCGACGCCGCGGGTAATCCACTTGGCGGCATCGCCCCGGGGGCGACCCCGGGTGTCATCGTCTTCTTTGATGACCAGCTCATCGAACATCTGGGCGGCCAACTTACCCAGGGTAAGGAAGTCGTCATCCCGCCGGTCTCCGGGGCCACCGACCACACCGATGCGGCGACCGGGCCAGTTTTTCACAAAGCCGCCCAGGGCTTCGTAACTGGCGGCGTTGTGGGCGTAGTCAACCAGGGCATGGTACTTGCCCAGGTTAAACAGGTTCATCCGCCCTGGAGTCTGGTTTGTAGAGGCCTGGAAGGTAAGCAGTGCCTGCCGAATATGCTCAATGCTGATCCCCTGGGCAAAGGCGGCAAGGCTGGCCGCCAGGGCATTGGCAATTTGGAAGGGAGCCAGCCCACCCATGGTCAGGGGCACTTTCTCGGCCTGCTCAATGCGCAGCAGCCAGTCCCCTTTGAGGATAGAGAGGTAGCCGTTTTCGTAAATGGCGGCTAATCCCCCCTGCTGGGTGTGGTTGCGCACCAGGTCATTGTGGGGATCCATCGAAAAGTAGGCAATCTGGGCTTGGACCCGCTGGGCCATGGCCGCCACCAGGGGATCATCCGCATTGAGGACGGCATAGCCGCTGGGGCGAGCCGTTTCGACCACCACGCTCTTAAGGTGAGCCATATCTTCGATGGTGTTGATGTCTCCCAGACCGAGGTGATCGGCAGCGACGTTAAGGATGACCCCGACATCGCACTTCTGAAACGCCAGGCCAGAGCGCAGGATGCCCCCTCGGGCGGTTTCCAGTACCGCTACTTCAACGGTAGGATCCTGCAGAATTAGCTGGGCACTCTGGGGGCCAGTGGTGTCGCCGGGTTCCACCAGATTTTCGCCGATGTAAATGCCATCGGTAGTGGTGTAGCCGACGATTTGCCCGGTCTGCTTGAAGATGTGGGCCGTCAGACGGGTAGTGGTGGTTTTACCGTTGGTGCCCGTCAGCGCAACCACAGGCACACGATTCGGCTGCCCCGGCGGGAACAGCATATGGAGAATGGGTTCAGCCACATTACGGGCGATGCCTTCGCTGGGGCAAACGTGCATCCGCAAGCCGGGGGCAGCATTGACTTCTACCACGACGCTGTCGGTTTCTCGCAGGGGTTTAGAGATGTCGGTGGTGACAATATCGATACCGGCAATGTCAAGGCCAATGATTTTGGCGATGCGTTCGGCAATCCACAGGTTGGTGGGGTGGATATCGTCAGTACGGTCGATGGCGATGCCGCCGGTGCTGAGGTTGGCGGTAGCCCGCAGGTAGCACATTTCACCTTCAGGCAGGACGGTCTCCAGGGTGTAGCCCTTGCGGTCGAGCAGTTGCCAGGTGGTGCGGTCTACCTCAATGCGGGTGAGCAAGTTGTCGTGACCTTCGCCCCGGCGTGGGTCCTGGTTGGTGATTTCGATGAGTTCTTCAATGGTGGATTTGCCATCGCCGACCACATGGGCGGGAACCCGTTCGGCCACGGCAATCACTCGGCCATTGATGACGAGGACTCGGTGATCCCGTCCCCGGTAGTAGCGCTCGATAATCACATCGCGGGACACTTCCCGGGCGGCGTCGTAGGCTTCCTCGGCATCTTTCCAGTTGTCGATGTCGATGGTAATGCCCCGTCCGTGGTTGCCGTCCAGGGGCTTGACGACGATGGGGTAGCCGCCGACATACTCAATGGCTTCCTCCAGCCCATCCAGAAAGGAGATGACGGTGCCCCGGGGGACGGGAACACCCGCATCCCGTAAAATTTGCTTGGTTCCTTCTTTATCGCAGGCGAGCTCAACCCCGAGGATGCCGGTGCGGCTGCTGAGGGTAGCCTGCACCCGCTGCTGGTAGCGCCCGTAACCGAGCTGAATCATTGCTCGGGTGGGCAACTGCAGCCAGGGAATGTTTTTGGCTTCCGCTTCCTTGACGATGGCTTCGGTGCTGGGGCCAAGGGACGACTCTAGACGGAACTCAGCCAGGTCAGCCAGGTCTTTTTCGAGTTCTTCTTGGGGGTAGTGCCCCGTATCTACCAGGCTGTTGCACAGGCGGACGGCGGCCCGGGCAGCGTAGCGTCCAGCCTGTTCACTGACGTACTCAAACACCACCTGATAGACGCCATGGTCGGAGGTACTGCGGGTGCGGCCAAAGCCTACGGGCATACCCGCAATGGTCTGCAGTTCCAGGGCAACGTGCTCCACAATGTGGCCCATGTAAGTTCCCTGGCGCACCCGGCTGAGGAAGCCGCCGCGATGCCCAGGGGAGCAGAAGTGCTCAATCAAACTGGGCAGAGTGTCGGCCAGTGCTTCGTAAAACCCAGGGATTTGGTCTGAAGGGCGATCTTCGAGGTCTTCCAGATCTAATCGAATCAGGACTAAGTTGGGATGACGGATACTCCAGTAGTTGGGTCCCCGTAAGGTCTGGGTCTTCAAGATGCGCATAGGTTGTTGTCACTCGCCAGTCGTGGAACAGATGGGGTAGTAGATTTAAGTCTTTTATAGGTTGCCTGAGACAGGCTGCTAGAGCTTGAGTAAGAACAGTTTATGGGGGAAAATCTATCGTTTTAAACGGCAGAACACCATATGTTATGAGATCTAGATATTTTGATTTTCTTCCTAATTTGCCTGACCCTGCTGACCTGGCAAACTTCGTAGGATGGAATGTTTCTGGTTAGAGATAATCAAGTTAACGAAAAATCGAGCCATCTGCGGTTGCAGTAGAACCCTGTCTATTATCCGATCTTTCTCTGACATTCGCAGGTTGATCCCCCAAATCCGATCATGCAAATTTGGGTGCTCATGATTCTATAAATGAGTAAATAGAGCCATTCTCGAAGTGCCACAGAATAAGGAGGCGAATTAATGCCTCTCATTGAGCTATACCAAGTCCAGCTCGAGATCTGTAGTTTTCTCTAAGGCAAAACTCCACTTCTGGACTTGGACAAGGTTTAGATATATCTAATCCAAGTTTGGGATAAGGTGAAACCGCTCAGATGTCACTGCACCCATCCCCTCCCAGGAGGGGATGGGTGCTTCGGTTTTTGCTTAGAGCATTCTCCCGAACTTACTTGTCTTGGTATGGACCAGGAAATCTACTGGGAAAGGGCTCTGATAAAGCTCTGCAACTCTGATAAGAAGCTGCCTCTTTTCTGTTTGCCGGGGGAAGGTTGCCCTGCTCCCTGGGCGCTGCTGTCGGTGGACTGCTCACCCATCAAAATGCGATCAAGGGCTTCGCCGGAGGGTCGCTGGGGCAATTCGGCCAGCAGGGTGTAGCCTGCCTCTGCAGTTTCCTGCCACACCTGCCAGGGGGCGGGGTAGCAGCGGAACAAAAGCGCCCCTTCCATGGGACGCAGGTAGTAGACAGTCTCCAGAGTGCTGAGGAACCGTTCCCGCAATTGTCGCCCCGCGTAGCCGATGCCAATGGTGGCCACATCCTCCAGCTTGGGGTTGAGCATGAGGATGAATTTGTCCCCAGCCTCGTTGCACATTTCTTCCACCTGGGACACTTCGACGGAAGAAGGCTCCACGAAGATGTAGGCGTTGTCGTCGGGTTCCATCTGGCCCTGGAGTTCGCCGATGCCCCGCACCACGAATTCGGGATTGTTCCAGTCCCGTCGGGCCAGGGCAGCAGCTCCGGCATCCGGGAAGTACATCTTAAAGACCAGGCCCATCTCCTGCAGGACTGGATAAAACTGCTCGACCACCGGCTGACCCTTGAGTTCGGGGTAGGCAAACTCCACAATCATGCGGGGAACGCCGTTCTGGATAGCGGCTCGGGCGGCTTCTCGGGACTGGGCAATGGCTTCTTCCAGGCTGGTGGGAATCGCGGTCATAGTGGCTAAGTTCTACTCTCGACACTGAATTTTCTCTAATAAATATTTCTCTAATAAATATAGAGACTCATACAGGGGAAACGGCCAGGGTATCCAGACAGCGGGTGACGATCTGCTGCAGAACGGTGGCGGTCCAGTCCACATCCTCGACAGTGGTGTGGCGACCCAGGGTAAGTCGAATACCGCATTTGGCAGCGCGATCGCAGTACCCCATGGCCTTCAAAATCGGGCTGGGGGTGAGCTTACCGCTGTGGCAGGCGGATCCGGCACTGATGCCGATTCCGGCCAGGTTCATCTGCCGCACCAGGGTTTTGCCGCTGACCTGCTCACCATCGGCGGTGGGCAGGTAAAAGCTGGCGTGGTGGGGCAGGCGGTTGCGCCGATCCCCCGTGGGAGCCAGATGGGGGAAGGCAGAGAGGTGATGGAAGATGCGATCGCGCAGGCCAATCAGCCGCAGGGTTTCCCCGGCCATCTCCTGGGCCGCCAGTTCCGCCGCCACGCCGAATCCGGCAATATTAGGAATTGCCTGAGTTCCAGAGCGCAGGCTAAATTCCTGCCCACCACCAGATACCAGGGGCAGCAAATCTACCCCCGGACGGACATACAGCGCCCCGGCCCCTTGGGGACCGTAGATTTTATGGCTGGATAGGGAAAGCAGATCCACCGGCAGGGTCTGGACATCGATGGGCAAACGTCCCGCCACCTGCACCGCGTCCGTGTGGAACAGGGCACCGTGGTCCTGGGTAATTTGCCCCAGAGCTTCGATGGGCTGTAGCGTTCCCACCTCACTCTGGCCGTAAATGATCGACACCAGAACCGTATTGTCCTGGAGTGCTGCGCGTAAGTCCGCCGGATTCACCCGTCCCAGCTCATCCACCGGCAGCCGGGTCACCAGCCAGCCAGCCATCTCAAGCTGTCGGGCCGGTTGCTCAATGGCTGAATGCTCCACCGAAGAAATAATCATGTGCTGGGGAGTGCTGTAGCGGCGAGCGACTCCCAGAATGGCCAAATTGTCTGCTTCTGTTCCCCCGGCGGTAAATACGACCGAGTCGATGGACGCATTCAGCAAATCCGCCACCTGCATCCGGGCCCGTTCCAGCAGGGTCGCGGCACGGTTTCCCCACTGGTGCAGGCTGGAGGGGTTGCCCCACTGCTCGGTCATCACCGCCTGCACCGTCTCAACGACCTCTGGACGAGGAGGCGTAGTGGCGCTGTAGTCCAGATAAATTTGCATGGCAGGCCTGGAGTCTTAGATACAGGTTTAATCGTAGCAGGGAGAGGGAGGCGGATGAGGGGAGTGATGCGGCCATGAGGACTCATGGC
>CAZPYG010000071.1:3339-25667 GCA_964590465.1 uncultured bacterium | reverse complement strand
GCAATCAGGGGAATCAGCGTGATCGACACAATCAGGGAGGCGATGAAGGCAAACACCATGGGCCAGACGATGCCGACAAACATCAGCCCCGTCAGCCCTCCGGCCAGGATGGTGGGCAGCAGGGCGGCAATCATCACACAGCTGGCCGCCGCGCTGGCCAGGAACACTTCCCCGGTGCCGTGGATGGCCGCCTGCCTGGGGCGCAACCCCTCCCGCAGCTTGCGATCGATGGAGTCGATGACGATAATCGAGTCATCCACCAGTTTGCCGATAGCCATCATCATGCCAATCAACGTGGAGGAGTTGAGGGACATCTCGATGGGGATGAAAGGCAGGGTGGAGAGGGCCAGGGAGGTGGGGATGGAGATCATAATGATCGCTGTGGCCCGGAAGTCTTCCAGAAAGATCAGAATCACCACACCCGCCAGCAGCACGCTGATCAGCAATTCCTGAAAGGTGCTGTCGAGGATGATATTGACCAGGTAGGAGTTGTCGTAGGCTTCGGCGAAACTCAGCCCCGGATATTCCGCCTGGATGCGCTCCAGGTCCGCCCGCACCTGCTTGATCACCTTGGGGGAACTGGAGTCGGGCTTTTGAATCACGTTCACCGCCAGGGCCGCCTCGCCGTTGTAGCGGTAGCCGCTGCGCCGTTCCTCAAAGGTGTCCTTCACCGTCGCCACATCGCGGACATAGACCACCTGCCCGTCCTGCTCCAGGATGGGGTAGTCCATCACCTCCGCCGCACTCAGCGCCCGCTTATCCGCCCGCACCAGGATTTCAGAATCCCCCTGGGTCAGCACCCCCGCGCCCTGGCTGACGTTGTTGGCGTCGATCGCATCCCGCACCTGCAAAATCGACAGGCCATAGGCCGCCAGCTGCTGCCGATCCACCACCACCTGGAGCTGTCGCCGATAGCCCCCAAAGATAGACACCGCCTGCACATTGGGCACCTGGGTGAGGCGATCCACCAGGGTATTGTCGGCAAACTCCCGCAGCTGCACCGGGTCCCAGCCTTCCCCCCGCAGGGCCAGGGTCAGCACCGGACGGTTCAAGGGGTCGATGGGCAGCACCCAGTAGGAGCGGGAGTTGAAGCCATCCAACTCAATATCCCCCTCCGCTGCCGTCATCAGGCTCTGGACCGACTGCACCGCCTTGCCGATGTCGTCCCCCCAGGCGAACTGAATCGTCACCAGGGACATGTCCTGCTGGGAGCTGGAGCGAATGAACCGCACCCCGTCCAGCACCGTCATCCGCTGCTCGATGGGCTTGCTGATGTAGGTTTCCACCTCCGTCGGCGAGGAGCCCGGTGCCATGGTGACGATGGACACCAGCGGACTTTCCACGTAGGGCATCATCCGCACCGGCAGCAGAATCAGAGTCAGCACCGACAACACCAGCACGGCAATGTACAGGGCCGCGACGATGACCGGGTGCTTGATGGACCAGCGGGTGAGGAAGCTTTTCATGGCGGTGGGGGGTGGGATAGCTGGATTCACGAGTTTTAAGTTTTGAATTTTGAGTGAATAACTAGCAGGAATCAGGAACTCAAAACTAAGAACTCAAAACTCAAAACTTACTTATCCTTGGGAGCAGTAATATTGAGATACGCATTCGGGGCATATTGATGGCTCAAGCAACTGATGATTTTGATAACAATCTGTCTCAATCACAGCAAATCCTCGATGAGCTTAGGGAGCTTCGGCCAGTTATTCAGCAAATTCGAGAGCTGAAGCAAGAAGTAGAACTGTCAAACCAGAAAACCGACGCTTTCAACCAAAGGTTCGACAATTACCAGAAGTCCACTCAATGGGTTGTGCAACTAGCTTTTAGCCTGATTGCGGCGGCAACTGTGACGGTGATTGTTTCATTGGTATTGGGTCAGTAGGGGCGCACTCATGCACCCCTAGCGCTTGAATTTTGACTACTTCACATCCAGGTTGAAGGTCGCCTCACCAGGCATCGCGGCATCGGCAGATTTCACTTCCATGATCCACAGGCCCTCCATGCCCAGGTTAGTTTTAACCAAGTACTGACCGGGTTCTTCAGCGGGTTCGACAACGGCCATCGCCGTCATATCGTCCATGTCGTCCATGGGCATGGAGAGGTCAACTTCCAGGGTTTCAACCTCAACAGGCTCGTTGGTGGCGGGGTCAACCACTTGCAGAACTAGCTCGGCATCGCCCATGGGAACGGTCGCGTCTTCGGGAGTAATGAGGGCAATGGCAACCCCACCTTCATCAGAGGATTCTGCCGTTTCTGTAGCGGGCGCTGTCGCCGCATCCGTTGCGGGCTCACTCTCGGCCTGGTTGCCGCCGCTGCAAGCCGCCGTTAACAAGCTGACTGTAACCAACAAAAACAGAAGCTTTTTCATAGAAGTCTCACTGAATTTAAGAGAATCAAGAACAGAGAACTCAGTGCATTAGCACTTCACCATTTCGGTAGGACAGAGCCTGCCACGATTTGCCCTCACCCTAGCCCTCTCCCACGGGGAGAGGGGACAGGAGATCTGGCTCCCTTCTCCCTGGGGAGAAGGGGTGGGGATGAGGGCGCAGCTCCCACAGCGCTACTCCACCGCCACGGTGATCAGAGACTGGCCTTTATAGTCAGGGTCATTGACCTCAACCTTGATGTGCCATTCCCCCACCATGCCGAAGTGAGTCTTGATCTGGAACCGTCCCGGCTGACCCGCAGGTTCGAGCTGCACCATGGTGGTCATCGGGGCCATGTTGGGCATGGGCATGGTGACATCCACGGTCACATCCTCAACGGGCAACGGTTCCTGGGTGTCGGGGTCGCGGATTTCTAGGAGCAGGTCAGCACCCCCCGACTTAAAACTTTTGGTGGGATCCGGCTCGACGATCGCTACTTCCACATTGCCCTGACTGCCATCGCCCAGCATGGGGACGGGAACCCCGGCATCATCCACCACCGCCACCTGCACATCGGGCACCAAACGGCTGTGGCCGGAGGTGATCACCTGGTCGCCGGGATTCAGGCCACTGGTAAGGGCGATTCGGTCTCCATTCACCATCCCCGTTTCCACCGTCCGCCGCTCGGCACTCGTGCCCACCATCACCCAGACCGACGGCTCACCGTTGTACTCCACCACCGCCGATTGCGGCACCGACAGGGTATTGCTCCGGCTATTCGTCAGCAGCGTCATCTCCAAATACTGGCCTGACAGCAACCGCCCCTGGGGATTGTCGATCAGCGCTTCCACCACCACCGTGCGGGTGTCGTTGTTGGTCTGGGGAAAGATGCTGGTGACACTGCCCGTCAGGGGTTCGTCTGTGGCTCCCGGTACCTGGGCCCGAATGGGCGTGCCTACCCGGATGTAGCCTGCATCCTTTTGGGCGACGTTGGCCTGGAGGCGCACCCGTGAGTAGTCGCCAATTTTTAGCACCCCCATCCCCGGCTGTACGACGACGCCGGGATCCACCATGCGGCTCTGAACGATGCCGCTGATGGGAGCCTGAAGCGTGGTGTAGCCCTGCATTACCGCAGCGGTGTTGACCTGGGCCTGGGCCTGGCTGACCCGCGCCTGCTCTCGCGTCACCTGGGTTTGCAATCGGGCCAGCTTGGCCTTGGCTCCCTGAATCGCCGCTTCCTTGGCGGCCATCTCCGTCGCGACCACGTCATATTCATTCTGGGAGGTGGCTCCCGCTTCCGTCAGTTTGGCAAAGCGTGCTTGCTGAAGCTTCAGGTAATCCAGCTCTGCCTGGAGGCGAGCAATTTCCTGCACCTGCTCGTCAATTTCTACCTGGCTGACTTGCAGAGAGGTGTTCATTGCATCAGCTTCTGCCCTGGCTTCGGCCAACTCCGAGGAGCGCTCATCGGCAATCAGTTCCGCCAGGATTTGTCCGGCTTCGACGCGATCGCCTGGATAAACGGAATAATTCGTCAACTGCCCCGCTACTCGCGGATACACCACCGCTTCCTGGTAAGGCATGATCGAGCCGGTGTAGGACACTCCCGCTTCAAAAGTGCCTGGCTGCAACACTTCCACCGTGACCGGCACTGCGTTAAATGCCCCATCCACCCGCATCATCTCGTCGTGGGACATGCCCGACATATCGTGCCCCTCATGACCTCCCATGGAGTTAGCGGGTTTGATCTGCTGGGTAATCAACAGGATGGCACTGCTCAGAACAGCAAATACTCCCAGTCCCAACAAAGCACGGCCATACTGGCGATGGGCAGGTTGTGGAGGTTGGTCTGCCGCAGGTTCCAATGATGAGTCTCCAAAAGATAACGCCTCAGAAGCGGACTCTAAAGCGTCGATGCTGGAATCTTCGATATTTGATTGGGACGGGGGCGGTTCCAGAGACATGGGGGCATAGTCCTGAAAGATACTGACTCCGCAAAGCTATCAGCGAATTGTGAAACCAGGATGAAATCGCTCAAGGTTCATGAACAGCTTAGGTTTAGCGATTGATTACGCTTTTTTAATCAAATTCAAAAAAAAGTGGTGCGATCGCTTCTTTTGCGGCGGTTTTCCTGTTTTCTGCTTCTAGAGTGCTGACGCAGCTTGCTGTACTATCTAAAACTCTGGAACAGGATTCGACCATGCAAAAATTCCCCCTCATGATCAAAGCTTCTCTGGCGGCCTCGGTTTTACTGGCCGGCACCTTCACCCTCAAAATGACGGCAGCTGAGCCCCAAGGTTATGAAATCTGGGGTTCCGACCAGTCTAACTCCATCGCCGATGTGGAATCCCGCGGGGTCAAAGGGAGCTGGATTTGGGTTTGGGATAGTCAGGATATGGAGCAGCAGCTGGCGACGGGCGAAGCCGCTGAACCCCTGGGCTGTGATGGCCAGAACCGTTCTGGTGACGGGCCTTGCAATATTTATGATGTATTTCCGGCGGATCTCGTAGAACACGACGCCGAGGGGGCCACTGGCAATCAACTGGGCACCGATTTGGGTCGCCTCCACGGCATGCTGCCCGATCCCCAAAACCGCTACATGAACGTCAATTTGTTCTCGCCGGGGGGCGGCTATGTCGGCATTATGGATGGCGAGACGAAGGAGGCTGTGGCGCTGTTTCGGGTGACGGGCACCAGTGCAGGCCGCTCGGTGCACATGTCGTTTTGGAACAGCGATGGCAGCGCCCTACTGGTGGCCAACCTGAATGGCAAAGTACTGGAACGGATTGACATTACCCGTAACGCTGAGGGCGACATTATTGATGCCACCTTCAACCAGGCCGCCGCCCTCGGAGTCGGCAAAGCCATGACCATTGATGATGGGGCCAAGGTCTATCTGGGGGAAAATAGCCACGGCAACCCCATGGTGGGCCGGGTTGCGGGTAGCTACGACCTGGATGTAGCCTTTGGCGACCTGACTCCCCAGGGGTTTTGCAAAGAAAATGGCTGCGAGGACGGCCCCGAAAGTGACCTCGGGGGACGGGCGAATAACGTCATCATCTGCCCGATTGTGTCCAACGGGGACAATGCCTATGTCACCTTTGGCGGGGGCGGACTCCTGGTGGTAGATACGACGGCGACCCCCATGGCGATCGTGGGGGAATATGACAGTCAGGTGGTCAATGGCGCTGGCTGTGGTGGGGTGCAAACGGGCGACCAGATGTGGCTCAATGCCGGGGTGTCCGCCTCGGATGCCGGGGCCGACCAATCCACCTTCACCCTCTTTAGCCTGGATGACTCGCTGTTTGGGAGCACGTCCAATGCGCCGAATACTCCCGCACCGAGGATGATCTTCAAGGATGGGGCCAACACCGCCACCATCGGCAATCTGGAGGGGCAGGCCACCAACGCTACCGGCCAGTTGCCGGCGAGCACCACCCGCCGCGACTCCCATGGCATGGTGATCACCCCATCGGGAGATTACATCCATACCGTCGATCGCATTCAAAACAATGTCGAGGTGTTTGATACTGCTGCATTGACCCACACCACCTACGACCTGATCTCTGCCGATGGCCAGGGCAATGGCGTCGGAGCCTGTGCGGCCACCTCGGTCGGGGATGATGGGGCGCTACCCGGTAACGACCCCGCTCCAGATCTGTTAGAAGCCACCCCCGACGGGAAATACCTGGTGGTGGCGCTGCGGGGACCCGTACCGGTGTCTGTGACCCATGCGGCCCAGGGCAGTTGCCCCGGTGTCGGCATTATCGAACTGCTCGATAACGGGGCTACGGGTCGCCTGGCGGGGGTACTACGCACCACGAACACCATTGATAATGCGCCCCTGAGTGCCCCCGGTGGCCATGCCTATACTGGCGCAGAGCGCAGCGACATCCACGGGGCGGCCATTCGCCTGAAGTAAGTTCCTCATCCGTATCTCCATCGGGGTTTCCGGTGGCGATACGGTTGCCACACCCAACTTTCATTGCAATTTGAAAGGGTTTCCCCACGGAATGATATGTCTTTAACCTGTCACCAATGGTTTTTGGCACTTTGCGGGAAGCTCTTATGTTCTGCTTATCTCATGGGTTTAAAAAGGAGTACTGGCTGTACGAGTCCTGCAGAACTTCCACTGGCAGACCCTCAGCAATCGCGGGCAACAGGTCACCCTGGGGGACATTCCCGGCATTGAATTTCTGGACCTGGACGGCGGCCAGGTGTCTGCCGTGCGGTTTTATCTGGCCAATCGTCGGCTCTATGCGGTGATGGCTGCTTCCCCTGACCTGCATGGGGTGAATCAGTTCATGGAATCCTTCGCCATTGATTCCCTATGGCGACCCTTTGTCAGCGAAGATGGCGGGTTTACGGTGGACTTGCCGATGGCTCCCGTTTTTACGCCCCAGCAGGTTGACTACCAGGGCACCACCCTGGACTGGTGGCATTATCTGGGCTACAACCTCTATGCGCCGGCGGATCGCTACGGCTTTGCCTACGCCGATCTGCCCGATGGCCTGGCATTTGATAATGCGGATGCACTGTTAAAAGATGTCGCCACCCTGGTGCTGACCGAACTCAGCGCACCGAACCTGGCCGCAGAGGGAATGTCCATCTCCGTGAACGGAATGCCTGGTCGTGAATATTCGCTGACTAAGCCCAGTGGCCAGCGAATCGTTAAACAACCTGGATCGGTTTCTCAGTTCTTTTCAGGTGCAGTAGGGAGATCTCTGAAAAAAAGGTTACCAGCCGGAGGGGCGAAGCATCTGGCCAAAAACGATTGGAAAAGTCACGTCAATTCCCTCCCAGATGCTTCGCCCTTACAGCTTGCTCAATCAATTTTGTCCAACCACTACCCGATACCGATGAATCCCATAAATCCCTGGAAATTCGTTGCAACTCTGGTCACCGCTGGCACTGCCGTTAGCCTGGGCCTGCCTGCCGTGGCTACTACAACGCCCTTTCCTCAAGGGTCATCCGCCCAAGGAATTGAGGTAGCCGGGCTGTTTCGGGCTATCGATATCGCCGAAGACGTTGACGATGTGCTGGATGGCGACATTGGCCAGGTTGCCCCGATCCGCAATGTGACCGAAGATGTTGGCGATGCCCTGGATGATGTGAATGACACTATCTACGATGTCACCCATATCAACCTTTATGAGCCCTTTACCGACATCGACGATACGGTAGAAGACTTTGCCGACGACGTGGATGACACGTTTCGCCACGTATCAAACGATGGGAATGACTGGTTTGACTGGTAATCGGGTAATCGGATAAAAGATCAATTCAGGTCCTAATCGGCTAGTTGTCCTTAAAAAGGGTGCAATGACAAGCCTAAAAGGTTGCCTTATCTACCTTGAAAGGGTTGGCATTGCCCACCCTACGATAGATTAAGAAAAATTTAGGGATCAACGAAGATTGTTTTCAGTTTATTTCAGCGCCATTTTTAATTTAAGGGCTGTCTTACGACTCAGGAATATCAGACTCTTTTGAAATATAGTCTGAATTAGCCAGATAAATTCCAGATAGTACACATACAAAGACTAACCCGCTGAGCCAGCTTAAGCTCTCACCGAAGATGATCCAAGCCAGCATGGCGGCAATGGCAGATTTTAACAACATCACCAGAGAGACAAATCCGGATGAAAGGTATTTCAGACTATAGAATAATGCGCCAGCACCGACCACCGTGCAAAAAAGGCCCAAGCCACTAACCGCAGCCCACCCTGATAATGATTGGGGAAACAGTCTATCTTCGAAAATTAAGACGAACGGCAAGAGAAACAGACTACTTAAGCTGCTGTACCACAGCAAGATAGTACCTGCATCAAATTTAGTTCTGAGCTGTTCTGTAACCAAAAAAATACACGCATATAAAAAAGCAGATAATAGGGCAGCACCATCTCCAACCAATGTTTCCTGGGAAATATGAAAATCTTCCAGGCCGATTAGAATGACACCTCCTAAAGAAAGACTTGTACCAATTAAAAAGCTCTTGCTAAATGTTTGATTGAGCAGAAGATACCCTCCCAAAACCGCAAAGATGGGAGTGGTATTATGAAGCAGACTGGCATTTGCAACCGTCGTTTTGGCGAGGGACCAGGTCCAGGTCACAAAAGATAGGGAATCGAGACTGGTGCCGATCGCCAGATATACAAAATCTTTAACGGTATAATTTGCTCTCGCTTCCGATGGAGCGTCATGACTTCGGATTCTGCGCCAAAGTCTTATGGCTTTATTACTAAGGACTAAGGCCAGACTTGCGATCCAAAAACGGTTGAAAACCGTGCCATAGGGACCCAGATCATGCTGGCTGAAGCGAATTAGAATGGGCGCGAACGAAAGCGCAAGCACTGCTATGGCCAGAGCGATAAATGTCCAGATTTTTGACTCACTATCGAATCGGGGGAAATTCTGAATGATGGTGAGATTTGATTTTATATTCACATAAGTTACCCAATTCTTAATTGCAGGTTCTCGCTTTCCGCCGACCATAGACGAATGATCACAAAAATACCGGCATTTATAAAACCGAAATTGGAACTATGCCTGTGCTTGAGGAGGAGCAGTCTTTGCAGCGGTACTTTTTTCATCAGCACTTGAAACAACTAGATACAACCCGAAAAGCACAACCACAAAACTGAATCCTACCGTTACTCCTAGAGTCTCTGAAAATATCAAGAAACCCATTAAGGTTGCAAGTAAGGGTTCAAGTAAGTGGGTAACACTGACAAAGACAGCCGAGAATTGCTTTAAGCAGTAAGCGAGCAACCCCTGGCCAATTACCTGACAGACCAGGGCAAATCCGATCACGGCCAACCAACTTTGCAATGAATGGGGTAGATAGATATCATTGGTTGCAAAGACCACAAGCCATGCGACTAATGTTCCCAAGAGACAACGCCAGATGAGAATAAAATTTGTGCTGAACTGTTTTCTCAGGGATTTCACCAGCAACATATAAGCGCCATAGAAGAAAGCCGCTAAAAGAGCTAGCAGATCTCCTTTCAGACCATCTGGGGAAAGTTGGATATGGGGTATTTCGATTAAGCTAGCGCCTATAAGGGTAATCAAAATCCCAATCACAAATTTCCGGCTGAACCGTTGGCCTAAAAAAAGCCAGCCTCCTAACCCTGTAAAAATAGGTGAAAAGTTCCGAAACAAAGTCGCATTTGCGACGCTAGTTTGACTAATAGACCAAACCCAGCAGTATAGAGATCCGGAAACAGCCACAACCATGGCCAGGATTAAAATAATAGTCTTAACACTGTAGTGGGATGGACTATCTTCCGTTAGTTCATCGTTACTGTTGCGAAAGCTTTCTATCCCAGCAATCAGGACAAACGCTAAGCTAGCGATCCACAATCGATTAAAAGCTGTTGAGTTTGGGCTAAGTTCGCGTTCGCAAAGACGAATAAAGATGGCTGCAGAAGATATAGAAAAGATTGAAATACTGAGCGGTAGGAATGACCAAATATTGCTGGTGCCGGTCCATTGCAAGAGCCGATCAATATAAGAGAGACTTACAGCGCGATAGTGATTCATCAGGAATAGGGAGTAGATCAGTCCATTTGCTCAGGGTCTGACAAGCTTTAGAAACGAAAATTTTATCTGGTTCAGGCTTTATAGATCAGACGTTTTGTTCGCTCTGGCTATATCAGAGATTTAAAGTAGTGCATTCCCTTAAAAGCCATATTGAGAATTGCGAGATAAGTATAGCGGATCTCACTCGAATGAAGTACATCGCGAGAATCCCCCCTACCCCCCTTAATAAGGGGGGCACAAAGTGAATCTCCTACAGCTAAAAGCTGGGGGGGATCTGAAGCTTACAAAATTTGTACCTTACTGAACCGAGAACCGCTATAGGTCGGCCCAAATAAACTTTGCATATGTCATGTCGAGTGGAGCGGAGCGGAATCGAGGCATCTCGGCCTACAGCCATAGCTTGAGATTCCTCCCGCTGGTCGGAATGACATCTTATAGATAATTCTGGCTACCTACTTACAGCCATAACTGGAAACTGTACCTTTACATTGTAGAGTTCTTGATAGTAAGGCTGAGCTTTTTCTAAAAGAGGCATTAAGTCTTCTGAAAATTCCATGGAGTCTTCTGGGACAGGACCACATGGCAATATGTCGTGTCATTTAAAGCTGTCCTCAGTCAGACATCTTTATAACCATAAAATTTTGGCGGTCTGGATACAAGTCAGATTAGTCTTATCATCCTTAAAAGCGAAATTCTGTCTTTTAAGTCTTTTGCAGATGTTTACTTATCTTGTTCCGATAGGTGTGCTTATTTGCGAGGAGTTTATTACCTGCATCAGCCAGGTTTCCATGCGATCGCCCCAGCTTTCCAGAGAATAATGAGCCTCAACCTGGGCACGGCACTGGTGGCGATCAATGGCATCGAGTTGGCCGATGGCGCTGATCAGCCCCTTCACATCCCCCGGTTCTACCAAATATCCGGTTTTGCCAGGGGTGATAATATCCTGTAAACCGCCCTTTCGGTAGGCAATCACCGGCACCCCACAGGCCATGGCTTCAATGGTGACATTGCCAAAGGCTTCTTCCCAGTGGGGAGTCATCAAAAATCCCCGGCACTGGCCCAGTACCGCTTGCAGCCCTGCCGTCGGTAAAAAGCCCAGGTATTCCAGGGAAGCACTGGGATACTGCTGCAGGATGCTCTGCCAGTAAGCCTGATCCTGAATGACTCCGGCAATTTTTAAGGGAACATTCAGGGCCGCCGTGGCGGCAACGGCATCGGCCAGGCCCTTTTCTGGCGAAATCCGACCCACCCAGACCAGACTCTCGGTAGTCGCCTGGGGGACGAACCTATACAGGCTCAGGTCAATACCCTTGCCCAGGGCCAGGAAGCGATCCCCGGCTTGAAAGGTGTTTGCCGAAGCCCGAGTATTAACGGCCACGGTGCCCGGAAAGGCATCTGCCGTTTCGCTGACCATCCGGTCCATCAGGGGCGACAGGCAGCTCATGCTGATCCAGTGGGCAATGGGGCGCTGGAAAAACGGAGTCAGGTACAGGGGCAGCCAATCGTAGGCAAAATTGACCAGCACATCGTATTTGTATTGCAGCTTTTGGGCCTGCTGCCACATATTTGCCAGCACCCCGTCCGCTGGCAGATGAATATCGGGGGAGGGCTCGGCAATGGTTTGGGCTGGGATCTGGCAGGTGCCCGGTATTTCATAGAGCCTATCCCCGATGAGCATTGATCCGGTTGGGGCAATTACATCCACCCTGTGCCCCCGTTCTGTGAGGCACCGCACCAGATTGCGCAACGTCATTTCTACGCCTCCGCCAATACCAGATCCGAGGGGGCCTACCGGCGTAGATAGGATTAAAACGCGACTGCGGGCAAAGTATTGTGTCTGCTCCATCAAAGGGATTAGGTTTCCTTCCCGATAGTGGACTGGCTAAGGAGTGAGAGGTATACACCTAATAAACAAATACAACAGGACAACAAACTTAAAAGACTTAATTTTTCCGAGAAAATCACCCAAGCTTCTATTACTGTTAAAACTGGATCAAGGATGATGAACAATGCAACAGTGCTGGCAGATAATTTGTCCATACTATAAATCATCAGCCCCTGTCCAACTATTTGAATAGCTGCTAATACAACGACTGCAACCCAACCTTGTGATGATCCAGGAAAAAGATTTTCTTGGTTGATTAAGAGCATGGGAAAAATGAGCATACTACCCATCAGCGAACCCCACATCAGCATATTAGTTGCATTGAGGTTTGATCGCAACTGCTCGATTGTTAAAAGATATACACCAAACAGAATGGCTGAAGCTAAAGCAGCCAGATCCCCTGCAAATTCACCTAGAGTTATTTCTCCACCTTCAAGTCCCAGTTCGGTAGCCCCTGCAACTGCTAGCACCATTCCTAGCCAAAACCGAGAATCAAATTGCTGGCGCAAAACTAACCAGGCGATCAAACTCATAAATACAGGGGTTAAGTTGTGCAGCAGTGTAGAGATGGCAATGCTGGTTTGAGCAAGCGACCATGCCCAGGTACATTGATAAACGGCGTAGGATGCGCCCAATAGTACCAAAAATCCTGTGGTTCGGAGAGGATGAAAAAACCTGTCGCTGGAATTGCTGGGCTCTTTTTTTATAGATTTGAGTTTACTCAAAACAGCGCTACAGCCTTTCCACAGAACCAGTGTCAGGGTGGTAATCCATAACCGATTAAATACGGTGGCGTTAGGACTGATTGCCGTAGCTTCGCTGATTTTAATAAAAATCGCTGAAAATGACATAGCGACAATAGAAATGGAAAGCGCTGCGATCGCAATTAAAGCCTCCATTTCTAATAATGCTTTGGGTAGCCTTAATGATTTTGTCATTCTGCTAAAAACTCACAGCTGAACATAGAAAAACTTGATTTAAGATCATCAAGGAGGGTATCCACTGAATCGTTAAAACCAACTGACAATCTAACTAAACTATCCGTAATTTTCAGCTTCTCTCGGTCATTTTCGGACAAATTATAATACGAAAAAGGATACAAATGCTCGATGAAAGATTCAGCTGAACCAAAGTTAGAGGCAATATAAGGGATCGAAAGACTATCAATCCAACGAGACGTTTGCTCTTTCGAAAGCTTCAATTCAAATGTCACTACTCCACCATATCCTTCAGCAAAAAACTTTCGTGACAAATGACTATGAGGATGAGATTCAAGTCCTGGATAGTAAACTCTAGACACTAATGGATGAGACTCTAGGAAAGTGGCAAGTTTTTCTCCCGCTGCGTTTAAGTAGCGCATTCGAAAGTGAAAGGTTTTCAGATTTTGATTAAGCCTGAATGCATCCTGGGAACTGGGAATTGCCCCTGTGATATTTCGAAATTTTCGGATTTGATCGATTATTTCCTGCTTTCCTGAAACACTTCCTAACAAGAGATCCGCATGACCATTCAGGTACTTGGTGCAACTATGAATTACTAAATCTGCTCCCCATAAGTAAGGCTTTAAATTATAAGGACTAGCTAACGTACTATCAACAACCAAAAGCGCATCGGGCCGTAACAAATATCGAATTTCTTCCAAGTCCGTGATGTAGAGGTTTGGATTCGATGGCATCTCTAAAAATAAGAGATCAATCTCTTCACTGACTTGTTGCAATTCTATTGCGAATGAAATAGAATCAATATTATCCAGAACTAAAGATTTAATTCCAAAGGAACCGAGTTTTTCAAAAACTAAACGAGTATTTTTATACGAGTAAGGTAGAGTTGCTAAACAATAATTTGGCTGAATCAGCGCCATTATAGTGTTGTAAATTGCACTCATGCCACTGGGAAAAATCACACAGGCTTCTGCTTCATCAAGGCTCGCCAAGGTGTCTTCTACCTCTTCCCAATTCGGATTATGATACCTGCCATAACGCCCTCGCAAAATAGACTTTTCATGTAAGGCTTTGACATACGTATCGGCATCATCATAGAAATAAGTTACATTTTGATAGACAGGGGTCAGCACCGAATTAACATAAGATTCAGATTTTCGAGTTTTTACCATGGTTGTCTATTTCACCTTTCTCAAAACTTAGAGCAGGAGCCAAGCCAAATAAGCTAGCAACCAACCATTTTCCCCTATTTTTCAATGCACAGAAGCCACCAAGAAATAGTTACTTGTAGCCAAAATAAACTAAGTCATTGATTTCTCTAGATTGTCCTTTCAAGCGTCGTAATTATTGGAATTAATCCTATAGACTTCGGCAAGATAGGCAACAATTTCGACAATGATTTCTTCTGTTAAGTTTGCATGGTGAACAATTAATCGGATAAAAGTCGGCAGATCATTAAAGCTCGAAAAATTGACCTGAACAAAATCATCTGAAGAAATTTTATGGTACATCGCTAGATTAAAATTGTCAATTTCCTGGCGTTCCATTAAGCTATAGTCGAGGATGTTTTTCCGAAGGGGCATTTCCCCAGGTATAAACCAGACACAGAGGTTAAAATACTCAGGTTCTACAACATATAAAACATGCTCACTAAGCTGCTCCCTAAATATTTTTTGATTCTCATAAAATCTAGAGATCAAATCTTTGAAGTAGTCAATACCATGATAATTAAACATCAGCCAGAGTTTAAATGCATAGGCTTCTCTGGAGCATTGTAGCGATTTAAGACTTATACTATATTTGGGGTCTTGTTTGCTGTTAAACAGGTAGTTCGCATTTTCTGAAACATCACCTTGTTCTAGTACAGACTTGTCTTTCACAAGAAGCGCTGAGCATAACAAAGGAGCTGACAAAAACTTGTGGAAATCTAGAGTGATTGAGTCAGCAATCATGCTGCTTTCCCGATAAAAGCTTCCTCTAGAGCTAAAATAGACACCTCCACCCCAAGCCGCGTCAAAATGCACCCAAGGTTGAATTTCATACCGAGTAAAAATATCTTGTATCTGTTCAATTGGATCAAATGTTCCTAAGTTAGTAGCACCTAAAACACAACAAAAGTAGATCGGATCTAGGTTGTTGACCTTAGCTGTTTCAATGGCTTTTTCCAGGCTATCAAGATCGACAACGCCCTCTAGGGTCGTTTCAACGGTCAGTATTTTTTGAACACCACAAATTTTAATAGCGTTACCAATCGAATAATGGCAGTGCTTGGAAAGTAAAACAACAGGGTCTATCACATTATTCTTTCGACTTCGCTGCATCGCCAAGACAACAGAGGCTAGATTAGATAAGGAACCTCCTGGGTAGAATACGCCATCACCATTGATATATCCTACGAGTAACAGTAACTGATCAATGATTTCAACTTCACAATGGGTAAAGATAGGAGAACATTCTTCGGTATGCACATTAGAATTGATGTAATTAGAAAGGAAGTCAGCAAAAACACCAACTGGATCAGGATAAGAGAAAAGATACTTTAAATTTTTAGAACTATAAATGTTAGGGGTAATGGAGAGGGTGGTTCTAATAAACTCGCTCAAGCGAGAAAACCGCTCTTGCTCAGAAAGCTGATATATATCTTTAAGAATTTCTAAGCTTTGATCAATTACTTCGCTTAGCATAAAAAATCTCTCTTTTTGCTTAGATCCTTTGTAACTAATTCTTCCTTAAATTGGAGACAAAATAGCGACTCCACTACATTAATCCTTCTCTATTTCAGAACACAACAAGCGGGTTATTGTCCAGCCAGCGCTCTAAAATTTACCCAAGCCCAGAGCCGTAATGATCTGTGGAATCACTATAAAATCATTAAAACAGACTCAGGTCAAGGCCCTTACCCACGGGTAGTCAGCGATCACCTTTGAAACAGATGATCGCTGACGAACGAGTATTGACAGCCACCGTCCCCGGAATGAAGCTTTGGCTTGGATTAAACTACACATCTTGAGCTGGACTTGATGTATTTAAATAGCTTAGAGAAATATAGATGGCTCTAACCAGCATAAACATCACCAGAGAAAACCAGAGCCAGTGATTACTGTGAAAATAATAAGAAATTGCATAGAATGGTAGAAATCCTAATAAAGCTCCTACCACCGCAGCATTACGGGGCGATTTACCATTGCCGATGCTAAAAAAGTAACTATCAATGACAAAGGCAATCGCGATTAAACATAAAACAGGGAGAAGCCACCCTATATAAGCTGCCACTGCATCCAGCACTTCAGCATGATTCGTTAATAAGCTAAAAACAAACTGTGGAAACAGCACAGAGAGCGAAGAGGCTAACAACGCAATCACTAAACTTGTCGCTAAAGCCGTTTTAACAATATCCGGTGAATAATCTGTACGAGATGAATCAGTTTCCATTTCCCCTTTAGAAATTCCTGACAAGGTTTCCGCCGCAAATGCCACACCTTCAATAATCGCCAGGACAAAGAGAAAAACTTCCAGGCTCAGAGTGTTTATCGTCAGGATGGCAGTATTTAAAGTGGAACTCATTACAATAAACAGTAACAAGATAGTTCGAGTGATGACGACTCGAATAAAGATGTCCTGATTAAATGAGAGCAATTTAAGATATTCTGACCACTGCCACAAGCGCTGATTGATAGTTTTCCATAAATCAACGCTGGTGTCTTTGAAGAAGCATACAAGACCGATAGCAAGCATCAAATACTGTGTAATACAGGCAGATAAACCGGCCCCAAAACTGGATAGCTGCCAACTCACGATGAAAAGATAATCCAGACTGATGCTGGTAATTGCACCCAATAAAGTAATCCAGAAAACCCACTGGCTTTTTTCCTTACCGAGTAGCCATCCGGTTATGACCAGATTAACAGCGGCTGCCGGGGCTCCCCAGATGCGAGTTTGAAAATAAACCTGACCTGATAAATTAACAGAATCTGCAACATCAAGGGAGCCAAACCAGAGAATCTGGAGAGGATAATGGACAAGCACAATCAATAGACCGACACCAAACGCTAAAAGAGCATTTCGTAAGGCATTTAACGTCATTTCTTCCGAGTCGTTACGCCCCACAGCTTGAGCGGTCAAGCCCGTTGTACTGATGCGTAAAAAACCCAGCAAACGGTAAATATAGCTCACCAGCACGGCTGCTGTCCCAACTCCAGCCAGATTAGCAAGTTCCGTAAAATGCCCAAGAAATGCAATGCTAAGCAGACTCGCAATGGGAACAATTATATTGGATAGCACATTGACAATGGCTAACCGCGAGAAACGGCTCAGAAAAGGCGTTGGATCAGTTCTGACACCCTCTGCTAAAGCGATTTGAACAATTTTCATAGTTTATTCAGAAGGTTCAGCGTCCCAATCTACTTTGGGCCTCTTGAAAGAGACGTTTTTGTCTTGTCTTACGGAGTTTCTCCCGCAGTTTTGAAGTTTGTGCCTCCTTCTCTTTTTCGAGACTGATAATATAGCCGATTGGATTATAGGCATGTCCTGAGTCAGTTGCCTGGTTAGCCTGGGAAAGGCGAGAAAAGGTGACTCGCCGAACGGCAAGAATAAACGCTTGAAATTGTTGGTGAAGGACATCTTGATTTAGCACCTGGCCCTGGTAGAGGCTACCGATCAAGGGCTGGGAGAGAATGGTATGATGCCTCAACATTGACGTCATCATTCTCATGCCATAGTTGTCGTTAACACCGATTTCTTCAAGAACGAGGGGAGCCACCATCAAGTTAGAGAACACATAGTCGCCTCGTCGTAGATAGCGGGTTCTCTCCATGAAGGTTTGGTACACCGACTGGACCGGTTGCGAATGCTGAGGCGAGAGCATGACTGGAACAATGGCATCATGCTGAAGCAGTAAAGGATGAATCTCTTCAAGGTCGTCATTTTTTGACTTGATAATACACCGATACACTTCATCAACGTCAATGTGGGTTGGGCAAAAATCACAGGCCAGACATCGCTGAACGGTCTTTTGAGTCAAATCAACTAGGGTAACCTGAACATTCGATTGATAAGGCTCAAGGAATTCTTTAATCCAACTGACTACCTGGCCGTCACTATCCTGAAGAACCAGGAAAAGCAATTTAACCGGATTCGTCAGGGTACCGTCAGTATTTGAATCCCTAAGCAGGCTGCCAATCCGACGACCAGTACCCATAGAAGTCTGCAAACCATAATGATCTCGACTCATGGTACCAACATCCCCAGCATGACCAGTGCCGCCGTATTGCGAGGTGGTGTCACTATCATTGCCAACGGCTAAAAACCCGAGATTTAAAAAATCCCACATTTGATAAATTAAGTTGGTTTCCTGGCCGCCGTTGCGTTTGGCACCCACTGCAATTCCAGCATAGAGTTTTCCCTGGAGTGCCCGTCGGAGGTTTTCATCGCGGCGAATAAGCTCAACTAAAGATTGGGCCAGACTGCCACGGTCACCAAAGTAAACTGGCCCCGACAGCAGGATTCCATCACACTCGTAGAGGTGCTGTCGGAGCTGCTCTACGTTTCTTTCTTTGCCTGAGGCCGGGAAATATTCAGACAACGATAAATGTTCGATGTCTACGCCATACTGAGCGGCTGACCAGAGCCCGGCGGCCAGGGCAACCTCTGTATTGCTGAGGCCTTGCTCGCCTTTGCTCTTTTTCAGGTTGCCGTAAATTTCTAAGAAAGAGAGCCCTTCAGCCCGACCCGATTCGACAAAATTCTCTAAATGTAATTCGGCTTGTTGGGAAAGAAAGCCAAATAGCTCAGACTCTGAAGCAATACTTTTCAGCAAAGTAATGAGCTTTTGGCTGCCGATTCCCCAACGAGCATTGCGTAGACTTGCGCTGATTCCAAGAAGTTTCATGATTCAGTTTGATTCGCTAGCTACCAGTTTCACAAATTTGCTTCGGATTTTGTTGCAGATGTTACAGGTTAAAGCATAAAATCATTTTGATTAAACTCCAACTTGTTTACTAATTTACGTTGAACAGATGTTAATAAATTAGAGTAAATAGGTAAAGTCTGATTCATCCTACATTGCGACTTAAAAAGGTCAGAAAAGTCAGAAAAGTCAGAAATTTTTATCCATACAGAATGCCCGTACCAGATTTCGGTTGATCATCCAGGGAAGATTTGCCCCCAGTGGTATGCGCGTAAGTGCAGTTACTACCGTGCCCAGAGAGCATTGCAGCAAACGCCGTATAGTAACGGCGCAGTTAATACCAGAGAAATAACGATTAATGAGCCAATACAATACCCCTGTCTACTGACTGGGAAGTTTGAGTGATTCCTCGAACACTGAATATGTGTCACTGGGCTGCTCTTTGATGCCAAGGGATAACAAGGATCCTATTAGGATTATAGCTCCTCCAATGAATAAAACCGCAAGTAAATTATTGTCTAACCAGTGGGACAAAACCCAACCCATTCCCAGGGCAGCAATAATCTGCGGAATGACGATAAACGCATTAAACAGCCCCATATAAATCCCCATCTCCTGAGGCGGTAAGGCCCTCGCCAGCATGGCATAGGGCAGCGCCAAAATCCCGGCTCGGGCAATGCCTAACCCCACCATGGGTAGAAACAGCCAGTACTGATTGGGGACTAAAACCAGCGATATCAGTGCAATTGCCCCAAAAAATAAGCAGATGCCATAGGTGATGGCAGACCCCAAGCGGTATACCAGCGGGGCCAGCAAAAACGAGACCAGACAACATACCGCATCGGCGACAGCTAAGCACAATCCGGCCCAGGCAATGCCGGTAGTGTAGAGGGGGGAGGCCTGACTTTCCGCCCCAAAAATATGGTAAGCAATGGCGGGGGGAAAATACAGAAAAATGCAGAAAAAACCCAGCCAGCTAAACACCTGTACCCAGGCCAACTGCCGCATGACTGACGGCATAGTATGAACTGCGGCATAAATACTGCGGATCAGGCCGATGAGGCTAAAACTCTGGCGCTCCCGCTGAAACCGGTCCAGGTCTTCCGGAGGATACTCCTGGGTCGAACATACTGTCCAGAGTACGGCCCCCAAAAAAACAGCGGCTCCCAGATAAAAGGACAGCTTAATAATCAGGGGAATGGTGCTGCCGCCACTATCGGCTGCCGCCAGTTGCGTATGGCTCAAAACCCATGGCAACGAAGACGCCAGCACAGCCCCCAAGGCGATAAATACACTCTGTACGGCATAGCCTCGGGTATGTTGCTGTTCCGGTAAAATGTCACCCACAAAGGCCCGAAACGGCTCCATACTGACATTGGCTCCGGTATCCAAAATCCACAGCAACCCGGCGGCCATCCACAGGGTAGAAACATTCGGCATGGCGACGAGGGCCAGGGAGCTGCAGATGGCTCCTGCCAAAAAATAAGGTCGCCGCCGCCCCAACCAACCCCAGGTATTATCGCTCATGGAGCCGATAATCGGCTGTACAATCAACCCGGTTAAGGGACCGGCCAACCAGAGAATGGGAATTTGATCAGCTTCGGCCCCCAGGTATTGAAAAATGGCGCTCATGTTGGCCAATTGCAGGCTCCAGCCAAACTGGATGCCGAAAAAGCCCACGCTCATATTGGCCAGTTGAAAACCGTTTAAGGGTTGTTTCTCCATTTATTGACGCAGCAGGTAAGACTGCCGCAGGTGCCAAATTAGCTCGCGGTGAACTTCACTTTGAATGCGCAGCCCCCGCTGGCCATTTTCCAGGGTGATATCGTCGATGTAGAAGCGCACAGTGTAGTCATCGGCAATCCAAACCTTGGGAGATTGCCACTCGTTGCGAGAACTTTTGAAGCTATTCCGCAGCCAGAATTCAATGTCTTCGATGTAGTCATCCAGGCGGGTTTCCTGGCCTTCTGGGTTTAGCAGATCACGATAAAAACGGCTCAGTCTTTTCTTTAACAGGCCAATTTTCTGTTCCCATTGTTCGGGCAGAAACTCTCGATCTTCCCGCACCAGGTTAGGGTCTTTAAGCCAGGCATCACACCAGGCTCGAACGGAATGAATCATAGAATCTTCCGTCGTGCAATCCGGATCTTCTTCTAAAACGTAGTGGTCTCCTCGAAAACTTCCTTTCTTAGCCTGGGGAGAAAGACCTATCAGCTGACAGAGATCCAGGAAGTCATGCTTGATCAGATCCAATTCTGCTTCATCCAGACCGCCTGCTTCTAGTTGTTTAATTTTATGCTTGAGCTGGTTGGTGAGATCTTCAACCGTTTCTAGTCTTTCGTTGACAATCTGCTCTAGCTTCAGCCGATCCCGACCGGCTTCTCGTTTTTCTTCGGCCCCCATTTGCATACCAGAAAACCCAAAGTATTCATCCATTACCTTGAGCTTGTGGTCAGTGTCCCCCAGGGTGTCAGGATGGGCCAGCACCACATCCTGCATCAGGGTAGAGGCCCGTTGGGGATCAACCTCCGGGGGCAGAGACAGGCTAACGGTGTAGTAATAGTGGGGCGTGGGGCGGCTCAGGTTAACAATATCCTGGCCCTGCATTGAGCTGTTGGGAACAAAGACTTCGCAGTGGGTATCAATCAGATAAAGCTTTGTGGTTCGCAGACCAATTTGCCGTACAATGGCCCGTTCATTGTTGTGCAGAATCACATCGCCAAAGCTAAACGGAGTGTCGATTAGCAGCACCAGGCCACTGAAAAAATTAGACAGAATATCTTTTGCGGCAAAGCCAAGCACAAAGGCGGCACCGCCGAGGGTGACCCAAAGACCGGATAAATCAATGCCGATAGCTTGCAGGGCCAGAAAAATTCCTGCCCCGTACAGCACGATGGGGATGGTACTTTCAAAAAAGGGAATCAGGACATCATCCCAGGCCGCTTCTGTCTCTGCGGTATATTCCTTTAAGGCATAAATCACTACCTTTGAGAAAAGTTGAGTGATCCAGTAAAAAATAGCCAGAATGGCCAGGGCTAATAGAACCTTTTCCAGACCCTGAATCAGGAAATTGTCATCGAGATGATTCGGCAGAGCGTGAAACGCACCGTTTAGCCCTACCGCAACAATGACTAGAGTCAGCGGCAGCCGAGACGTGCCCAGGGTAACCAGGGGTAAATCCGATTTGAACTGACGGAAAATATTTCTTAAGACGGGGAAGGCGATGGTATAAAACCCCAGCCCCAGACCAATGGCGGCAGCCGTGAGCAAGAGGGATGGGAAAAATGCAAGCATTCCAGTACCCGATTGCTCTGCCCCAGGAATAACCTGCTGCAGGGTATCAGCTATATTGGGCTGAGGATCTGGAGTATCCATCGTCGCAGGGCTGGTTTCTGGAAAAGACGCGGCGGCGGCAGAAATTGAGGTCGTCATGTCTGGAAAAGACGCGGCGGCTTTCGAAATTGAGGCGGCAGCATCTGAAATCGGCGCAATCGCCTGGGAAATTAAATCAGCGGCATTTGAAATTGGCGCAACCCCGGTTGAGATGGAATCAGCAGCATCTGAAATCGTGATGGCTGTATCTGAAATGGGGGCGACTGAATTGGCAATGGAGCCTGCCGCCTCTGACATGGGCGTCACCCCGGCGGAGATGGCCGTTGCCGCTTCAGAGAGGGGGGTTACTGAATTGG
>CAZPYG010000071.1:0-3239 GCA_964590465.1 uncultured bacterium | reverse complement strand
GGGTTACTGAATTGGCAATGGAGCCTGCCGCCTCTGACATGGGGGTCACCCCGGCAGAGAGGGCCGTTGCTGCTTCAGAGATGGGGGTTACTGAATTGGCAATGGAGCCTGCGGCCTCTGAAATCGGCGTCACCCCGGCAGAGAGGGCCGTTGCTGCATCGGAGAGGGGATCCACTGAATTGGCAATGGAGCCTGCGGCCTCTGAAATCGGCGTCACCCCGGCGGAGATGGCCGTTGCCGCCTCGGAGAGGGAGCCTGCCGCCTCCTTAATGGGGGTCGCTGCTGTTGCGATTGAGGTCGCGGCCTCTGAAATGGGTGCCGCCACTCTAGAAATAGAGGCTGCAGCGTCTGAAATCGGAGTGGCTGCAGTAGAGAGGGCAGATACTGTCTCCGAAATTGAGTCTGCCGCTTTCGCAGCTTCCTGAGCGGTATCTACCGGAGCAGGGGTTTGAGCCAGTCGAAACAACAATTGTGTGACCATGGATATGTTCATTCAATGAATAAAGGTTCAATCTCAACGCAGTAGATAAGCCTGCCGCAAGTGCCACATCATTTCACGACGAACTTCGCTTTGAATGCGATTACCCCGTTGACCATGTTCCAGGGCGATATCGTCGATGTAAAACTTCACCGTGTATTTCTCATCGAACCAGACCTTAGGTTCCTGCCATTCATTACGAGCAGACTTAAAGCTATCCTGTAGCCAGTATTCGATTTCCTCCAGGTAATCATCTAATCGCGTTTCCTGGCCCTCTGGATTCAAGACCACTTCATAGAAGCTACTGAGCCTGTTTTTGAGCGAAACCAGCTTCTGCTCCCACTTTTGGGGCAGTAACTCTTTATCTTCCTGAACTAGATCCGGGTCTTTCAGCCAGACCTGATACCACCCTCGCAGGGCTGGCACTAAAGTATCGGACGGAGCATCTTCATGTTCCTCTAAAACGGGCCGTTCGCCTCGGATAGGACCGGGCTGCACCTGGGGAGAAAGCCCGGACAGGTCACAAATATGGAGAAAATCAGTTTTAATTTCCTGGACTTCATCCGCATCAAGCCCCCCTTGCTCAAGCCGCTTAATTTTGAATTTGAGCTGGGAAATTTTATCTTCTACGGTTCCCAGGATTGTGTTGAGGGAGTTTTCTAACTCTAACCGCTTGTGCCCTGTGTCACGCTTCTCATCCACATTCACCTGGAAGCCAGAATAGCCAAAATAACGATCTAGAACAGCTAATTTATGATCAATCGTACCGATGGTATCGGGGTGGGCCAGGACGACCTCCTGCATGAGTTTAGAGGCTCTTTGGGGATTAACATCTGTCGGCAAATCCAGGGAGACTGTGTAGTAGTAGTGGGAGGTAGGCCGACTCAAGTTAACGATGCTTTTCCCCTGCATGACGCTGTTGGGTACGAAGACATCGGAGTGGCTTTCAATCAGATAGAGCTTGGTGGTACGCAAGCCAATTTTGCGTACAATCGCTCGCTCACCATCACACAACACCACTTCCCCGAAGCGGAAAGGGGTATCAATCAACAGCACCAGGCCGCTAAAAAAGTTGGCCAGAATATCTTTTACGGCAAAACCCAGAACAAAGGCTGCTCCCCCAAAGGTGACCCAGAGCCCGGTCAGGTCAATGCCGGTAGTCTGAAGGGCAAAGGCTATCCCGGCCAGGTAAATGGCAATGGGGGCGGTACTTTCTACAAACGGAATTAAGACATCATCCCAGAGGGCTTCGGTTGATTCGGCATATTGCCTGGCCGCATAGAGCACGACCTTCATCAAAAGCTGGTTAATCAGGTGAGCAATGGCTAAAACAACAGAGGCCAGTATCAGTTTTTGGATGAACTGAATGAAAACGTTTTCATTCAGTTGATCGGGCAGGGTATGAAACGAAATACTTAGCCCCAATGCTACGAGAATCAGGGTAAGAGGACGGCGAGCTGTACCTAAGGTGACCAGCGGTAAATCGGTTTTAAAGCGACGAAAGATGGCCCTTAGAATGGCGAAAACAACGTAGTAGAACAGCAGGCTGACGACTACCGTTGCTCCGATAGATATTAAAAACGGGGCGTAAGGAATATTGCTTACGCCAAGCTTTTCAGCCGCCTCATTAACCTGATCAGCACCTTCTGTCAGTTGAGGATCGAGATCAACAGGGGCTTTTGGAGCTTCCTCGGCAGCTTCCTCGGCGGCATCCTGGGCCAGGGCTGGTATTCGAGATAGAGTAATCCAAAAAAATAGTAGGACTGAGGCAGGAAGAAAGCGATTCAACGTTTTCATTTATACTCACTAACTCCGGAGAACTGAAAGTTTACTGAATGGAAGCAATAGCTGAACCTATTTGGGGAGTGGGATAGGTATTCTGCCTGTCCCAGGGAAGCAGGCGAGACGCCCGCCCTATAAGACCTGGGGAAATCTTGATTGAGTTGTTTGTTAGCCCTGCCATAAAAATATGAACATTTCATTTAATCTGAACTAACTTCTGGTTCATAGTCCGAAAGCTCTATCTTGGCTTGATCGAATGCTTCTTTGAGTTGCTTTCTCAGCAACCTCTGAATATACAAATGTTTCCCTGGTTTCACTTTTGTGATAGTACGGACCAGAATCAGACTTTTACCCAGGCTTTCGATGCCTTCAATTTGGGTGGGCTCAATCACAATCTCTGGGCAGCTATGCTCTAACTTCTGGCCCACCGTTTCAAGGATAGAGTAAGCCTCATCTAAATTTGTCTCATAGGCCAGGGGAATATCGACGGCGGCATAAATGTAGAGTTTTGAATAGTTAACGATAGAGCCCACTTCTCCATTGCGGATGATTTGAAGCTGACCATCGGGATGGCGCACCTGGGTGGTGCGGAGTTCAATTGCTTCGACATAGCCTTCGATGGGGCGCTCTTCCAGGCGACCGGCCTGGATGTAGTCACCAACCAGGTAGTAATTCTCAAACAGGATCAGGAAGCCAGATACGATATCCTCAATTAAATTTTGTGCCCCAAACCCTACGGCAACCCCTAAAATCCCAGCCCCAGCCAGAATCGGGGTAGGGTCGATTTTTAAAACATTTAAGGCGGCAATTAAAGCACTAAAATAAACAAAATACTTTAAAGAATTTTTACAGAGTGGCGCAACCGTTAGCCGCCGTTGTTTTTGAACTTCGGTTAAGCCATCTGTATGGCGGACAAACTCATCAACCGCAACACTGGTAAGTTCAATAAATAAACGCGAAAGAAAGTAAATACCAATTA
>CAZPYG010000070.1:0-25750 GCA_964590465.1 uncultured bacterium | reverse complement strand
CTTGGTTGACTGAGCCCATGAATTGAAAAAGCGCTCTCTTCGGAGGGCGCTTTTTAGGTTAGAAGCCATGATTGAATTTTCAATTCATTGCGCGTTAAAGGTATTTACTGCCTTCAAGTCGTACCAAAGATGTTGGGATGCAGGTTGAACCCAGCATCATATCACCCAAAAACCACCGGCTACTTTTAGTCTTTAGTCTTCGTAAGCACCAGAAGACATGGCCTTAGCGAGATGACTAACCCCTGATAAGTTCCGGAAGAAGGTTACTGAAGAAATCTCTTCGACAGCACCGCCCTGGGTATTATCTGGAAAGCAATCACGACTTCCTTTTTTACAGTCATCTTGGCTGTAGATGGGAACGGGGAGAGAGGGAGGAGGCGCGTTGAATAACATTAAAAGACCCTGAATTCGATGGTTGGGAGCAGAAAGCTCAAATACTAACTTGTTTCCGATACTCGGTAACTTGTGTTTAGTCTTAGGAGCAATTCTTAATAACCCTTACCTAAAGCTTTTGATGCCAGTGGGGGGGGTATCTTTAAACTACTCCGCAAAACTACTTCGCAGTCTAATCATAACTTGAAAGCGAAAAACCACTTATTGTCTCAACTAGACTAGATAAGTTGTTGGCAGACTTGATAAAACTTAGCAAGTCTTTAAAGAAACAATAGGGGCTCTATAAGGGGTTTGGTGCATTCTATGCCCTGGCAAGTTAATCTGTAAAAGGCAGATTCGCTTTAGATTCGATTGGGTCTGGCAGCAACAAAAACTTTTGGAGTAGAACAGCCTGAGCTTGCGGCATTTGACCGAAGGAAAATGCCAGGGGAATATTGTCCGGCAGAAGAACGGCAACCTGTTCTCGAATATAAGGACTGCCGTAAATCACCAGGCCCATCAGCAAGTCGGCTTTCCATAGGGTATGTATCCAACTATTGATCAAAGCTGTTGATGCTGCAGACCCTCGAAAGGGATTACCTCGAATAAACACCTGCAAAAGGCTTGGTTTAAGCTCTATTTGGGATGGGTGAAGCTGACATGCTGTTTGGTCAATCAATTTCAGGTGATAGTTGAGGCGTGCAGGCAAAACGACTGCGGCTGCGGTTCGCTTCAAAAAGGGGCAGTCGATCGTATTGTCCACAATAACAATGTTGTCACCAATGATGTTGTCGCCTGCTGGGCACGGGGGCACGGTCCCTTGGATGGTCATCGAAGATGACAATATATCAGTAACCCACTGTTGGGCATTCGGTTGACCTAAACGAGTCGTGTCAACTGCGGGTGGCGGAACATGTTCCCAGGCATGGCAGGATTCAGGCGGTACAGTAAGGAGAGACGCACATCGCTGCTTTGCCCGCCACAGGCGTTCTACGGAGTTAAGCAGTCTGCCCTGGGGCAAACGCCCGGTAACCACTGCCTCCTCCAGCGCGTGGATGACTCCTTCTGGATCGTGGGGCATTAACAGAACGTCGGCTCCCGCTTCAACGGCCAAAACGGCGGCTTCATAGGGACCATAGGTGCGGGTAATGGATTCCATTACCAGGGCGTCAGTGACAATAAGACCGGAAAAGCCAAAGGAATGCCGCAGCACATCAGTTAAAGTTGCGGCAGATAGGGTGGCAGGATAACTGGAGTCGAGGGCGGGAACCTTCACATGGGCTGTCATGACGGCATCTACGCCAGCGGCAATGGCTGCTTTGAACGGTAACCACTCTACCTTGTGAAGTCGGTCCAAGGTGTGGGGTAAGACGGGCAACTCCAGATGGGAGTCAATATCGGTGTCTCCGTGGCCGGGAAAGTGCTTTGCCGTAGTTAGCACCGCATACTCTTGTGCTCCCTGGATGAAAGCTTTGGTGAGTGATTCCACCCGGTTCGCGGCCCCTCCAAAGGCACGAACATTGATGACCGGATTCTGAGGGTTGTTGTTGATATCTACCACTGGAGCCAGTAGCCAGTTAATGCCAATGGCGGTAGCCTCCTGGGCGGTGATGCGTCCCATGGCTTCAGCATAAGCGAGGGCCAGGGCAACATCATGCTCTGCCACCGCACCCAGGGCCATGGGAGGGGGAAACCAGGTGGCTCCGGTGAAACGCTGTCCAACCCCTTCTTCGACATCAGCCGCAATGAGCAGAGGAACCGTTGCCTGGGATTGCAGTTGACGGGTCTTGAGACCTACCTCGGCGGCACTTCCGCTCAGCAGAATGACGCCGCCTACCCCTAAATTTTGGACATAGTGGTTGAGAGTCGCCTGGTCAGCCTCCCATGCGGGGTATTGGATTTCATGGTCAAATAGGTGCCCAGTGGTGCGCACTACAATCATTTGGGCCGCTAACTGGGATAGCGAGAGGGTATCGGGGGAGGGAAGAATAGGCGACGCCGGGGCAATAGGAGTTGGGTCAGCCACCATAAAGCTCTACTCCTGGTCTTCAGGGGAAGCTACCTCACCGGTTTCGTCGGGATTTGGGACGGTGGCGGGTGCTTTTTCTTCCCGTTCTCGACTGAGTTCATTAATCAGCGATAGGACCCGGGTCCCTCGTTCCACGGAACGATCTTCCTTAAACAAAATCTCTGGCGTTCGACGGAGCCGAACTCGCTGCCCCAACTCGCTTCGCACAAAGCCGGTGGCCGCTTTCAACCCGGCCATGGTTTCGGCTCTGGCTTCATCTGTGCCGTAAACGCTAACAAAAATTTTGGCGTGCTGTAGGTCCCCCGACACTTCCACATCAGTGATGCTCACCATCCCGGCACCCACCCGGTCATCCTTAATGCCGACCATTAACATTTGGCTGACCTCCCGCTTGATCAGGGAGGCAACCCGCTCTACTCGACGACTGTTAGCCATGATCTATTTCTCCTATCGGCACATCTTTTTGCAGTGCTGCCTTAAAAGCACTGATTCCCCTGGGGGCCTGAATATTCAAGTGATCCGGTGGTAATTTCCCTAGAGGGTACTAAGGCCTAACATTGCCCGCAGGGTAAAGGTTAGGAAGAGGAACCCGGCGATCACAGCACCAATCAGCGCCACAGCCGTAGTTGGACGCCGCAGCAGTGGCATCAGAGGTTGAATAGCGTTGTACAAAATGCCCAGGGTAAAGGAAATCAGGTAACGAGGATAGCGAAAAACGTTATTGAAAAATTCTTGCATAATGAACAGCCTGCTTCTCAGGGCACCGGACAAGCGACAAGGGAACTTTGCCCACTTCACATCCTAACTTAAACCTTCTCCAAAACTCGGGGGAATCCTCTCCTCAACCCTTCTCCAAAATTGCAGGGAGTCCTCTTCACCGCTTAGATCGGTCAACCAACCGAAGGCGGGAGGCCGAACAAAAAGTTCCGATTTCAAAATCCTTTGCTATATTTGATGGCAACCTTTGTCTTGAGTACATTTGATCTAAACCTGGTGGTTGTGATAGTTGCCCGGCATTTTCTAGCCTTTGGGACCCCTGTTTCCAGCCCTGGCCCAGGGGCAGGAGTTCCCAGTGTTCCCCGCAGCTGTTCAAGATGGGTGCAGTTTTGACTTTAAGCCGCCGGCCGACTTGTCAAACCGCCCGGGGGATAACTGCGGGCTGCTTCCCCGTCCCTCGCCCTTTTCTGAAATGGGCTGGGGGAAAGGGTAGGCTGCTAGAGCAGTATCGACCTTTTTTGCCAAAACAGTGCAAAACCTACTATGAACCCTTTTTAGGGGGTGGGGCAGTTTTTTTTCGCATGGTTGGCCAGTTTGAGCGAGCTGTGTTGTCGGATATTAATCCTGAACTGGTTAATGTGTATCGCTGCGTTAAAGAGCGGGTCGAGGATGTCATTTCCCTATTGGAGGAGCATCAGTGGCGGCACTGCCGGGATTATTACTACGACCTGCGACAGCAGCATCACCTCAGTTCACCGGTAGAGCGGGCAGCGCGGTTAATTTATCTAAACAAAACCTGCTACAACGGCCTCTATCGGGAAAATTCCCTGGGTCAGTTCAATGTACCCATGGGGAACTACAAAAATCCGAAGATCTGTGACCCGCCTCTGCTGAAGTCCACCTCCCTTGCCCTGCAAGCTTCGACGGTGGTGGAATTGCCCTTTGACACTCTGCTGGAACGGCCCCTCTCGAATCAGGATTTTGTCTACTTTGATCCCCCTTATCATCCGATTAGCGTTACCAGCAGCTTTACCCGCTACAACCGCTATGGTTTCACAGCCCAAGACCAAGAGCGTTTAGCCGTGGTCTTTCGGACCCTGGCCAAACGAGGGGTGCCGGTGATGCTTTCTAATTCGGACTGCAGCTTCATTCGCAGGATTTATGCTGAATTTCGCATGCACGGGATTCAAGCTGCCAGGGCGATTAACTCTAAAGCGGGACGGCGGGGCAAGATTCCCGAGTTGTTAATCACCTCCTACTGACACGGTGTGCAGCTGTGTTCAAAAGCTCACTAAATATAGATTTGGACAGCAGCTTTGTCCTAGCCAATTTTGTCGCTGCCATAAGCCAATGGCAGCTTCGGGGACGTCGTCTACGGAACCCCAGGCGGGGGGCAAGGCAGCAGTGGAAATCACCCCCGCTTGGAGGGAAGGCAAATGCTTTGCCCAGCATTTATACTATATGCCCAGAAACCTTCGTACCCAGGTGATTGCTTTGACATCCACTTCTGGCAACAATGGTGCTCAAGACTGGTTCCGTATGGCTACTCAAGTCATCCAGTCTATGGCAATGGCTGCCGATGACCTGGCGGCTGCGGCAGGGAACGCGGTAGTTGATCCTTTGCAGCCCTTTATTGAGCCTACGACCGAAACTGTGGGAAAGGTGGTATCACCGATTACTCATTTACCGTTCATTGAATATGCCACCGCCCTGCCCGGTATTAAGTGGTTACTGGCGGCTGTGGGTCAGGTGAATGTGGAACAGGTGCGGCTCGATGTGGACGAACTGCGGCAGCAGTACCCCAGTTACAGTAAGCGCCAACTGGCTCAGCAGACCATGGCAGATGCTGCAATGCAAGCGGCGGGCATTGGATTAATTACGAATTTTGTCTCTCCGGTGGCTCTGGTCCTGACCCTGGTCGATATTGGTGCGGTGGCGGCTTTACAGGCTAATATGCTGTACCGCATTGCTGCTATCTATGGCTATTCCCCTGAGGACGACACCAGGCGTGGGGAAGTGCTTGCTATTTGGTTTATCTCATCGGGGGGGTCCAGCGTGGTGAAGTCTGGGCTGAGTGCTGTGGAAACTCTCCCCGGCGTGGGGGCCGCTATTGGCATCGCGGCGGATGCCAGCCTGCTGTATTCCGTGGGGTACCTGGCCTGCCGGTATTACGAGACCAAAAGACAGTTGCCGACAGAAATTTCGGTATAAGCCCCGAGTTCTTTACTCCAGCTTCACAGTCAGATCCCTCTGAGCCGCAATAATAGTATCGGTGCAGCTATTGGATATGCCATTATCACCGTATGCATATCGCTGGGGCTATGACTGTTACTCCTTTTATTTCGATTGTAATTCCCACTTACAACCGACCGGATCGCCTGGAGAGATGCTTACAGAGTATTTCCCGCTTAAATTATCCCCGCAATCGTTTTGACGTTACGGTTGTAGACGACGGCAGTCCTCAATCCCTGGCAGGCATTGCGCAGCGGTTTGAGTCGCAGATTTCCCTCAATTTAATCCGCCAGGATAATGCTGGGCCTGCTAACGCTCGCAATCGGGGCGCAGCTGCAGCTAGGGGAGAATATTTAGCGTTTACTGATGATGACTGTCAGGTTCACCCTGATTGGTTGTTAGCCATGGCGGCTGCCTTTAAACAGCATCCGACGGTTTTAGTGGGGGGACATACCCTTAATGCTCTCCCTGAAAATATTTACTCTACCGCCAGTCAACTGCTGATTGATTATCTTTATCGCTATTACAATCTTTCCCCGGGAACGGCAACTTTCTTTGCTTCAAATAATTTTGCTCTGCCCCGGGACCAGTATCAAACCCTGGGGGGATTTGATACCAGCTTCCCCCTTGCGGCAGGGGAAGACCGGGAGTTGTGTGATCGCTGGTCGCAACAGCAATGGCCCATGTTGTATAACCCCAAAATGATGGTGCACCATGCCCATGATTTATCTTTGACAAAGTTCTGGCGGCAACACTTTAACTATGGTCGGGGAGCCTACTACTTTCACCGGACCAAGGCCCGACGAGATCAGGAAGACATCAAGATTGAACCCCTGCAGTTTTATCACCAATTATTGACTTATCCCCTCTCTGGTTGGATCACTTTACGCCAGGCGAAATTAGCCAGCCTGCTTTTCTTGTCACAATTTGCCAACGCAGTCGGTTTTTTTTGGGAACGGTATCAGCAAACTACCGTTGGGACTTCTACCCCCACGGCTTCGCTCTAAAACCGCTTAAGTTATTCCTAGCCTGATTAAAATCCAGAGCTTTTCCTATGCAAACTAGAGTATTAACCCCAACTCAACAGAAAGCCATTTTTATTTTTGGTATTACAGTTGTCTATTTATTGCTAGTAGCCTGGCTCGATTTTTTGCAGGGCCCTGACTGGTGGGATGAAGCAGACTTCTGGAAATCCAGCCTGACCTTTAGCGACAATCTGTGGCCTTCCCTGGAGGAACTAAGAACTTATCACAGCCTGAACACTCCGCTTCCCTTTATTTTTTGGGGAGGGTTGGAATACTTGTTCGGCGGCGGCATTTTTGTGGGGCGCTTACTGAATTTGATGTTGTCATTGGGCATTATTGCCATTATTGGGTGGCCCAGTCGAGAAAAAGGCGGTCGAGCGATTCTTTGCCTCGTGGGATTATGGTTATGTCCCTATTTCCTATGGTTAAGCGGGCGACTGTACACTGAAATGATCGCCAGCATGTTAGTCCTTTTAGGATTTGTAGCCTACTTTAAGAACCGCCATGGGCTGAGCTGTTTGGCTTTTATCTTAGCCATCTCTTCCCGTCAATATATGCTGGCCTTTCCATTAGCGGTGGCTACTTATGAATTGATCTCAATGGTTAATGGTTATCGACAAAACCATGATATCAAACTGGTTTGGCACTGGCGCTGGATTGCTCCCCTGGTCGCCAGTCTGTCTATCTTAGGGTGGGTGGCAATCTTTCAGGGGTTAGCTCCAGCTTCGGCAATCCCCGGCAAAGCGCCTGATGTACAGCAAACCATGTTCGCATTAAACCCCCGGGGGATAGTCTATTTTTTATCCTTTATCGGAGCCTATATTGTCATTCCGGAGCTGATTTTATTTCGTCCTCAGACGCCCCTGAAAACCTTCAGGGACAACCGAAACAAGTGGTTCCTGATCGCTATCGGGCTATTGATTTATTGCCTGATCGTTTTCCCGCCGGTCGATTCCGGCAGTGGCAATATCATGAAAATAGGCCGACTAATCCCTGGGGTTTGGTTTCAAGTGGCGTTTTTCTATTTTCTGTCTCTGCTGACCTGCCTGCGCTTTTCTAAACCTGATTTGTACTTCTGGCTGGTTGTTTTCAACAGCTTAATTATGGTTAAAGCATGGCCGTGGGACCGCTACGTATTGCCCCTGGTTGTTGTGTTTTGGTACCTCAAGTCCATTAACTATCCGGCGGTGCAACCGAAACCCAAAACAAAAGCCACGCTGCAGTAGCCAATAGCATTGAACCCCCTCGAGGTGCTGGATGCCCCATTCCCTGGAACACCTCAAGGAAGACTGATCTACCCCCTAGTTAATCCCATTGATAGAAGGTAGTTGTCCTTGAGGCGCTTAGCCTGGAAGGGTCAGACTAGCAGGAGACCCGTAATGCCTTACGAAAACTATGGCCAGAAGGGGATGTCAGCCAAGGCAAACACGAATGCCGAGGGAGTCGTCGATGAAGCGGCTGATCCAGTGAACGAGCACGACATTGCCCCTGAAAATCCTGAAACTAGCCGCGCTGCTGATGCTCCCGATAATGAAACAGCAACCGAGCGCCCCCAGGATTCATCTCCATAGGTTCATCTGTTGGACCAACCCTTGCCGCCTCTGGAAGTTTCCCATGATGATTACCCCCGACCAGATTCCCCCTCAGCATCAGGACTGCACCCCTGCCAGGGAAACCGAAATGGTACCGCGTCCCCTGTACGATGATCCGAACTATAAAGGCAGCGGTAAACTGCAGGATAAAGTGGCCCTGATTACCGGCGCAGACAGCGGCATTGGTCGTTCTGTGGCGGTTTATTTTGCCAAGGAGGGAGCCCATGTTGCCGTGGTTTACCTGAATGAGCACGAAGACGCCCAGGAAACCAAGCAGGCCGTGGAATCGTACAACCGCCGCTGCCTGCTCCTGCCTGGCGACATTCGCAACGAGCAGTTTTGCCAGGAAGCGGTGCAGAAAACGATTCAAGAGTTCGGCCAGCTGAATGTTCTCGTGAACAATGCTGCGGTTCAGTATCTGGAACCCAGTTTGGAAGACATTGACTCAGCCCGTCTGGGAGATATTTTTGCGACTAACATCTTTGCGATGTTTTACTTCACCAAAGCAGCAACTCCCCACATGGAGTCGGGCAGTTCCATCATCAACACCACGTCCATTAATGCCTACAAGGGCAATGCCAAGCTGCTCAGCTACTCCACCACGAAGGGCGCTATTCTGGCCTTCACCCGGTCCATTGCTGAACCCATGCTGGAGAAGGGAATCCGAGTTAACGGGGTGGCTCCGGGTCCCATCTGGACTCCCTTCATCCCCGATGCCTTTCCCGGTGATCAGGTGAAAGACTTTGGTAAGCAAGTACCCATGCAGCGACCGGGACAACCCAAGGAAGTGGCTCCCAGTTTTGTATTTCTGGCTTCGGAAGATGCCTCCTACATGGCTGGCCAGGTGCTGCATCCCAATGGCGGTGTTGTGATTGGCGCTTGATCACCGGTCAGCTAACGGGTGTTTTAGCAGCCTCTGGCACCGAGGCTCCGACGGTTAGGCCGGAGGTTCAGCACCCTGGTCAACTCCGCTGCGTAAGATTCCCTGCTTTAAAATTTCGCTTAAAAATTTCTGTGATGACCCTCTTCGAGCAGACCGCAAAATTCTCTGGTGGCCATAAAACCCCAGTCCTGGAACACATTGACCTGAGTCAGCCTCCTGCCGCTATCTTAGAGCAGACATTACCGGTGGTGGGGCAGACGTTGGGATGCGATCTCGTCTTCCTTTACCTGCGCTCACCCCGTCGCCAGGTGGGTCGGGTTCCGTTTTGTTGGCGTCGCCATGACGAAATACCTCTGGTTTACGATCCCGACTGGAAACTGGAACCCAACTGGTTACCCCGCCAGGACCCTATGTTTAGGGCTGCCCTGGAAGGTCGGCCCAGCCTCTTCATTGAGGATATAGAAACGGTGGATCCCAGCCAGGTCAATGCTGAATTTGAGCGACAGACCTTTGGTCATCGAGCCCTGGTGCATGGCCACCTTTACCAAAAAAGTAAACTGTGGGGAATTCTGCAGCCCTGCGTTTTTTACAAGCCCCGCCCCTGGAGTCGCGAAGAGCGGCTGATGGTGCACCATCGGCTGGCTAACCCTCATTGCCATGGAGTTTGTAAGCCATGCTTATCCGTCATGATCGTTAATCTGCAGTGCCATGGGTGGGAAATCATTTACCACCGGGCCCATGCCCTGTTGGCTGCCCAAATTGCCGGCTACTGGCGGTTTGCCAACGAATCCTATCGCCTGTACGAAACCATTTCTGCCATTGCCCACCACGATGACCTGGAAAAGGAATGGGAAGACGATCATCTCACTGCGGCTGGTGCTCCCCTTGACTTTACCCTGGAGCGAGAAACCTCACCCGAGCAGTTGCGCCGCCACATCAATGACGCCCTCTATCGGGGACGATGGGTAGCCCTGCTGACATCAATGCATCTGTACTTCTTGCACCAGGGCAAAGTCGCTGAGTCTGAGACGATGGCAGACTTCATCAAAGAACAGTACCAGCTTCAGGCCCTGTGGCGAGACCAGCTCGCCGTAACGAAAGATGAAGCGGTTACGGCCTATGACTTTATGCGCTGGTGCAATCGCCTTTCCCTGATTCTGTGCCAGGGCAAGGTGCCCATGGCGGGGCGAACCCTGGAAATTACCAGCGGTCCTGACGGTCGCAGGTACTGGATTCACCAAAAAAACTCCGGTGAACTGTGCATTGATCCCTGGCCCTTCGAACCCGACTCGTTTCGCCTGAACGTCGATGCCTGTTATCTATCGCAGCTGCAGTTCGACTCCAATGCAGCCCTGACGACTGCCCTCAAAACCGCCCCTAGAAAGTTGATTTTTTGGACCTTGTCGTGATGACCCATGCCTTTTAAACAGTCAGGGCATTCGAGAACTCTGTTTGCACGACGGCGACCTGATCATTCTGGCCGGACCGACCATGGATTTAGAGGGGGCGATGCAGATGTTCCGCCTGGAGGATGCCCTGGGTCACAGCAATGACACCCTCTGGGATCAGGATTCAGGGGGGCTGAAGGTACTATTTGACTTGCCTTTTACCATTGGCTCAGATCATGCTGAGGGGCTGACGCTGACACCCTGCCTGGGTTACGAAGATGCCCTGATGGTGGTTTACGATTCCCCTGACAAAAATCGGTCTTTGTTGATATCTTTCGCCTACCGGGAGAGGTTTAGCCCCTCTACGAGAAGCTTCTAGGTGATGCACTTCATTCTAGAATTGGCGTTTTTAATCTTAGATACCGGTGTCTAGGGCTTCGATTAATTTGTCCAGATACATCACCATTAAATTGGCCTGATCTCCTGCCAAAGAATTACGGACTTCTGCTTTCAAAAGTTTGTAGGAAACCACACATGCCTCCTGGCGGTGAAAGGCTCGGATAATATTTTGCATCCAGACTAAATACTCTTCCATAAAGCCGTCTTCGTCGTGGAGCAATATCCCTTTAGCAATGTATTCAAGGGTGTACAGCATATCCCGCTGGCAGCGGGCACCGTGCTCCTGTACAACTGCTCTGTGGGGCGTTTGCATGAGGCTTTTGAGGGAGTTGAGGACCAGTTCCTTGCCCTGTTCTTGAATTGAATGGTAGGTGTTGATGCGGGTTTGAAAGGCATCAATGACATCATCGAAGGGCCGTAATTCTAGGTCATTTAAGTACCGGCCATCGGCTTTTTGGATTACATCAAGCAATGCGTTGTTCATAAGATATTCTGGGGCTCGATTTCGCCCTTACCGCTGCTCCCTAAAGTTGCCCAGTTTTAATCATTGACCTGGGGATCACTCAATAATTCTTCGCATTGCAAAGGTTTGTGATGGTTTCATTCCTGCCAATTGTGGTCTGCCTGTTCCAGTACGTACCTTGCCAGGGTCTGGATCTCTGTCGGGGTTAACACCTCACCGTAGGCCGACATCACCCCTTTACCGTTGGTAATGATTTGGGCGACCCCATCCAGATCAGTGTAGCCGTTACGTTTAAGGGCTCTTGCCTTGAGGGTTTTACCCCGACGAATGATGTTGCCGCCATGGGGGTGACAACCTACGCAGTGAACGGAAAATAGTTCGGCAGGCAACCCAGCTGCAGAGGTTGAACCACCGCCCCTAGTCGGTTCGGCCCAGGTCGCCACGGGAACCAACGTTACCACCATGACCAAAGTCACCACCATGACCGCCCAACCTCCCCGCGTCAGCCAGCCTCGTACGGTTTTCATAGTAGGCATCCTAGACCTCTCCAAACGTCCCTGATTTACCTTAACGGGCCGTGGGCTTAAAGGCCATGGAGGCTAATGCGCCGCAGGTAAGCTTCTGTGTCTTTGGCAGGCATCGGGCGGCTGAAAAAGTACCCCTGCATCTGGTGGCAACCGAGGGCCTGGAGGTGGTCGACCTGCTCCTGGGTTTCAACCCCTTCTGCGATGAGTTGTAGATTGAGCCCCTGGGCCATGGAAACAATGGCCTGGACCATGGCTTGATCGGCCATGCTGTTGGGTAGATCCTGAATAAACGCCCGGTCAATTTTCAGACCATCCAGGGGAAATTGCTTGAGATAGCTCAGGCAGGAATAGCCGGTTCCGAAGTCATCCATGGAAGCACGAATCTCCAACTCCTTCAGTTCCTGAAGTCGCCGGATGGATGAATTGACGTCGGCCATGGCGGCGGTTTCGGTAATTTCTAGCTCTAGACAGTGGGGCGGCAAGCCGGTTTCCGCCAGCACCTGGACCACGTAGTTTACCAATTGGGGGTGCTGTAACTGTCGGGGAGATAGGTTTACAGCTACCCGTACCGAGCCTAAGCCGGCTTTGTGCCACTCCATGGCCTGGGTACAGGCGGCCCAAATCACCCACTCTCCAATCGGAATGATAAGACCATTTTCTTCCGCCAGGGGAATAAATCGATCGGGAGAAATAGTGCCCAATTCAGGATGCTGCCATCGAATCAGGGCTTCCATTTGGCTAACCTGACCTGACCTGGCGTTAATTTGGGGTTGATACACCAGGTGAAATTCCTGGCGTTCCAGGGCATGGTATAAAACACTTTCAATTCTTAAGCGTTGAGCCGCTTCCCTCCCTAAATGCTGAGTGTAGAACTGGTAGTTATTGCGCCCCCGGGACTTGGCCTGATACATGGCGGTGTCGGCATTCTGCAACAGGGTAGTCATGTCTGCGCCATCTTGAGGAAACACCGCAATACCCATGCTGGTGGTTACATGTAACTCATGGCCATGGAGTATGAAGGGGGGGCTAAGGCTGTTGGCAATGCGCAGGGACGCCTGGGCTGCATCCTCCGGAGAGGTGATATTGGGCAAAATCAGGGTGAACTCATCTCCTCCCCAACGGGCGGCTACATCCCCATGGCCGAGGGATCCGGCAATACGTTGGGTGACTTGACGCAGCAGTTCGTCCCCAACAGCGTGGCTGAGGGTGTCGTTGATGGTTTTGAAATGATCTAAATCTAAAAAGATGACGGCTAAATGGCGATGATGCTGGCGAGCTTGCTCGATTACCTGGGGCAAATGCTGGTTGAAAAAGCTGCGGTTTGGTAAACCGGTAAGGCTATCGTGATAGGCCTGGTAACACATTTTGGCTTCCGTTTGCTGCCGCTTGAGGGCGGCCCCCAGGGTGGCCGCAATGGTCACCAGAATAGATTCGTCATTTATGGTCCAATCGCGGTCGGTTTGGCAAGCATCGAAGCCGATGTAGCCCCATAGATAATGCTCGACAAAAATCGGCACCATGAGGATGGACAAAATATCGTCCTGACCCAGCAGCATTTGTTCCTGGGGGGGGAAATCCCGGACTAAACCGCGAATGGATTTTCCTTGAGCAAAGGCCTGGTACCACCGATCAACGCCCAATTCCCAGTAGGTTTTGTTTTGCCAGTGGGGTTGGTCAATACTGGGGGCAATGGTGGGACGGGTCCACTCAAAGCGCATGCTCATGGCCAGGGAAGCCTGGTTTGATACCCGGTGGTGCTCATAGATGTAGACTCTATCGGCGGCGGCGGCTTCCCCCAAAATGGCCAGCACGCGGGGAATGGCCTGCTCAAAATCGGGGATGCTGAGGAGGTGATGGCTGGCTTCGGCGACTCCCTGCAGTAAGCGATCCCGGTGAAGAATCTCCGCTTCCCCTAGCTTACGTTTAGTGATGTCTTCTACGGTACCCTCATAGCCGATGATATGGCCGTGGGCATCATAGATAGCCCGGGCAGATTCAGAAATCCAGATGATGCTGCCATCTTTCCGGTACACCTGGGCCTCAAACCCGATGGCAGCCCCTGTAGCCTCAATTTGGTTAATAAACCGTTGTCGACAACGGCTGTCAACGTAAAGCTGGGTTTTGATGTGGGTCAGGGTTTCGATCATTTCCGCCGGCGAGCTGTAGCCATAGAGTCGAGCCAGCATCGGGTTGACGATGGTGTAGCGGCCCTCGAGGGTGGTTTGAAAGATGCCCTCCACGGCGTTTTCAAACATGCTGCGAAATTTATTTTCCGCCTGCTTGAGGGCTAGTTCTGCCTGCCGCCGCTCCATGGCCAGGGCGATGTCAGCGGTGGCGACCCGCAGCAGATCGACTTCAGAACTGTCCCAGTGGCGGGGCAGGGCACAATTGCTGAAGCCCATTGCTCCCAAAAGTTTGCCTTGCACCATCAAGGGAAGTAGTAGCAAAGATTTGACATTGCTGGGGGGGGTGGCCAGCAGTTGCCGTTGGGCCTCAGAGAATTCATCCTGGGTCAGGTTTAAGGTGCCGCCCTGCTCTAGAACGGCGAACCAGTCGTTCAGGTCAGGGTCGATGGGCAGCGCCTGAAAGATGGGGATTTCTTTGGTGGAGGGAACTCCTGGAGCCGACCATTCCACCCGCTGACGGGCAAACTGTTGCCCTGCCTGGTCGGAGATCAGCTCATAAAAGTAGACCCGACTGGCGGACGCCGCTTTGCCCAGGGCGGCTAACAGGGTTTCGAGTTGGCTTTCGGTCCAGTGCCAGTTCCAGGTGCGTAGGGGGCGCTGCAGTTCTGAAATGGTGGATAGGTATTTTTCTCGAGTTTTCAGGGCCTCCTGGGCGGCCAGTTGTTCCGTAATATCGTCAAAAATGCCAAGGATGCCAATGACTTCTCCGGCCTGGTTGCGCATGGGTAACCGGCTATTGCTGATCCATCGCTGTTCGCCGCTGGCATAGGTCTGGGGCTCAATGACGTGGAGATCGGCTTCGCCCCGGTCCATAATCATGCGATCGCAGGCCCGATAGTAGGCCACCTCTTCGGAGCTTAGGTGGGGTAAGTCATGATCGGTGAGACCGACGATTTGCTCCGGGTCTGCTTTACCCATGGCTTTTGCAAAGGCCTGGTTACAGCCCAGAAATCGCCCCTGGCGGTCTTTCCAAAACACCGGACTGGGGATGCTATTGAGGACCATCTGCAAAAAATCTTCGCGAGATTTCAATAGCTGCTCTACGGCCTTGCGATCAATGGTGTTGAAGGTGTTATTGCCATCGCGGTCCACTAACTGCTCTGCCTGGTAACCCGTAATAACTTCACCGCCAGCGCTTAAATACTGCATTGACCAACCGGCATCGGGATTGGCCTGAAAAACAATGCCAGGCATGACATCAATCAGCCGTTGCAATTGGCGCTGTTTAGCCTGACTGGCAAGAATGGTTTGGCGCAGCTGGCAAAGGGCATTAAGTTGGGTGGTAAGGCACTGCAGGAGCAGCTTTAGCGTAGAGTTAAGCGCATCGGGGAGGGTGAAATATAGGCAAATAACTCCTACCGCTGGTGAGGCTTTAATCGGCAGAGCCAATGCCGCCTTCAGATCGGGCAGCACGGTCGCTCCATAGATTGTTTCGACGGGTTGTGCAGAAAGCTGATGCCAGCCCCATTGGCCCTGCTGCCAGGCCAGCCCAGCCACCCCCTCTCCGTAAGCACAGTAGCGTTTGGGGGAGGGGGTGGTAACGATCCCCAATGGGCTGTTCCAGATCGTTTCGCACCATAACCGGCTACCTGAAACATTCCCCTGCCAGGATTCTCCTGAATCTGCCCTGAACGCCTCTGCCAGCAGCCGCAGCACCTGTTTTAGAAGATCGGACCAATTTGATGAATCAAGCACAGCCCCGGTCAGCCGCCCGAGGAGGGAGTTGACAGGCTGGGATGAGGTGATTTCCTGGTAATCTTCCACAGGGACGGTTGGGCTCATCAATGTTGACTGATTAGGACATCGACGGTACGGCCGCAGACCATAGCTAATGCAGGCCGTGCTACGGAAAGATAAATGCAGCAATCCGTCTGTGTCTAATGTGCCCAGTGCACCAGAAGACCGAACGACCTCCGCTATGGGGCTAATGGTCCCGACGGGGAGGTCCCTTGACGGCGTTTTCAAGGGTTTGAATCAACTTTGAAGCTCCCTGCTGGGGTTGGCACTCCAGGGCAGGACAATGCAGCACCGTGAGCCCCAAGGTAGCGGCCTCGGCTGAGCAATTGTCTGGGTTGAGGGTGATAAAAGGTAGCCTGATCAGCTCAGAAAATTGCGCTATAGCCTGCCAGCTATCTGGTTCAACCGAAGCTCCGGTGTCCATTAACACCCCATCGGGCTGCCAAACTCGACTCAGAACCTGAGCCTGGGCCAGGTCGTCCACCTGTAGTAGTCTGCAGTGGTAGTGTTGCAACCACGATCTCAGCTCGCTGGGGAGCCGAGAGGACGCTACTGTTGTGGTTTGAACGGTGGGCAGGGGCAGCAGCAAAATGGTAAAGCCAGATGGGGCCGGTTGAGACGGGGTACCGGCGGCGGTTTCCGTGAGCTGGTCAAGGGTGGGTTTGAGGGTCGCCAGAGTAACTCCCGGAACGGTCTCTTCCGCTTCGGTCTGGGGCCCGCCTTGTACCGTCAACAGGCGTAAAACCGAAGTGATCTGACCTAATCTAGATTGTTCCCCGGCTAATGCCGGTAGCCCATCGGGAAAAGACCGCGGGCACACCACCGCAAAAGTTGGCCTGAGCCGTTGAATCATTCCTTCCGCCGCTACCAGGGAGCGAGCGATAGCCAGGCGGTAATCGCTGCCCTGGAGATGCAGACAGACCTGATCCATGATCTCCTGGTGGCGGCAAATCAACAAAACCAGTACGGAGGTTGCCGCCGGATTGGGTTCAGGGTTCTCGGACCTCTGCTGCGCTGCTTGGGGCAGTAGTAAGTTGATCCGATTTCCTCCCTGGGAGGTTCGGTAGGTCAAGTCCCCGCCCTGGCCCTGGCAAAACTTCTGAGTTAAGAGCAGGCCCAGGTTTTCTACGGTGCCCGCTTGCTCTTCACCGGGTTGTAAGGCCGCTGGAAGTTGCCCAGTTTCTAAGGCTTCCAGGGCAGCAATGGGGGGACCCAGGGTCCATAACGTTAGACCGACCCAGGGGCCCCAGCGGGAAGTTTCTATACCTGCGGGTTCGGTCTGGTGTAACAGAAAATAGTCTAAAATCCAGTGCAGGCTGAGCTGCAGCCGCAAAGGATCGACCTCAACGGTTAAAGGTTGCTGGGGCAAATCCAGAGCAAAGGATTCGGCCCAGGGGGGCGGGTTGGCAGCCAGTTGGTCCCAATAACTGTGGAGCACCCGCCGGATAAAAGGCTCAAGTTCGACAGACTCTACTTCAAAGCTCAGCTGATCGGCCTCCAGTCGCATCCAGTCCAGCAGCTGATTGACTAAGGTAATTAACTTGCGCACCACCTGCTGAATCAGGGTGGCATAGCGGGTCTGGCGCTGATTCAAAGTCCCGATGCGCTGATCTAGCAGCAGGGTCGAGAGCCCCAGCAAAGAAGTCATGGGATTTTTTAGGGCGTGGCTGACTTCCAACAGCCAGTTTTTGGGATTTGAGTTCGGCCCTCCAACTCTGATTCGGGAGTCTTCTTCGGAGGTGAGCCCCGTGGGAGACTGGATCTCGCCCGAGAGCCAGGTCAAAACCGCCAGGGGGTTTACAACTCCCACATAACCCATGGCGTCGTCGACCACCACCATGGGGGGGGCCGCGTCTGCCGGAGGTAAGGGCCAAACCGTCCCTAGGGTTTGATTGGCAGAAACCTGCACAACCGGCTCTACCCAGGCCTCTAACTGGTGCAGGGTGCTTTGACCTGCGGTCGGGGAGAACGTGCGCCAGAGATAATTGACGGATAATGCCCCAGTGGGACGGCGGTAGGCATCCAAAATAATGATGTGACTGCAGAATGTACCACCCTTCCGGATGAGCTCACTGATCACCTGTTCGATGGGTGTTGCCAGAGTAAATCCGGGGGGGTAGGCCAAAAACTGAGACAAGGTAGGGAATGGCATGGACTAACTCTATGGCGCAACCAACCCTTACAATTGAACAATATTAAGCATATTTTTAGATTTTCGTTTGCCTGTCTGTTCTGTACCCGGCATCTCAATAGCCGAGATATGTCCGCTGAACCATTCCTTTTAAAAGTCCAATTTGGTTGACCACGCTTTGGCTTCTCCCTTACATATCCACGTTCTAACCCCATCAACGCATCTGGCGAAAGCCCTCGAACAGCGCCTGTCCAGGGGCAAATATTTGGTTTCGGCAAATTATCAGCTGGAGGATTTCACGGTCTGGCTGCAAACCCATTCCGATCACCTCGATTGTCTAATCCTGGATGCCGACATGATCAGCGAGAGGTTTCTACAGACCCTGGCTGAACAGGCCATTTTAGTGCCCACCGTATTTCTGGTGAACGATGCTGGGCCGGGTCTGAAGCCGGAGGGGACTTTAGTGAAAACAGCCGGGTTAGATGCCATTGCTGAGGTCTATCATGCCGCTGCCGTAGCCGTACCCCGGAATCACCTGGAAAGTATTGAAATTGCCATCAGGCAGGCCCTTCAAGAATTTATCGCCCTATCTCCCGAAAGTTGTCTTTTACCCTCTCCGAACGTGGCTGACTCTTTGCCTGTACCCGATATTCTGAGTGCCCAGCAAGAACGGTTAACCGATAAGCTCAAAGCGCGCCTGGGCTATCTCGGGGTCTACTACAAACGAAACCCAGACAACTTTCTGCGCAACATGAGGCAAGCCGATCGCGAGCAATATTTGAACCAACTCAGGGCAGGCTACCGCAAAATCGTTCTGGGCTACTTTTCTAAGGACCCCAATTTGAACCAGAATATTGACAATTTCGTAAACCAAGTCTTTTTTGCCGACATTTCGGTATCTCACATTGTCGAAATCCATATGGAGTTGATGGATGACTTCTCGAAGCAACTCAAACTGGAGGGCCGCAGCGAAGAGATTCTGCTCGATTATCGGCTGACCCTGATTGATGTCATTGCCCACCTGTGTGAAATGTATCGTCGTTCTATTCCTAGAGAACCCTGACTACGAGAAATTCCCGATACAATCAAGCTTGTCCCTATTGTGTGTAAATTGACCCCCCATGAGCTCCGTCAAAAAGACTTACATTCTCAAGCTTTACGTGGCGGGCAATACCCCCAATTCCATTCGTGCGCTGAAGACCCTAAATACCATCCTGGAAGAGGACTTTCAGGGGGTTTACGCCCTGAAAGTCATCGACGTACTCAAAAATCCCCAGCTGGCGGAGGAAGATAAAATTCTGGCTACCCCAACCCTGTCCAAGATTTTGCCGCCTCCCGTGCGCAAGATTATCGGTGATCTATCTGACCGGGAAAGAGTCCTGATTGGTCTTGATCTTCTTTATGATGAATTACGCGACGATGACATCTACGGTTAAATCCCGCCAAACTCCCCGGAAGATACTCCAAATCGGGGTATGCTAGTTCCCCGATGATTGATTTTTCCCTTTTGTTGAGATGGCTGCATGTGCCCTGACCGATTGAACTAAACCCATGACAGATTCTGCCAAAAGCGACATCCAACCATCATCCCAGCCAGCCGGTGTGCGCAAAACTCGTACCATGATCGAGGGCTTTGACGATATCAGTCATGGGGGTTTACCTGCCGGTAGGTCTACCTTGGTGAGCGGTACTTCAGGCACCGGGAAGACTTTATTTGCCGTTCAGTTTATTTACAACGGAATTACCTTCTTTGATGAGGCCGGAGTATTTGTAACCTTTGAAGAGTCCCCGGAAGATATCATTCAAAACGCCTTTAGCTTCGGCTGGAACCTGCAAAAGCTAGTCGATGAAGGGAAACTCTTCATCCTTGACGCATCTCCCGACCCCGAGGGTCAGGATGTGGTGGGTAACTTTGATCTGTCTGCCCTGATTGAGCGCATCCAGTACGCCATTCGCAAGTACAAGGCCCGGCGGGTTTCCATTGACTCGGTGACAGCGGTGTTTCAGCAGTACGATGCTGCTTCCGTGGTGCGGCGAGAGATCTTTCGCCTGGTGGCCCGGCTGAAGCAGATGGGGGTTACTACGGTGATGACCACCGAACGGATTGATGAATACGGCCCCGTAGCCCGCTACGGCGTGGAGGAATTCGTCTCTGACAACGTGGTCATTGTCCGGAATGCCCTGGAAGGGGAGCGTCGCCGCCGCACCATTGAGATTCTTAAGCTGCGGGGCACCACCCACATGAAAGGGGAATATCCCTTCACCATCACCAACGACGGTATCAACATCTTTCCCCTGGGCGCCATGCGCCTTACCCAGCGGTCTTCCAACGTACGGGTGTCTTCTGGAGTTCCCACTCTGGACGAAATGTGCGGCGGCGGTTTCTTCAAGGATTCCATCATTCTGGCAACCGGGGCTACGGGTACGGGTAAGACCCTGCTGGTCAGCAAATTCCTGGTAGATGGCCTTAAAGCTGGGGAACGGGCTATTCTGTTTGCCTACGAGGAATCTCGCGCCCAGCTTTCCCGCAATGCCTACTCCTGGGGCATCGATTTTGAAGAAATGGAACAGCAGGGGCTGCTGAAAATCATGTGCGCCTACCCCGAATCTGCCGGTCTGGAAGACCACCTGCAGATCATTAAAAACGAAATTTCTCAGTTCAAGCCTTCCCGCATGGCCATCGATTCCCTCTCTGCTCTGGATCGGGGGGTGAGTAATAACTCCTTCCGGCAGTTTGTGATTGGGGTGACGGGCTTTGCCAAGCAGGAGGAAATTACCGGCTTCTTCACCAATACCACGGAGCAGTTCATGGGGCTGCACTCCATTACCGAGTCCCACATTTCCACCATTACCGACACTATTTTGATGCTGCAGTACGTGGAAGTGCGAGGGGAAATGTCCCGCGCCATCAACGTCTTTAAGATGCGCGGTTCCTGGCACGACAAGGGCATTCGGGAATATACCATCAGCAGCCACGGCCCCGAAATTAAAGACTCCTTCCGCAACCTGGAGCGTATCATCAGCGGTTCCCCTACCCGCATTTCAGTAGATGAGAAAACGGAACTATCGCGCATTGTACAGGGCGTTCAGGGAGATGTAGATGCCTAGGAAGGCGAGGGAGCGAGAGGGAAGTGAGGAGTGAGGGGTTTGACAGACTAGCTCATCGCCATGATTAACCCACCCCTATCCCTCCCTGGAGGGGATCGCTACAGCGCATTCTCAGCGGTTTCACCTTATCCCGAAATCAGGTGAATTAGGATGCAACCTAACCCAACTCTCTTAATTTCCCCAGATGAAATTGCAGCGACGGTAGTGCGCCTTAGCACTCTGATTGATCAGGACTACGCTGGTCAGGAATTGGTGCTGGTGGGAGTGCTGAAGGGATCTTTTGTATTCCTGGCGGATTTGATGCGGCAACTTCAGACCCCGGTGGTGCGGGTCGAGTTCATTCGCCTGTCCAGCTATGGGGCGGGGACGGTAAGTTCTGGTTCCGTTGCGGTACAGGCGACGGTCGATCCGGCTATTGTTTCAGGCAAACATGTGCTGGTGGTGGAAGATATTGTCGACACCGGACGCTCTACTACGAAAGCCCTGGCTTTACTTCAGGACATGCAGCCTGCTTCCCTGCAGATGGTGGCACTGCTGGATAAGCCGGAACGGCGGGAGTTACCGGTCACCATTGATTACCTGGGTATGACCATTCCCGATCGCTTTATCGTTGGCTATGGCATTGATTGGGATGAAAAGTATCGCCAACTGCCTGGCATTTATGCCGTGGATTAGGGGGAGGGTGGAATCCATTCCAATCCCTACAGGACACCCTCCTGCTTCAGTAAATCAATCCCCCTGGGAATCTGCAGCTGCATAATTGCCGCGGCGGCCTGAAGCACTTTCAAGTCCGGCAAATCTGGATCTAGGGCAGCGGCCTGGTCCAAGGCGGCCTGGGCTTGCCTGGGCTGCCAGGAGTAGAGATGCACAAAACCCAGATAGGCCCAGTGGTAAGGGTTATCGGGAGCGACTTCGGTAATCCGGGTGAGGGCTGCGATTGCCGCCGGAGCATCCTGCTGCAGCACATGGGACAGCGCCTTACCGTAGAGCCAATCCAGATTATCGGGATACTCCTGCAGCCGAAAATCCAGGGCCTTTTCCGCCTGGATCAAATAATCCTGCGGCGGGTCGTACTGATTGATACGGCCTACTTCCGAAAAAACGGGATCGATGTCCCCTGTCCCCAGACCCTGAGAAAGCTGTCGCAGTACCGTGACCAGATCCAGGGGCGGCGACACGGCGGGAACTAGTTCCGCTTCTGGAGGGGTTGGGAGCACCTCCACTTCGGTCGTCGGTAGCTCGACGGCATAGCTTTCCTGGGTGTCACGGTGGACGAACGTGGCTGCCAGGCGATAGGTCCCTGGAGGCAGGTCAGCGGGAGGAACAACTCCCAACCGCTCTACTACGGAAAAACCGGCGTTAGCAGGCTCATCCCCATAAAGACGACCGAGCCCGATGCCGTGGTCACCGATCCATTGGGGCGGATTGTTAGCTTCCTCAGAAGTCCAGCTCAGAAGCAGCAGGCCATTCTTTAAGTCGTCCCACGGTCCCACCAGGCGATAGGTCACAGGGGTAGTTTGCCCCGCAGTAACCGGCTCAGGTATGGCAACCTCCGAGAGCGTCACCCGCTCAACGGTTTGGTTAACGGGTTCTACCTCTACCCAGGGCTCTTGGCGATGGTGAATCCTGGCTTCGCTGCCGTCGGGCAGGGGCCAGGTATTCCAGACCTCCAGCTCAGGGGAGTTGGCAACGGCGGTGTTGACGTTGGTTCGGGCCTCTTCATTTAACAAAGGACCCTGGTCGCCGGTCTTGGTAATGTACCAATCCAGAGCCTGGGCGTCCTGCTGGGTGGCCGAAGTGCGCATGCCCACTTCCCGAGTATTCACCTGAAAGTCTGCTGCGCTGCCGTAGAATCCCAAGTTAAAGACCTGAATTTCGGGGGTATTGGGGATGATGCCCAGGTTGACTTCCAGGTGAGGGGTCTCTGCGGTCATCGCCGCAATCATGTCCTCGTGGGGCCAGATTTCCCCCGTGTAGGGAAACCAGCGAGTCCGTTGGGGAAACAGGTTTGCCCCCGGCACCGGGAAAGTTGTCCATAAAAGAAGAATGGCAGAACCAACGGCGGCTAACCAGCGTAGAGCCTGCCAGGTGCGGTCTTGCCGCCACCACAGTAGCCGAGCCAGGGCGACGCATAGAAAGGGCACAATTGGGGCCAGCAGGCGAGCTTGCTTGTTGGCACCGAGGGCTCCAAAAAACAGAATGACCAGAATAATTCCCCCCAACCACAGCCATGCCCGACGAGGGGACGTTGTGGTATTGGGCAGGGGCTGGGGTTTTCCTCCTGAGAAAGGAAATATAAGGCCCACCAGGGCCAAAAGTCCTGCTGCCAGTCCTAAAAATAGTACTGGAGAAGACAGCATGCCCGGTAGTTCTTGGGGATAGAACAGCCAACCAGCCAGGGTATTGGCCTGGGGACTGCCCATGATGGTAATGCCGTGGGAGGTGGATTCCAGGGTTGTACTGGTAATGGTGAGCCAACTGGTGCTGAACCAGGGCCAGATCACAGCGATACCGACGACGACCCCAGCGATAAGCTGTAGGATTCGCCCCCATTGCCGGCTGAATAGACAAAGCACTCCCAACCAGCCCACCATGGCGACCACAAACAGCAGGCCAGAGGTCCGGGCCAACAGCATGAGCCCTACCCCAAAACCCCAGAGCAGGGTAAAGCCCCACTGCCCCCTGCGGCTTTTGGCCGTCCACCAGTAGGTGAGCCCCATGGCGGTGAATGCCGTGACAACGGTCAAACCATAATCCAGCATGTAGTCGAGGCGTAACCGGCCCAGCACAGGGGCTAACAGACTTAGCCCCGCGGCCCAAAGCCCGACGCTGGCGTTAAACAACCGCCGCCCCATGGCGTAGACCGATCCCAGCAACAGCGCCGTAAAGAACAGATTAACGGTAACAGCGGAATCGGTACTCACCCCAAATAAGGTAAAGTACGGTGCTGTCAGCAGATAAACCAACGGTGCTCGCTGGGTAGGGGCCTGTTCCCAGAGGGTACGCCACCATTCCCCAGAAAACCATTGTGGATTTTGTAATACTCGCCAGTGATCCAGAGCCCGGCTCAGGTGGTCGCCCGAATCCCAGTGGGGGGGAATCTGGTCCATCCAGATCCAGGTGCGGTCGAAAACGGCTACTACCAGCCACAACCCTAAGAGAATCAGCAGATCCCGTTTAAGGGAAGTCCTTTGGGGAGATGGTTTAGACTTGGCCGGAGGGGAAGCAGTCGGCAACATGGGCAGGGAGGAAATATTTAATGCACATACTGCATAGCACTGCGGCGTTGAGTTTGTCTATGGTTTTGCTGGTTTCCGTAACTCCAGACACTTTAGCTTTAATACCGATGGGCAAATATAGTTAGTCGATGTTGGTAAGGATAGCTGGGAAAAAAGCAAATGTGCCGGAACTGAAGATTTTTACGCTTAGAGTTGCCAAGATCAACAATCACTGAATCCCTATAACGTTTTACAGTCCTACGGGTTTACTTATTCTTTGTTTATTGATTAAGGATGTATCTTAATGGATGCTGAAAAAGACTTGGAATCGATAAAGCCTGCTAAGTTCATACCTGAATTATTCGAAGATAAAACACGTATCTACTTTTTAGATTATCTTCGGGCTTTTATTATTTTGGTCGTTGTTGTTGAGCATGCCGCTTTACCCTACATAGTTGCCGAAAGTAACAACTGGTTTTTCTTCGATCCAAATACCAATATTGTTTTTTCTGCCTTTGTTGTAATTGCCCACCTGATTATCAGACCCACTCTATTTTTTGTCTCGGGTTACTTCTTTTTACCTTCGCTGGTCAAACGGGGACCGATAAAGCTCATAAAAGCCAAGCTGAGAAGACTTGGAATACCACTTGTTTTTGGAATCATTTTTGTCAATCCCATTGCTTACTACCTGGCAAGGGTAGTAAGGGGAACTGCTGAAGGAGGCTTTTTACATTTCTTCTTTAATACCTGGCTGACTGGAGAAGCCATGGCTCCTGCTCACTTATGGTTTTTAGAAAGCCTTTTTATGGTGATTGTGATTTTCAGCTTATATTTTAGTTTAAACCGTAATTCACAGGTGCAGAACTTTTTTGATTCCTCCTGGTCTATTTTTAAATTTGGTCTCATCCTAGCTATAGTATTCTTTTTGGGGACGATTGCCGTAGGGGGTGATTATAATTTCCGTATAGATTTTATTGGTAATGGATTAATACGAATTCAACCTGCACGGTTTGTTTTTTACTTATTTTATTTCTATTTGGGTGTCGGCTTGAGTCAATCTCCCCACCGTGGAATATCTGGTGCTCTTGCCGGCAGGAAGCTTTGCTTTTGGATGGGGTTGACAGTTTTTCTAAATATCTCTTTGGTGGCGTTTCTGGCGAGTTATTATGCCGCTATCGCCGAGTCGGCCAAACTTATTTTGATTAATTCTTTTTTACGTGCTTTTGGGTCTCTATCTTTTCTGATTACGCTGCTGATTATCTTCAGGAGGTATTTAAACTTTTCATCTAGATTGGGTGTCTGGTTGTCTGGTAATTCTTATCCGGTTTATGTCGTGCATTTGCCAATCGTGGTGATTATTCAATTCTGGCTCTTGCCGTGGCAAATCAGTGCATTTGGTAAATTTGTTATAGTGTCTGCTCTAAGTATTCCTTTGAGTTATCTTTCTGCTGAATTTGTGCTTAAGCGTATTCCAGGATTGAAGACTGTTTTCTAGGGCATGAGACAAAAAAGGCTGCCCTGGCCTCTTTACCCTGGGGGCTTTATGAATCTTTCACGTTCAGGGCGGTTCAGTGGCGAATAGCTCAAGTTTTATCCCTAAAGATACAACTGAAGTCACCATCCTTCGAGACAGTAAGGCTTGGTATTCAGAATGAAACGACATCCCCATGCTCAGGCGCGATGTTTGCTGTTGCTGATGGAAGCGTACGAGCGGAGGCTGAATGACCTGCGCTATGCCATAAA
>CAZPYG010000069.1:0-26780 GCA_964590465.1 uncultured bacterium | reverse complement strand
TACGTTGTGTTGTGCCAACTCGCCCCAGAGACTCGGCCTTCTATGACGTTTCTGTACCCTTCGGGAAGTCTGCGCCTACGTCGGCTCGCAGTTTTGCCGCTGGCTTCCTAAGCCTTCGGCAGGCTACGCCAACAGACCCTTCCTCGCGGAAACGCCCTTGCCTTAAGCTAGTCGTTGTCCATCTCTCGGCTCCTATAATTTTCGAGCATTTGGACGCTGGTTCTCCCACAGGGGACTTCCACCCCATGAGTTCACGCCCATGCTGGGCGTACACAATCCCCATGCGCCGGACAGGTGTAATGGCTACCGTTACAACTTTACAGAAGGGACTGATCCAGAATCTGCCGTAAGGACTCAAAAAACATCTGGCAAAACCGCCCCCACCTGATCAGGTGGGGGCGGTTTTGCATAGAATTGGGCGTCCCTACGCCCCTACCGCCTCCTTCGCAGCGTACATGACCTCCGCCGTAATCTGCTCGATGCCCTGCTCCCGGGCAAACTTCTCGGTGTTGCGCTTCACTTTACCCCGCACAAAGCCAGGAATCTTCTGCAGTTCCGTCAGGCCATCTTTGCTCCAGCCCAGGTCCGAGGCGGAGGACATGGCTTTGGTCAGGGCTTCCTTGGTGTCGTGACCGCCGAAGAACTCCAGCAGGTGGTCCTCCATGCCCAGGGTAAAGGAGTTATAGACCAGGTCCACAATCTGGTTGGCTCCTTCGTAGCCCATGAAGGGACGGTAACCCACGGGGAAGTTCTGAATGTGGATGGGGGCAGCAATCACGCCGCAGGGAATATCCAGCCGTTTGCCGACATGGCGTTCCATCTGGGTACCGAAGATGGCAGCGGGTTCCAGCTGGGCAATACGGTCGGCAATGGCACCATGATCTTCGCTGATCAGGATTTCGTCGCAGTACTCGCCCACCTGCTCCCGGAACCAGTCTTCGTCGTACTTACAGTAGGTGCCGGCCAGGACAACGTGAATCCCCATTTCCCGCGCCAGAATTCGGGTGATGGCAGCGGCGTGGGTATTGTCGCCAAAGACCACCGCCTTTTTGCCGGTCAGGTTCTGGCAGTCAATGGACCGTGAAAACCAGGCCGCCTGAGACACAAATCGGGTTTGCTCGTCGATAAAGGGTTCATAGTCAACGGCAGCGCCCTGCTGGTTCAACACATGCTGGATGGCGCGAACACAGCGGGCCGTATCCACAATGCCCATGGGGGCAATATCCACATAGGGCATGTCGAATTCGGCTTTGAGGTACTCTGCCGTGGCAGGACCGACTTCCCGAAAGGGCACCAGGTTGAACCAGGCCCGAGACATATTCTGGATTTCGTGGACAGAAGCGCCATCGGGCATGACCAGGTTCACCTCAAGACCCAGCTGGGACATCAGGGTGCGCAGTTCCCGATTGTCGTGGATGTTGTGGAAGCCCAGGGTAGTGAGACCGATGATATTGACAGAAGGCTTTTCGGTTTTACCTTGCGGTAAGGTACCTTTCTTCCGCGCTTTTTCGGTGTAGAACTGGACAATTTGCTTCAGGGTGCGATCCGCCGCCTGCAGTTCGTTGAACCGGTAGTGGTTCACATCCGCCAGCATGACATCGCCATTGGCGCTGAGTTGGGCCCGCTGCACAAAGTTGGCCAGGTCTTCCTGCAAAATACTGGAGGTGCAGGTGGGGGTGAGCACAATCAGGTCGGGGTGCTCTTCCTGGTCTTTGCGGACGATGTTGTCCACCACTTTTTCTTGGGACCCGCGGGCCAGCACGTTGCGATCCACAATGCTGGCGGTGACGGGGGTAAAGTCCCGCTCCCGCTCCAGCATAGACCGCATGACGTTGAAATAATCATCTCCCAGAGGCGCATGCATGATGGCGTGCACGTTCTTGAAGGAACTTGCGATCCGTAGGGTGCCAATGTGCGCCGGACCGGCATACATCCAGTAAGCCAGTTTCATACCGTGAGTCTCCTTGGTGGTACATCCAGTGTGAGTTTGCCGAAACACCCTGGACGGGTCAAGCCAAACAGTAGACCGCTGGTACGGTTCTGATTGTGGGGGAGAGGGGGGAAGTTTGAGGTGGGGTTGAGATGATTCTTTACGTGGGTTACGCAAGTGGGTGAAAAAAGCTCAGATTTACGTTATTAACCTGAATAGACCCCCTACTTCCATCACAACCCTCCATGACCACCCTGATTCGCAACGTTCTCACCCTGCAAGGTGACAGCCTCGAAACCCTGGACATCCTGATCCATAACCGGCAAATTGAAACCGTTGGCCCCGCTGGCTCTATCCCGGTAGCGGAGCATGAGGAAGTCATTTCTGGTGAGAACAAACTCCTGCTGCCGGGCTTTGTCAACGGTCATACCCACTCCTACCAGGTCTGGCAGCGGGGCCTGATCCCCCAACTGCCTCTGGAACTATGGCTGGCAGACCTGATCGACTCCAGCCCCCAGGAACTCGACCAGTACTACTGGGGAGCCGTAAGCACCGCAGTGGATACCCTGCTCTCCGGGGGCACCTGCATTATGGATCACTGCTACATCGCGCCTGGGCGAGAGCATGCCATCGTGGATGCTCTGGTGCGGGGCTACAAAACCGTCGGTATGCGGGCCGTGATTGCGCCCTTAATTCAGGACATGCCCTTTGTCATGGGATTACCTAGAGGATGTACGCTGCCCCACGACCCCTCGTCTGAGCAGGCAGCCAACATTCTCGCCATGATGGAGTCTCTGGTCAAGGAATTCCACGAGCCGGAAGTCGGAATCTACATCGGCCTGGGACCCACCGGCTTCCACCGCTGCTCCGACGAACTACTGCAGGGATGCGAGGACATCACTCGTCGCTACGACCTCTGCTACCACACCCACCTGCTGGAAACTCGCGCCCAAAAGCGTCTGGCTTACGAACGCTACGGCATCAGTGCCGTCAAACATTTGCATCAGTTAGGATGTCTCACCCCTCGCACCTCCATTGCCCACGGGGTTTGGATTGAGGACGAAGACCTCGAAATCCTGGCTTCCACAGGCACCACCCTGGTACATAACCCTGTCAGCAACCTGCGCCTGGGCAGCGGCATTGCCCCCATCCTAAAAGGCCGAGATGCCGGAGTCAACGTTGCCCTGGGCTGTGATGGTGCCGCCAGCAACGATGCCCAAAACCTGCTGGAAACGCTCAAACTGGGCACGATTCTGCACAACGTCACAGATGCTGACTACCAGAACTGGTTGACCCCTACGGAAGTTATCCACATGGCCGCAGCAGGGGGCGCTAGGGGAGTCAATCTGGCGGCCTCTACCGGAACCGTCGCCCCTGGCATGGAGGCCGATCTGGTGCTGTATGACTTAGACCATCCCTCTATGCTGCCTCAAACCAAGCCCCTGCAACTGCTGATCCTGGGGCACCCTACCGATGTGGTTGAAACTGTTTGGATTCAGGGCCGTAAAGTCGTCGATGGAGGACAACCCTTAACCGTAAACATGCCTGAGTTACAGGGTGCCCTGCGCCCACATCCCAGACCTGACCGTGTCCCACAATTCCAGACCCTTCAAACCATTGAAGCTCACTATCGGGCAACCATGGTGGACGGACAATCCTGACGTGGCAGCGAGGGAAGATTTGGTTAAAGTCTCTCGAAAGAAAACGTTAAAAAACATGAATTTTGAGCGGATTGAATACTCCGGCTTAAATAACGGCCGATATGCTTACCTCTGGAAGTTGACCACAAAAATCTCTCAGTTTTCCTGATCGATTTCCTCGGGTAGGTATATTAATTTTCCATGCTCATACGCTTGTCTTCTGTTCTCCCATTAACCTTTGCTTGCACTTTCTTAGGTGCTGGCCAAGCCCATGCAGAAGTCTCCAAAAAACAGATGCCACCCAGCGGGACCCATTTGGGTCAAGTCAGCCACCAGGGCAGCCAGGGCAATGGAACAGAACCTCTACCTTGGTATCAAAATCTCTCTGAGCCAAAAGCGTTCGGGGTTAAAAACTTACCGATAAATTCTGAACTTCATCAACTTTTTGAGGAACAAGATTTCGCCACGGCTAGTGTCCATGCAGCAGACTTAGAATCCGTTCAAAACCTGCAGCCTTTGAATCTGGAAAGCGCTTCTACCCTTTCGGTTGCCATCCCCACAGACAGAGAAGCAGCTTCGCCGCTGATCAATCAGAGCTTTGGAGGACGGTCGACTTCTCCCTGGCGCTTACAGGTCGCACCCAACTTTTTTATTCCCCTGGAAGATGGGGGGGAAGACTTTAGCGAAAGCGTTAACTATAGCCTGCGCTTCGAAGCCTGGAACCTTTACAACAACGTCATCCTGTTCATCGAACCCGCTTACCTGGAGCGGGGGTTAACCGAAACCGTTAGCCTCGATGTGCCGGCATCGCTACAAAACCAGGTTTCTTCTCAGTTTCAAACTGAACTTGACAGTCAATACTTCACCCTTGATGTGGGGCTAGGCTACCGTTTCTTTGAGCAGTCATCCAATAATCCCCTGGGTCGTACCTCTGAGTTTGATCTGCCGCCGGTATCTTTCGATATTTTGGCCGGGGCCCGGGTGATCTTTTCCTGGAATGACGTCACGGCCACCTCAAATCTGGGCCAAACTGCCACCGCTTCACGGCAACAAACCTGGGCAGAGCCCCTGGTAGGAGGGCGTTTGCGGTGGAATGTGTCTGATCAGGTTGCCCTATTATTTGACGGGGAAGTGTCTGGTTTTGGCATCGGCGACCTGAGCTTTAGCTGGAAAGCCGGCGGAGCCGTTGACTGGAAGTTTGCGGGCAATACATCTTTACTGGCGGGGTATCAGGTCTCTGGCTTCGATTACACCCTTCGCAGCGGGGGGAATTCCCTGCGGTACGATATGCTCTCCCACGGACCTTATCTGAGTGTGCTATTCAGGTTTTAAGTCATGAGGTATTCATGACATTCCCTGCATCCAGGTTGTAAGCCAGAAAAAATGCCTGCCCTAGCTCGCGTTCTTAGCTGAAACCCGAGACCATCGCCACCAGAAATCCTTCTGTCCCCCAGGAAAAGATTGTCCCAAAACGGGCGGCAACCCCGCTCAAAATACTCGTGAACACCGATCCAGTGGATTCAGGTGTTCTTTTTACAATGCATCTATACAGATTTATTTGGGGTCAATCTTCCTCTTGGAGGTGTTCTCAAGTCTTGGGGAACCGATCGATTGACTCTGAGGACTTATAGGAAGGTGGAGGGGCTATGCAACCAACAGATCCGAATAAATTTACCGAAAAAGCCTGGAGCGCCATTGCCCGCACCCCTGACATTGCCAAGCAGGCACAAAACCAGCATTTAGAGAGCGAACATTTAATGCTGGCCCTGCTGGAGCAGGAAGGGTTGGCGACCAGCATTTTCGACAAGCTGTCCGTGAAGCCCGAGCAACTGCGGGAACGGACGGAAGCCTTTATTAACAGTCAACCCAAGGTCTCGGGCAGCGGCTCGTCGGTGTACATTGGCAAGTCGCTGGAAACCCTGCTCGACCGGGCCGATAACTTTAGAAAAACCTATGGCGATGATTACATCTCCATCGAGCACCTGATTCTCGCTTACGCTAAAGATGACCGTTTTGGCCGCAATCTGCTGCGGGAGTTTGGTCTGGACGAAGCCAAACTCAAAGATACCGTTCAAGACATTCGAGGCACCCAGAAAGTGACCGACCAGAACCCCGAAGGGAAATATCAATCCTTAGAAAAATACGGTCGCGACCTGACCGATGCCGCCCGTCAGGGTAAGCTTGACCCGGTCATCGGTCGGGACGACGAAATTCGCCGCACGGTGCAGATTCTCTCTCGGCGGACGAAGAACAATCCCGTATTAATTGGCGAACCGGGGGTGGGTAAGACCGCCATTGCCGAAGGTCTGGCCCAGCGCATCGTCAAAGGCGACGTGCCCGAATCCCTCAAAGACCGCAAGCTGATCGCCCTGGACCTGGGGGCGCTGATTGCCGGGGCCAAATATCGCGGTGAGTTCGAAGAACGCCTGAAAGCAGTGCTGAAGGAAGTCACCGACAGCGAAGGACAGATCATTCTGTTCATTGACGAAATTCACACCGTGGTCGGGGCCGGGGCCACCCAGGGGGCCATGGATGCCGGTAACCTGCTGAAGCCCATGCTGGCCCGTGGCGAACTCCGCTGTATCGGGGCCACCACCCTGGACGAGTACCGCAAGTACATCGAAAAAGATGCCGCCCTGGAGCGTCGCTTCCAGCAGGTGTTTGTAGATCAGCCCAGCGTGGTTGACACGATCTCCATCCTGCGGGGTCTAAAGGACCGCTACGAAACCCACCACAACGTCAAAATTTCTGACAGTGCCCTGGTGGCGGCGGCAACCCTATCCACCCGCTACATCAGCGATCGCTTCCTGCCGGACAAGGCCATCGACCTGGTGGACGAAGCCGCCGCCAAGCTGAAGATGGAAGTCACCTCCAAACCCGAAGAGCTGGACGAGGTGGATCGTAAGATCCTGCAGTTTGAAATGGAGCGGCTGTCTCTCCAGAAGGAAAGCGATCCCGCTTCTAAAGAGCGGCTGGAACGGCTGGAGAAGGAACTGGCCGACCTGAAGGAAGAGCAGTCCACCCTCAATGCCCGCTGGCAGGCCGAGAAAGACATTCTGGAACAGCGCAAGCAGGTTAGAGACCAGATCGACCGCGTCGAGGTCGAAATCCAGCAGGCGGAGCGGGACTACGACCTGAACAAAGCCGCCCAGCTGAAGTTCGGCAAACTCATTGAACTGCAGCAGCAGCTGGAGGCTGCCGAAACCAACCTGGACAACCTGCAATCCTCCGGTCGTTCGTTGACCCGAGAAGAAGTAACCGAAGAAGACATCGCCGAGATCATTTCTAAATGGACGGGCATCCCCGTCAGCAAGCTGGTGCAGTCGGAAATGCAGAAGCTGCTGCTGCTGGAGGATGAGCTGCACCAGCGGGTAATTGGTCAGGATGAAGCGGTGACCGCCGTGGCCGACTCCATTCAACGGTCCCGGGCCGGATTGGCCGACCCCAACCGCCCCACCGCCAGCTTCATCTTCCTGGGTCCTACGGGCATAGGTAAGACGGAACTGGCCAAGGCCCTGGCCGCCTACCTGTTCGACACCGAAGATGCCATGGTGCGCATCGACATGTCGGAATACATGGAGAAGCACGCCGTTTCCCGGCTGATTGGGGCCCCTCCCGGCTACGTGGGCTACGACGAAGGGGGGCAGCTCACCGAAGCCGTGCGCCGTCGCCCCTTTGCGGTGATTCTCTTCGACGAAATCGAGAAGGCCCACCCCGATGTGTTCAACGTCATGCTGCAAATTCTGGATGATGGCCGCGTCACCGACGCCCAGGGCCACACGGTGGACTTCAAGAACGCCATCATTATCATGACCAGCAACATCGGCTCCCAGTACATTCTGGATATTTCCGGCGACGATGAGCAGTACGACGAGATGAAGTCGCGGGTGATGGATGCCCTGCGCTCCAACTTCCGCCCTGAGTTCCTCAACCGGGTGGATGAGATGATCATCTTCCACGCCCTGCGGAAAGATCAGCTGCGGGAAATCGTCAAGCTGCAGATCATCCGACTGGAGCAGCGCCTGGCGGAACGCAAGATGTCCGTCAAGCTCTCGGAAGACGCCCTCGACTTCCTGGCCGAGGTGGGTTACGACCCGGTCTACGGGGCCCGGCCCCTGAAGCGGGCGATCCAGCGGGAGCTGGAAACGCAAATCGCCAAGGCCATTCTTCGCGGTGAGTTTACAGAAGGCGACACGATTTTCGTAGACGTAGAACACGAACGTCTATCGTTCAAGCGCTTGCCTGCGGAACTGGTCACCACTGAATCGGTTTAACCCGCCTTTCGGTAAAGCCAACCAATTAACCCGGGATGGGCAGGGGAGGTATCCTCTGCCCATTCTCACAAGGAGTTAAGGGCTGGTAGACAACTCTCCATCGGTAGATTTCCCCGGGGCAGACCATGAACCTGAGGCTCAGTATTGATTCAAACCTAAAGCGGTTATTAACAAGTTTTATATTTCTATAGGGTCGCTCAGCGCCCTATAAACCAAGGGATTACAGACATCACCCGAGGAATCACCGATGGACTCGTTGCCAGAAATTGTGGCCGGGCCGCTAAGTTTGGCAGTATATTTGGATAACTAATATAGGTAAAATCACTAGATTAGCGTCTAGTATTGTTTTTCCCGATTAGTTATATTTTCGTAAACCATACGGGAATACTTGGGTGTAGCGGCGTAGATATAAATGCCCCGGGATACGTTCTCCGCAAGTTTTCCCATGGTGCTCTAGGGGCAGGTCACATTCAGGGTTATCGGTGCACACATAAGATGACACTCATCTACAGGAAACATAGGGGTGAATTATGAGATCAGCTTACGAAGTCCCAAAGCAGCGAGGCTACATCAATGTTATGGAGCTTCTGGTGGCGGAGGAAGTGACCAAGCAGCTTAAAGGTCTACCTCCTCGCATGTTGAAATACCTCAAGCAAACTGAGGTTGAAACCTATGCCCTGAATCGTTTACCTTCCCTGTATGCCTCCAGCGAAAAGGGGTGGAAACACCAGTATGAAAAAGCAAAGCGTGAGCTGTTTAGCCAAATCAAGAGTGCGGTCAGGCAGGCTTTAGCCGCTGTTCAGGTGGATCCAATTCGGTCTTCCGAACCCTTGAACATCACCATGGATGAAAACGCTGAGGAAGCCCTCGATTTGCTTCGGACCCTCTACCAACAACCTGACCTGGGTTGGGATGATGCGGTTGAGCGCCTGCGGGCGTTACTGGTTAGCCGCCAGGGCACCCGTGAAACGGTTGATTCTAATCATTCACCTAATTCACCAACCTCTCACCGGACCCGTCACCGTTCCGATACCACCATGGAGAGCGAGAGCCATCCTTCCTATTGGCGACCGGGAACCTATGGCTCAGATGTGTCATGGAGGCAGCGCCGCTCTACCACGAAGGAACCAGATTTTGACTGGAACGACTCCCGCTACGCAAAATAGCTTTTTGCCAGCAACTCCTGGGGAATATTCAGGACTTTGACTTTTTGCCTCAGGTCAGCGGCCTGAGGCGAGCCAAGCTTTTCATAGATCCGAACAGCTCGCCCGAAGCATTGCAGTGCCTCGGGGAGTTTTCCCAGTTTAAACAAAGCAACGCCAAGGTTTTGGTAGGCTTCGGCATAGTTGGGTTCTAGGGCAATGGCCTGCTGATAAGCCGCAATGGCTTCAGCCAGATAGCCCCGCAGTCGTTGGATGACCCCCAGGTTGTAATGGGCAATGGCCATGGTGGGATCGATATGGATGGCCTGCTGAAACAGGTCCATAGCCGCCATCAAGTCTCCCTGTTGTTTTCGTAAATTGCCAAAGTTAATTAAACTGCCCAGCTTGAGCTTTGGGGGAATATCCTGCTCCAGTGCCTGTTGATAGTCCGTCGTCGCCTGGTCAGGGTGCCCATGGCGATGCACCAGGGCCCGATGGTAATACAGCTCGTAGCGGGTCAAGGTATCCAGGGAGGATGTCTGGGCCAGAGCCCGGTTTAGTAGGGGCAGAGCTTGCTGGGGTTGGTCCTGTTCCAGATAAAGGGCTGCCAGCTTATTCAACAACGGAACATCGTCAGGGTGTTCCTCTAGATAGGGTTCCATCAGGGTTCGGGCGCGGTTGAACTTATCCCGCTGGACCACCACATCTGGGGCATAACCGGTGTGATAAATCGCCACCTCATCCAGGGTCATCACCTGCCATCGGGGGTCCTGGTGCTGTAGTTCGGTTACGCTATCGTCGATCGTTTCATGATAGGGACGAAGAAATTGAATCTCTGGTAAGCGCCGGAAGAAGCGGGTAATTAGGGTGTAGGGGGCCTGGGGGGCACCAAGCTCCTGGCGTATCAGGTTTACCGCCAGTAGGTCGGCGGTATTCATACCCCGGTACATCTGCCCCTGGTCAACCTGGTGCAGCAGAGACCCAACAGAGGGGGCAAGGACTTCGTCGGCATCTAAGACCAGAACCCAATCTCCGGTGGCATAGCTTAGAGAAACATTGCGAGCTGCGGCAAAATCATTGGGCCAGGGCAGAGGATAGACCCGGGCATGATGATTAGCGGCAACTTCGCAGGTTCCATCCGTAGAACCGGTATCTACCATGACGATTTCGTCTACTACGTCGGCGACGCTTTCCAAACAACGAGGTAGAGTCTCTGCCTCGTCCTTGACGATCATGCAAAGGCTAATACTCATAAATACTTGTGAATACCTGTGGCTAACCGTCGATAAATTGCTGGGCCCGTTGCAGAGCCTGTCGTACCTGCTCAAAGCCGGTCCCTCCGTAGCTGTTGCGAGCCGCAACCACCTGCTGGGGGGTGATGGCCTCGTAAATATCTTCCTCAAAGGCGGGATGAATGCTCTGCCACTCTGCCAGAGAAAGCTCCCGCAAGAGCTTGCCTGCCGCCAGGGAGGTCTTCACCACCTTGCCCACCAGGTTGTAGGCTTCCCGAAAAGGCACGCCCTTAGCGGCCAGATAGTCAGCCACATCCGTCGCATTGGAGTAATCTTCGTTCACCGCCTGGAGCAGTCGGTTAGTGCGGAAGGTGATTCCCTCCTGGAGCAAAATGGTCATGGCCTCGAGACACCCCTGCACCGTACGCACGGTGTCGAACAGGGCCTCTTTGTCTTCCTGCAGATCTTTGTTATAGGCCAGCGGTAGGCCTTTCATCATAACCAGCAGCCCCTGCAGGTGACCAAATACTCGCCCGGTTTTGCCCCGCACCAGTTCCGGGATGTCAGGATTTTTCTTCTGGGGCATGATACTGGAGCCAGTGGAGCAACTGTCGTTGAGCACGACAAAGTTAAATTCCTCGGAGGCCCAAAGAATCATTTCTTCCGACAGGCGGGAAAGGTGCACCAGGATTAAACTGGCGGCACAGGTAAACTCAATGGCAAAGTCGCGATCGCTGACGCCATCCAGACTGTTGCCATAGACCCGGGCAAACCCCAGGAGTTCCGCCGAGTAATGGCGATCGATAGGAAACGTGGTTCCGGCCAGGGCACCACAGCCTAAAGGCGAAGTATTCACCCGGCGATGGACGTCCTGTAGCCGTTCCCGATCCCGTTGGGCCATGTCCACATAGGCCAATAGATGATGGGCCAAACTCAAGGGTTGTGCCCGCTGCAGGTGGGTATAACCCGGAATCAGGGTTTCGACATGGTTTTCAGCAATTTGCAGTAGCGCCTGTTGAAATTGACGCAGCTGCTCTTGAATAGCCTCGATTTTCGCCCGCAGGTAGAGCCGAATATCCGTACCCACCTGATCATTCCGGGAGCGGGCCGTATGCAGCTTTTTACCCACATCTCCCACCAGTTCCGTCAGGCGTCGCTCCACGGCAAAATGAACGTCCTCAGCTTCAACCCCAGGATTAAAGTCTCCCCGCCGAAACTCCTGGCGAATGGTTTCCAGGCCGTTGACCAGAGATTCCCCTTCTGCCGGGGTAATAATGCCCGTTTCGACCAGCATTTTGGCATGGGCCTGGGAGCCGGTTAAGTCGTACTCAATCAGCTCAATATCAAAGGTAATACTGGCATTAAAGCGAGCAATGGCAGGGTTTAGACCAGTCTCAAATCGCTGACTCCAGGTTTGGGAAGATGGGGTTTCCAAGGGCAACCTCTGATTCACTCACGTAACGTCTTGCTGAATAAGAAATTCCTACCACGATGGGAGCAGTCTCCGCATTGGCTATGCTCTCAGTCGTAACGGGAAGCGGCCCCCGCCTAACCAGAACGCTGCCCCCAAAAGGACATTGTCAGGAAATTCAACCCTGAATAACCGATCGATGATCAGGAGTAGGTGGTCAGCCCCCTTAGAAAATAGCCGATAACCAGGCCAATAATCAGGGCCCAAATCTGTCCTGACTCCACAAAGGTATTCCACAGGTTGACCATATCCGCCAGAATATCTACATCTTCAAACTGGGCCAAAACCACCGTAGAGGTTCCCTGGCTCCCATCAGCCCCTATCCCTGTCGTTGCCGAAAAGAACGGCTCGGGGCTGGGATCTTCGGGAATCAAACGTACCGGACGCAACACAGTTTCAACTGTTAAAGGCTGTTCGACAGAAAGCGCAAGGAGATGAGTCATGGGCGGGTCGTCTGGGGAAGAAAGCTTCACCCCAAACTATACAACAGGGCCAGCCAAGGACTTATAATCCACCGGGAGAAAATTTGCAAAATAAAAACCCCTGGCCAGTGCACCAGGGAAAAGCTTTGAACCACTCTTGACCTAAGTTTCTACTACTGCCGTGAGGCAGGGGTGAGCCCGTAGGGAACCCCTGGAAAGAGTTCCAGGGGGTTGTGTGGTGTTCTCTTTGACTTTCTTAACCAGAGTAGGGGTTACCTATGGGGAAATTGTGAGGCAACGTCAATGCTACGAAGAGGCCTTTCTACTTTCTAGAAGGGTATGTCGTCATAGCTGGGATTTGCCTCGGCGGTGCTTTTCGTGGTCTGGCTGGTAGGGGCAGCCGTAGGCGGAGTACTGGGAACCGGCGGCCCCCCCGCCGTGGGGGGAGCACTGGCAGCAATGGAATTGATCGGAGCACCAGAGCCGAGCTGTAGGGCGTTCAACGTGGCAATATCGTAGATGTGCTGCACCGTCATTTCCGCCTGTTTTTCCTTATAGCTGCCCTTATCGACTACGTTCATCGACAGGCGACCTTCCAGCAACACCCGTTGACCAGTTCGAAAGTTTTGCTGAATGTCCTGGGCCAGGTTTCCCCAGCCGATAACGTTCATCTGGGCAGGGGGGTCATCCTCCTTTAGCCCTGGGAACTGGACCACAAACTCCGCCACGGGAGTTTGATTGTCGGAGGTGTAACGCAGTTGGGGCGGCTGAACAATTTCAGCCATCAACATGCAATTGTTCATAGGACAACGGTCTCCTTCATACCCTGCTCTTTTGCAATAAAGTTCTGAACCTGGTGTTGATACTGGGTCAGGGTTTCGTCCAGCCAGTCGCGATCACCACTGTTGGCATAGAGGTGAACCAGGGGTTCGCCGGCGTCGGGCAGCACTAAAATCCAGTCGTCGGGGTTATCGCCCAGCACCTTCACGCCGTCGATGAGTTCCAGTTTGTCGGCAGGATGCTCTTCCACCATATACCGCATTAACGCTCCCTTCACCGTCCAGGGGCAGCGCAGGGTTTGAATACGATGGGTCACCCGGGGCAGTTCTGACCAAATTTGACCCAGGGAGCGTTCCTGCAGGGTTAGCATTTCGATCAATTTGGCAATGCAGAACATGGCGTCAAAGCCGGGATGCAGTTCTGGGAAGATGAAGCCCATATCACCACTGCCGCCCAGCACCACATTGTCATTGTCCTGGCAGGCTTCCATCAGGGCGGTGGGGTTGGCCTTGGTGCGGATTACTTTGCCATCGTGACGGCGGGCAATTTGCTCTACCGCTCCCGATGCGTGAACCGGCACCACCACGGTACCTCGGGGGTGATCGGTCAACATCATGTGGGCCATAAGAGCCGTCAGGATTTCACCTCGAATCTGGGAGCCCATTTCATCCACCAGAATTAGCTGCTCACCATTGGCCGAAACCTGGGCTCCAAAGGTCGCCCGCAAAGCCTGTACCACCTGCCCCAGCTGCCCCAGCATCACTTCCCGCTCGTCGTTGGAGAGGGCGTTTTGGCGCAGACTGGCGTTGAGCACCACGGCGTCACAATCAAGCTTCCCGAGGATTTGAGGCAATACAGCCCCTGATACGGCATACACATAGTCAATCACCACCTTGGCCTGACTGTTGAGTACCGCTTCCAGGTTCAAATGCTTTTCAAACACCGTGGCGTAGGTCGGGACCACCTGGGTAGGATAGATTACCGTGCCAATTTCCTGAATTTGCGATCGCCGCAAATCCTCCTTGAAGTAAGCTCCCTCAATTTTTTTCTCTTTGCCCTTGGGGATGTCAATCCCTTGCGCATCAAAGAACTCAATCAGCACATGGTCAGGCCGATCAGGGTGCAGCCGCACATGGATGCCCCCGGCCACCCCCAGCTGGGAGAGCACGCTGCGCGCAACTGGAATTGCCGTAGCTTCAAGGTTTTGGACATTGATTCCCACAGACATCAGCCCCGCAATCAGCGAGCGGGATACCATCCGTGAAATGCTGCGCTGATCCCTTGATACGGTGACATGGGATCCCGCCTTCAGGGTTGAACCATAGGCAGCGCCGAGCTTAACGGCAAATTCGGGGGTGATATCGATATTGGCCAAACCGGTCACGCCCCGCTGGCCAAAGAGATTGCGTTGAGCCGTATTACCCCAAATCAAATTAATGTTCAAAGTTGCACCTGACTCAATTTTCTTACTGGGCCAAACCCGTACCCCAGGACTGATTTGTGCTTCTTCACCAACGGTGGTGAGCGGTCCTACCACGGCCCCTTCCAGGATGTGGGAACGACGGTCAACTCGGGCCCCACGGGCGATGGTGCAGGCCCGCAAATGCACTTCATCCCCAATAATTGCCCCGTTCCAGACAATGGGACGCTTCAGGTCGGCGTCGCTCCCGATGGTGACATTATCGCCGACCACCGTTCCCGGCTCCAGAACAGTTCTGGGCCCAATGCGACAGTTGTTGCCGATCAACAGGGGGGCATGGAGTTGGGCTGACGGGTCTATTTGGGTATTTTGCCCGATCCAGATACCGGGAGATGTTTCAGGGTATGCATAATCCACCACGACTTTTTGGTAAAGGGCATCATACTGGGCCTCCCGGTAGGCATCCAGGTGGCCAACGTCACACCAGTAGCCATTGGCGATGTAGCCAAACATCGGTTCTCCCTTCTCCAGCAGAAGGGGAAAGAGATCTTTAGAAAAGTCAGATTCCTGATTTTCTGGCAGATAATCGAGCACCTCGGGCTCAAGAATGTAAGTGCCGGTGTTGACCGTGTCGGAAAAGATCTCGCTGGTGGATGGCTTCTCTAAAAAGCGGCGGATCCGATTTTCCTCGTCAGTAATGACCACTCCGAATTCGATCGGATTGGGCACCCGGGTCAGCACCAGAGTGGCCTTGGAGCCCTTGGCTTTGTGAAACCTAACCGCTTCCTGCAGGTCAAAATCTGTGACGCTGTCGCCGCTAATCACCAGGAAGGTTTCATCTAAGAGATCTGAAATGTTTTTGACACAGCCCGCCGTTCCCAGGGGTTGATCTTCCTCAACGGCATAGGTCATCTGCACGCCAAACTCACTACCGTCCTGGAAGTAGTCCCGCATGATGTCGGGCAGGTAAAAGAGGGTGGCGATGATCTCATTAATCCCGTTGCGCTTCAGCAGGTTAACGATATGCTCAGCGATGGGGCGGTTGAGGATGGGCACCATCGGCTTGGGTAGGTCGCACGTTAGGGGTCGTAAACGAGTCCCTGAACCGCCGGCCATGAGCACTGCACGCATATATCCTCCTTCCTGCTATGTGAAACCCTCCGAATGCCCCAGATCATACCGTTTGATACGTCCAGTTCCCACCCGGAGGCCTATGGGTATCTATGACTAATGACGCTTGCCTCAGCCACCAGTAGAGTAGGACAGCACCATTGTCTGCATCTCTACCTCAGGTGTGATTCACAATCAGGGCTACAGGGCTAAATCTGATAGATTGGCCCTTTAACTAGCCCGGGGGCTGGCCAGCGTCTCTCGGTTTAGCGAGGTACCTCAGTCATTTCGGGCTGACGTTGGTATTGTAGAGGATATATGAAACTGGCCGATAGGAGCAGTGACCATGAGTACATTAGTTGCCCTGGTGCTAATGACCGTCTACGGTGGCGGTGCCTGGAAGTTCTGGAAAGGGTTTAAACGCACCAATTTCAGCCAGGATAAGGTGAAGCTAACGCTGTTATGGCCTTTGTTTTTGGCCCTAAATAAGTCCTATCGAGAAAATTTTAACCGGGCTCTGAAAGGATGACCGCCCAACCCACTGGAACGCTCTCCTGGCCTGAACAAATTCAAGCGGTAGCCCAGCGTTACGACAAAGAATTTTCTGGTGAACCGTTCGATCTGCCTTCAGAAGTGGAGGAAATGCCTGTCTTTCAAGACTGGATTGCCGGTTCGCTGACCCCACGCATCGCCACTCCGTTTTGGGAAGGGGTAAAGCCTAAAAAGCGTGACCATTGCCTGGATATTGGCTGTGGCATCAGTTTTTTGGTCTATCCCTGGCGGGAGTGGGATGCCCTGTTTCATGGCCACGAGGTGAGTCGTGTGGCCTGTCAGGCCCTGACGGCTAGAGGTCCCCAGCTTAATTCCAAATTATTTAAAGGAGTCAACCAGGCTCCGGCCCACAAGCTGGAATACGAGCCCCATAGTTTCGATATGGTGATCTCTACCGGGGTCAGCTGCTACTACTCTGGCGATTATTGGGAATCCGTGCTGAGCCAGGTCAAAAAGGTTCTCAAGCCCGGGGGCTGGCTCCTGTTTGATGCCATCAATCCCGACGCCCCCCTGGCAGAAAGCTGGGCCATTCTGGAAACGTACCTGGGCGCGGAGGTTTATTTAGACAATCTGGAGCAATGGCCAAAGCTGGTGAAGTCCACCGGAGGACGGGTGGTTTCGAATAAAGATTATGAGTTGTTTCGATTATTCAAAGTCAAGTGGGAGTAAAAACCTGAGACAGTTAGTCCTTTGGGTAATTGGCGGAACCGGCGATAGCGTCCCCATCGCTACCGAATTGGCAGCCCGGGGAATCCCCTGTTTGGTGACGGTAACTACGGCAACCGCCAGGGGAGCATATCCCGAAAATCATTGGCTGCGGGTACGGGTAGGGGCGTTAGATCCCGGAGCAATCCCCAGATTTATCCGCCAAGAGAGCATTGGAGCCGTAGTGGATGCCTCCCACCCCTTTGCGGTAGAAATCTCCAGGGGCGCGATTGCCGCCGCCCAAGCGCTCCAAATTCCCTACTGGCGCTACGAACGACCCACCATCACCAGATCAGCCACGACTCTTATTGATTACGTCCCTGATCTGAACGCCGTCCTTACCGATGGACTGTTAGCCGGGCAGCGGGTCTTACTGATTCTGGGCTATCGCTGGTTAAACCATTTTCGCCCCTGGCAGGACCGGGGGACGTTGTTTGCCCGGATTTTACCTTCGGCCCCGGCGCTGAATGCTGCCCTGGCGGCTGGATTTACCCCCGATCGACTGCTTGCCCTGCGTCCCCCCGTCAGTCCCGAGTTGGAAACCGCCCTCTGGCAGCAGTGGGATATTACGCGAGTGATGATTAAAGCTTCTGGTAGAGCCGGTGGAGAGACCGTAAAAGTCAGGGTCGCTGAAGCTTTGGGGATCCCCCTCACAATCATTAATCGACCTGCCCAAAATTATCCAAACTGCTACCAATGTCATGACGAGATCACAGCAGTATGTCAACAATGGTGGGGTTCCGTAAATCACTGCCCCGAATTTGAATCCATCCGCTAGAATGTCCGCAAGATTTTCATGCACCGTCCATGACAGCAGTTCCCATGCCACCGGGGTCCTCACCTTCATTTGAAAATTCTGGCAGCAACAATGTGCCAGAAACACCGCCGGTATTCGCCTTAAAGGAACTGGTGGCAAGGTTACAGCGAGAACAGTACAAAATTCAGGATTTGCTCAGTTCCCTGGGCTTTGCCCTGCGCAGCCTGAACAACCTGAATCAGTTCTTAGAGCTCATCCCGATGATTGCCAGCCGGGTTACAGACGCCAGTGGCGGTGCCCTGGTGCTGTTTCGTCCCGACGGACAGGTACGGCTAGAACGGCTCCACTGCCAGAGTGAAGACCACTGTCAGGATGTGCGGTCCGCGCTGGAAGCGGCGACTCGCCAGGTTACGGCCAGTTTTAAGGCGGCCCCCGAGAGCAGCCTGATTGCCATGTCCCGCAACGTTATGCTGTCCCTGGATCGGCAGGTAAACCGTTACCTGGGGGAAGACTTTCAGCTGTTTGGCACCGCCATCATCGTGCGGAATGTGGAACGGGGACGGCTCTATGTGTTTAGCCGCGACCCCGACTATGCCTGGACCGAAACCCGCCAGAAGCTGGTGCGACTGGTAGCTGACCAGACCTCCGTAGCCATTGAAAACGACGAACTCACCGTTGCCCTACGCAAACGGGAACGGCTGGATCGGGAACTGGAAATTGGAGCTGAAATTCAGCTTCAGCTTTTACCCCGTGAATGCCCCAGCATCGAAGGGATGGATCTGGCGGCAAAGTGCCTCACGGCCCACCGGGTAGGCGGCGACTACTACGACTTTATTCCCACCACCTTTGAGCAGCTGCGCCATGCCAGCTCCCCCGATGCGGCCAGTTCCTCCTGGAGCTTTGCCATCGGCGATGTCATGGGGAAAGGTGTACCCGCCGGTTTGATCATGACCATGATGCGGGGCATGCTCCGGGCGGAAGTGCTGAATGGCCACTCTCCCGCCAAGATTCTCCAGCACCTGAATTTTGTCATGCACAGCGATTTGGAAAATTCCAACCGCTTTGTCACCCTGTTCTACGCCGAATATGATCCAAATTCCCGCATTCTGTCCTACGGTAATGCGGCCCACAATCCTCCCTTCCTCTGGCAGGCGGCTACAAACACCATTACCCGCCTTGATACAGTAGGTATGCTGCTCGGGCTAGATATGGACACTCAGTATTACGAGGCCGAAATTCAGCTGCAGCCGGGCGACACCGTCGTGTTTTACACCGACGGATTTACTGAAGCTGCCAACCCCAGAGGCGAACGATTTGAGGAAGAAAATCTAGAGCGTGCCCTGCGCTGGGCCTGCCGCAACTGCACCTCTGCTGAGGAGATTTTGAACTACACCTTCGACCTGCTGCAGCGATTCATCGGCAATGACCGCAGTAACGAAGATGACATGACCCTGGTAGTCATGCGGGTGAAGCCAGAGCTACAGCTCAAACTGTTCAATAATTTAAACTAATCACCCCGTTCAAATATCCGAGAACCGAATATCGCATTAGTCGGTCGGCAAAACCTCTGGCAGCATGGGTCAGGCATTGCCGAAACGGTTCAAATCCTTATCCCCCATGGGTTACGCTCTGCTGAGGAAATCGGGGCCAGGGGTATGAATGTCGGTCGCGCTCGCCCCCAATACTTTTTTCAGCTCAAAGGGAGTCAAACTACCGGAACCCCCAGCGGCCTCCAGCACCAGGGCCGCCTCAGCCGCCCCATTAGGAGCCGCAGCACTGGTACCAAAGCAATCGGGGAATCCATCCTGTTCTGGATCTTCAGGGCGAAAATTTTCAGGCCACCTGCATTCGGCTCAGTTCCCGCTGTACCCAATCCAGGTTAAAGACCCACTCGTAAATGCGATTGTTAACTTTGAGCTGTCCATCTCGCTTACATACCAGACCTGACAGCCGCAACTCAATGGATTCCGCCCCTTCCCCCACCGCAGCCTGACCCTGCTCTAGAATGCGCTGGTACAGATGCAGCAGCCGGACTACAAAATCAGGAGAGAAGTGGTCGTTGTTGAGTAAGCGATCGCGAATGGTGCGTAAATGTTCAGGCTCGTCCTGGGTCTCCCAATTGGTGAGAAGTTTCGACCGCACGAGATTCCCCACCCAGTCTTTTTCCTGGCCCTCGGTGGGAGGATGGTCAGCGCTGCGCACGAGTTTACAAAGCTTTTGGGTCAAAAACGGTTGTCCCCCTGTCCAGTCAAGAATGGCTGCCAGGACGGCCTGAGGGTTAGCGGCATAATCTTTTAGCCCCTGTACCAGGGGCTGGGCTTCGTGGAGCTGAAAACCATTGAGTTCAATGGCCTGGCCGATGTTGAAGGGGGTACGGTTTTTATCCTGAATCAGCTGGGACGGGGTAGCAACCCCGAGCAGCACAAAGGTGAGCCGCTGATACTTGGGCTGGTCAGCCCGGCGGTTAAAGCAGGTACGCAGCAGAATGAAGAAATCATCGGTGGCAAAATCGAGACTGAGAACGCTGTCAATTTCGTCAATGAAAATCACCACGTCTTCCTGAAAGTGCTCTAGCACCACCGTATTGATAAATTCTCCCCACCGCTGCACCGGTGGCAGAAACTGATGTTTCCGCCACCAATTGCGGACATCAACCTTAGACACCAGGTCCAGGCTGCTGGCCAGGCCGTAAATTAAACCGGCATACCATTGTTCTGGTGTGGTGTTACGGTTGCCAATTTCTGAAATATCGATAGATGCACAGGCTACCCCTTCGCTCTTGAGCCGTTGCATAATCTGCACCCGTAGGCTGGATTTGCCCATCTGTCGAGCATTAAGGATATAGCAAAATTCTCCTAGCTTCAGGGCTCGATACAGGTGTCGGTCGGCCTGACGCACCACGTAGGTGGGGGCATTCATGGGCAAACTTCCCCCTACCTGGTAGTCGAACGTTGCGGGCAGACTGGCACTGCGAAGGAGGGCATTTTCGATTTCCAACTCCGCCTGGGTGGCCTTCAGTAACTCCAGGGTTTGGGTGAGTTCTCGGGTCCGTTCTTCGACTTTTTCTTCCAGGGTTTGGTTTACCTCTGCCAGCTGATCACGGGCCTGACTGAGGGCCAGATTTTTTTGCTCTAATTCTTGAGTAAACCGCTGGCGTTCGGTTTCCGCTTGACGGCGTAAGGTAATATCCTGAAACACTGAAATGGCATAAACCACCTGGCCATGGTGGTCAAAAATAGGCGACCCCCATGCTTCTAGGGGGATCACCGTGCCATCACTACGGTGAATGTCAATCTTATCCGTGCTGTATTTTTCTCCCTTGAGAGCACGGGTAATCGGCAACTCTTCAGACGGATAGAGCTCATCTGTCCCCGACCGATGTAGATAATAGGCCTCTGAAATATCAGCTGATGAGATGTCGGGCTTCACCCCCTGGCCTAACAATTCCCTAGCTCGCTGGTTGACATAGAAGGGGCGACCCTGGGCATCAATGACAGAAACGCCAATGGGTAGCGCCTCTAAATACTGGGTCAGGCGCTCTTCGCTCTCTCGCAGGGCGGCTTCAGCCTGGTGACGAATTTCAATTTCCTGCTGAAGCGACACCAGCAGTTGCCGTTCTGCATGGCGGGCCTGTTTTTCCTGCTCCAGGGCTGACTTGATCTGGTTGACGTACTCCAGGGTCTTGCTAGTGGTCAGTTCTAAATCTTGAAAATTAATAGGTTTGGTCAGAAAGTCAAAGGCCCCCCGGTTCATGGCGGTGCGAATGTTTTCCATATCCCCGTAGGCGGAAACCATGACTGCTTTGATTAATGGATGGGACTGCTTCAGCTCTTCCAGCAGGGTCAGCCCGTCCATTTCAGGCATATTGATGTCTGATAACACCAGGTCAATATTGGGATCATCCCGCAATTGGTTCAGGGCATCGACACCATTGCGGGCAAAGATAAATTCCAGATCTCCCCGACGAATTTGCCGACGGAATTTCTGGCGGATCAAGACCTCCAAGTCGGGCTCATCGTCCACCACCATAATCCTGGCTGCCATGGGTATGCCCTCGTCGGATCCTATAAATTCAAAATCGTTTGCTTTAAACTATCAAATTGGATGGGTTTATTGATATAACCATCTGCCCCATAGTTCATGGCCATCTGATAAGTTTGCTCATCATGGTAGGCCGTCACCATAATGACCTTGAATCCAACAAAATTAGATTTGATGATTCGCAGGAATTCTAAACCGTCCATGCCTGGCATATTAATATCACTCAAAATGAGGGTGGGCTGACTATCGGTATCAGCCGTGTTGAGCTGCTCAAGGGCAGCTTCTGCCGAAAAACTAAATGCCAGATCCACATCGCCACGGCGAATTTCGCGCCGAAACCGCTGCTGAAATAGCGCTTGTACATCCTGCTCATCGTCTACTATCAGGACTCGCTTCATAGTTAGCTCCTACCATCCTCGGGGTTGAAGGTGCGCCTGGGTAGAGTAATCATAAACTCTGTGTACAGGTCGGGTTCACTCTCAATGCGAATGTTCCCCTGGTGCTGCTGTACCACAATGTCGTAGCCCATGGAAAGTCCTAACCCCGTTCCCTTGCCAGCAGGCTTGGTGGTAAAAAATGGCTCAAATATTTTCTCGCGAATTTCGGCAGGAATACCCGGCCCATTGTCGCGAATACGTACTTCCACACCGTCTCCCAGTTCCCTGACCCCTACCCTTAAAGTAGGGGCATACCCCCCCTCGGCCTGCCGGGTCTTTTGCTGAGTGGCGTAGCAGGCATTATTAATGATATTTAGAAATACTCGGTTAATGTCGGAAGATACGAGGGAAATCGGCTGAATATGGGGAGGGAAGTCTAACTCGATGGCAATATTAAAGGTTTTATCCTGGGCTCGCATACCGTGGTAGGCCAGGTTAGTTGCTTCGGTAAGCAAGGTTCTAATATCAACGGTTTGCACTTCCCCTCGACCTCCCCGGGAGTGCAGCAGCATACTGTTGACGATACCGTCAGCACGACCGCCGTGATCCAGAATTTTCTGGGAATTTTGTCGCAGGTCTCCCATTAATTCCTCTAGATAATCCCAGGTATCATCGGCAAAATGCTGACGCTGGGCGTTGAGTTCTTCCTGTAATTCTTCCGTAATTTCGCCGTTTAGTTCGGCAAAATTATTAATGAAATTGAGAGGATTTTTAATTTCGTGAGCAATTCCTGCGGTTAACGCCCCCAGGGAAGCCAGTTTTTCCTGAGCAATGATTTGTTCCTGGGTGGTTTGTAATTTAGCCAAGGTATCGGATAGGGCCCTGGTGCGATCTTCTACCCGCTTTTCCAGGGTTTGGTTGACTTGTTGCAGTGCATCTCGAGCAGTCTGTAAATCCTGATTTTTCTCCGCCAGGGCCTCGATGTAGCGCTGGCGTTCAAGCTCTGCCTGACGTCGTTCGGTAATATCTCGTACGATAATCAGGGCTTCGTCTTCTTGCAGGGCCACAATGCGCACTTCTTCGAACCGTTGTTCCCCGTCAATGGTGAGCTGCTGCTCATACAGCTGCACCGCTTGCATGTCCAACGCCGCCTGGATATGGCGCATTCGCTGCCGGGCCAAATCTGGGGGCAGGGAGTCGTAAATGCTGGTGCCTTCTTGAAAGTGATCCTGATCATGAATTTGAAAGCTATCGCGTCCGGCAATGGCTTTGTACATGCCGTTTCTGGTCACCCAGATGAGTAAGTCAGGAATGGCCGTTACTAAAGCCCGAGTGGTGGCTTCACTCTGGCGCAGGGCCTTTTCGGTCTGCTGGCGCATGGCTATTTCCTGGGTCAGCCGCTCTAGCACTTTGTCCTGCTGCTGGCGTCTTTGCCGTTCTTCCAGCAGATCTCGCTTGAGCTGCTGCACATAGTCTAGAGTTTTCAAGGTAGTCGCTTCCAGGTCTTTGAAGTTAATGGGCTTCGGTAAAAAGTCAAAGGCTCCACCGTTCATGGCTTTGCGAACATGGTCCAGGTCAGCATAGGCGGAAACAATCACAACCCTGACCAGGGGGTAACTGGTTTTAATTTGCTGCAGCAAACTTAAGCCATCCATCTCGGGCATGTTGATGTCGGCCAACACTACATCAATGTCGGCTTCCACCTGGAGCCTTTCCAGAGCTTGCAAACCATTGTGAACAAACAAAAACTGCAGGCTTTGCTGCTGAATTTGCTGACGGAATTTTTGCTTAAACAAGACCTCCAGGTCGAGGTCGTCATCAACTACCAGAATTTTGGCTGGCATAGGGTGCTTTTGGCGGAAAAACGCTGACTTTCGGCCTATGTTAGTGAGCTGGTTCAGCCCTACCGAACAGGTTGGCAAAGCGCATCACAATCCACGATTGAGATAAAATTTATTATTCCTGACCTATCCCTAAAGCACCACCTAAGTTAAGTGCTTCCTTAAAACCCTTAAGTTCGGATTTTTTCGGCGACGTTGGTCCCTCTCCGTCAGCCCCTGATCAGCCCAGGCCAAACAATTATCCCCGGCTCAGCACCGGGGATAATCGCGTCACCCCTTCCCATGGATCGCTCTATTCAACAGCCCACCCTTGCCATGGAAAGGCTTAATGTTCAGCTGATCTCTGTTTTAGATAGGCCGCCAAAGCATCAATCATTACCTGGGACATGGGACGACCTTCCTGGTCGGCGGTGGCCTGCAGGGTCAGATACAGGTCGTGGGAAACGCTCAGACGGTGGCGACCTTCTTTGGTTTTCTTGGCGGTGTAGGTTTCGGGGCTGTAGGTTTCGGCGAACTGGCGCAGGGCTTCGAAATCGACGCGATCGCAAAAGTCCCCAAAGCTCTCCCCCTTCTTACGGCCATCCCGAAAGAACACAAACAACGGCTCCAGTTTAGTTTCTATGTCTTGATCATGGAGCCGTTCTACATAGGGACGAGCCAGCCGGGTCTGGTCTGGAGAACCGCCCAGCCAGACCTGGTAGGACTCGGGAGCACTGCCGACAAAGCCCAGTTCCGCCATGTAGGGACGGGCACAGCCGTTGGGGCAGCCAGTCATACGCACCACAAAGTGTTCATCCTGCAGTCCCAGTTTGGTCAGGAGGGTGCGTAACCGGTCCAGGATGGAGGGCATCACCCGCTCAGACTCGGTGATCGCCAGTCCGCACAGGGGCAGCGCCGGGCAGGCCATGGCGTAACGTACCAGGGGGTCAATGTCCGTTTCTTTTTGGATACCGCTGCGGGTCAGGATGGCCTGAATTTCGTCCTTAGTTTCCGGCTTGATGTCATAAAGAATGACGCTCTGGTTGGGGGTGACCCGCATGGGCAGGTTGAACCGCTGCACGATTTCCTGCAGGGCGGCCTTCAGTTGTAGCCCTTCGCGGTCCAGGACCCGACCGTTTTCAATGGAAACCCCGACAAACCAGTTGCCATCCCCCTGCTCGTGCCAGCCCAGGTAATCGTAAAAGGTCCACTTCGGTAGAGCCTTAAAAGGCTTCAGGGGCTTGCCAAAGTAGCTTTCTACCTGGTGGCGGAAGCGGTCTACGCCCCAGTCATAAATTAGATACTTCATACGGGCATGGCGACGATTGTAGCGATCGCCGTAATCTCGCTGGGTAGCGACGATAGCTTTTATCAGGTCGTAGACATCCTCTTTATCGACATAGCCAATTTCATCGGCGATGCGGGCAAAGGTTTCCTCTTTATTATGGGTGCGCCCCATGCCGCCACCGGCCAGCACGTTAAAGCCCTTCAAATTGCCCTGGCGATCGGTGATGACGACCAGAGTGACATCCTGGGTGTACACATCGACTGAGTTATCCCCCGGCACCGTCACCGCACATTTAAACTTGCGGGGCATGTAGTGGGTGCCGTAGATGGGTTCCGGACTGTTGGGGAAGATGGTGCCGTTACCGTTGCGCTGGCGGGCAGCGACCACATCAGGGTGCTCTTCCACGGAAAGGAACTTTTCCCCATCTAGCCAGATTTCGTAGTAAGCCTCGGTTTGGGGCCGCAGTAGGTCGGCGATGTTGTCGGCATATTCCCGGGCCAGGGTATACTCTGGCTTGTTTTTGAAGGGGGCCGGGGGAGCCATGACGTTCCGGTTCAAGTCACCGCAGGCTCCCAGGGTAGATCCCAGACTGCGGACAATGGCGGAAATGGTCGCCTTCAGGTTTTTCTTGAGAATGCCGTGGAGCTGAAATCCCTGGCGGGTGGTTGCCCGCATGGTGTGGTTGCCGTATTCATCCGACAGCCGATCCAGGGTCAGATAGAGTTCAGGGGGAATGTACCCACCCGGATTGCGGGTGCGCAGCATCATCTGATAATCCTTTTCCTGACCTTTGACCCGGTTATCGCGGTTGTCCTGCTGGTAGGAACCGTGAAATTTGAGGATTTGAACGGCATTTTCCGTAAAGTGGGTAGTATCTTCCAGCAGTTCGCTAGCGAGGGGTTCCCGGAGAAAATGACTTTGCTCTTTTAGGCCTTCTAGCTTGGAATGCTTTCTGTCTTGGGTAGAACCTGGAGAAGAAGTTGATTGAAGGGGAGTCTGAACCATAACCGCAGGATGTTGACCACTAAACACAGCATTTCAGGATAAGGTCTAATGACCCAGACCCCACCCTGAACACAATTGCCCGATCCGTACCCGAGGGTATTCCCCGGTAAATCGGTCGGATTTTCGGTGAATGTTACCCTATCATATCATTGGATCCATGGGTTTTAGGGAGATTCTTCCCGAATTTCACAGGATGTAAAGCCCCCATGGGGTGCCGCCAGAGTCAGCCGTTCTCCCCCCCCCAGAAAGCGCTGGCAAACCAACCCCTGGCCCGATGGGAAATATGGACGGGATAGAATTAAACCCTGTCCAGGCCCAGAAGGGGAGTTTTGCCTTAGAGCAAACTGCCGCAACCCCCGTCGTGAAGTCGCTGGTCTCACGACTCCTGGGGGCAGTGGGTTGAAAACCGAGTTGAGCCCTCGGGGGTCATCGATCGGGAGAGCGTAACGCAGTATTGTCCTAGCCAGCTTGCCCATCCATCTCAGCAAAAACGGAGTTCTCACCATGCCAGACCCCATCATGTACCAGGAAGATATGTTCGTGGTACTCATGCCCGGCGAAGCAGAAGTCTTCATGACTCCCGACGAGCTGCTGGAAAAGCTCAAGGGCATTTTGAGCGAACGCCAGGAGGACCTGCCCCGAGATCTGGCGCGGCTTGATTCCGTCGCAGAACAGGCCCGGCATCTGCGGGATACCGCCTGCGACTTTGACCTGCATCCTGGAGAGGCGATGCAGTGGTATGTGGTTAGGCTGGAGAAGTGAGGGGTGTGGGGTGTAGACCCGGAGCGGCTTCCCGTCGGGTAGGGGGAAGGGA
>CAZPYG010000068.1:0-26901 GCA_964590465.1 uncultured bacterium | reverse complement strand
TAACTACCGGTAGCTGAGTCGCCATGTCCACCAGCCAGCCCACCCTCGACGATATCTGGCGCTTATTTCAGGAAACCGATCGCCTGATCAAAGCCCAGGCCCAAGCAGCAGAGCAACGTTCCCAAGAGCTTGATCGCAAGTTTCAAGAAACCGACCGCAGGTTTCAAGAAACCGATCGTCAGATTCAAGAAACCGACCGCAGGTTTCAAGAAACCGATCGTCAAATTCAACAGGTAAACCGGCAAATTGGTCGCCTGGGAGGGGCCTGGGGGCGCTTTGTCGAAGACCTGGTAGCCCCCGCCTGCGAGCGTATTTTCCTGGAGCGGGGCATTCCCGTTGATCAGGTCAGCCAGCGAGTCCGCCGCCGCCACCAGGGCGACACTCTAGAAATTGATGTGCTGGTCGTGAATCAGGGCCATGTGCTGGCCGTTGAAGTCAAAAGCAGCCTGACGGTTGCCGACGTGAAAAAATTTGTCACCGACCTGGAGCGGTTTGATACCTTTTTCCCCGAATATGCCGCCATGCAGCTCTACGGTGCGGTAGCCGGTATTGGCATTGAATCCGAAGCCGATGTGTACGCCAGTCGTCAGGGGTTATTTGTGCTGGCCGAATCGGGCGATGGCGTCGTGATCCTCAACGATGGAGACTTTGTGCCTAAAAGCTGGTAGTACCTGACTGCCGATACTTTACATCTGGTGCCCTGGCTCTGCCTGGGCATCTCAATCCTGCGGCTCCGCCGCTTCCCCGTTAGAGGCAGAGCCTCTGGAGTGCATGCCAACCCAGAGCATTGGCACGAGAGAATCAAATCACCACCTACATCGCTCCCCGCCTCGCAAACGAGGATTAAGCCGGGCTCCCGTTAACCCCGTGCCCAACCACAACAGAGACCTGGCGGCATCGCGGCCATTTTTCCACCAGGATTCTTCGTTGGGGTAATCGGAATGCTGGGCCACCGGGGTAACGGCAATGCCGCGACTGCCAAACACCAGGGTCGCAATAATTCTGGCCCGGGTCATATGAAAGTCTGACGTGACCAGGTAAACATGGCGAATATCCTGCTGGGCGTAGTTCCCCACCAGAATGGTGAAATGGGTGACCGTATCCGTCGCCAGCCGGTCGTAGTACACCCGACTGGGGGCTAACCCCGCCGTCTCAAAGGCCTGGTGCACCGCCGGGCGACCGCTGCAGTCCCCGGAAATCCACACCGGCAGGTGAGGGTGTTGCCTGGCAAAGGTGGCCCCAAACTGCACCCGCGATTGGTTGCCATCCAGAATCAAAATGGCCTGGGGGTCGGGCTGCTGGCGACGGGCCAGGGCCAGGCGGGTGGCAAGGGTTGCGCTCAGCCCCAGGGCCCCAGTTGCCAGAGCCAGGGCTATCAGCGCCGTGGGGGTAAAGCCTCGCTTTGCCGGTTTGGTATGGCGGCGGCGGTCAGCCATGGCGGTTCCCGGTTGAGGGTCACATCCATTGTGATACGGCTGGGGAATTATTTGGACCCCATTCCTAACCCATCAGGATCATTCCCATGCAACAGCAAACTGCACTCCCAGAAAAGCTACCCCCCCTCGACCTGACCGACTGGCTGGCCACCGACCTTTCGGCCAAGGCCCTATTCGGCACTGACGGCATTCGAGGTCAGGCCGGACGCGACCTGAAGGCTTCCCTGGCCCTCAAAGTAGGGTTCTGGACCGCCCAGGTCCTGATCCAAACCTATGGCCCCTGCGGCCCGGTCATAATCGGGCAGGATTCGCGCCACTCCAGCGATATGTTGGCGGCAGCTATGGCCTCCGGCCTCACTGCTGCTGGGCTTGACGTCTGGCACCTGGGCCTTTGCCCTACCCCCGCCGTCGCCTGCCTGACCGCAAGCACCCAGGCCCTGGGGGGGATTATGATTTCTGCCAGCCACAACCCCCCTGGCGACAATGGCCTGAAATTTTTTGCGGCTGGTGGCACCAAATTTACCCTTGAGCAGCAGGCCGCCGTAGAAGCCGGGCTGCGGGGGCAGTGGCCCCAGGGCTATACCATCACGGCTCCGGTGGTGTGGGGCAAAAAACACTATCGGCCCGAACTGCTCGGCCATTATTACCAGCAGCTTAAATTTTCCCTGCCCCATGACTTGACCAGACTGCGGGTGGTACTGGACCTGGCCTGGGGGGCCGCCGCTGCGGGGGCCGCCGGAGTCTTCGCCAGTTTAGGGGCAGAAGTCGTTGATTTAAATAATGCCCCCTGTGGCGATCGCATCAATGTCAGGTGTGGCTCTACCCACCCTCAGTTTTTGCAGAAGGCCGTGGGCCATCACCAGGCCGATATGGGGTTCGCCTTCGACGGAGATGCGGATCGGGTGATTGCCGTAGATGCCAGCGGCAGGGTAATAGACGGCGACCATATCCTGTATTTTTGGGGCCAACAGCTCCAAAACCGGGGGCAACTTCCCCACCAGACTCTGGTCACTACGGTGATGGCCAACCTGGCGATGGAACATGCCTGGCAGGCCCTGGGCGGTAACCTTATCCGATCTGCCGTCGGCGATCGCCATGTTTACGCCGAAATGGTGCAGTCGGGGGCCATGCTCGGAGGCGAACAGTCGGGGCACATTTTGTGCCGCCACTTCAGTGTGTCGGGGGATGGTTTGCTGGCGGCCCTGCATCTGGCCAGTCTGGTGAAGCAAACCGGGGCATCCCTGGCAGAGCTGCGAGATCAAAGCTTTCAGCCCTATCCTCAAATGCTGACCAACGTGCGGATGGCTAATCCCGCTCAGCTGCAAACCTGGCAGCACCATGAAGAACTGCAGAGCAGCATCGCCTGCGCCAGGCAAGCCCTGGGCCACCAGGGACGGGTTCTGGTCAGGGCCTCGGGGACCGAGCCAGTGATTCGGATTATGGTAGAAGCGGCAGACGCTCAGGCCGCCCATCACTGGAGTGGCCAGCTTCGAAAGTCGGTGGAGTTCTATTTGACCTGACGATTAGGTCATAAAAACGTTTCTATATCTGAATTAACCAATATGACTTTACTTGTTACCGGAGCAGCTGGTTTTGTCGGCTTTCACCTCAGCCGATCGTTGTTGTCTGAAGGTGAATCTATTATCGGCATTGACAGCCTTAACGATTACTATGATGTGTCTTTAAAGCTGGCTCGGCTAGAGCAGCTCAAGAGCCATCCCAATTTTGAATTTGTCAAATTAGATCTGGCCGATCGGGACGGCACGGAAGCTTTTTTTCAAACCTATAAGCCCCAGGCTGTCGTTCATCTGGCGGCCCAGGCCGGGGTGCGATATTCCTTAAAAAATCCCCATGCCTATCTCGACAGCAATCTGGCCGGGTTCCTCAACATTCTTGAGGGATGTCGCCACTGCCAGCCCGAACATCTGGTGTTTGCGTCTTCCAGCTCCGTATACGGTAACAACAAAAAAGTTCCCTTTTCTACTGACGATTTTGTTGATCATAACGAGTCCTAAAATTTCCGCCAGTTCCAGGCCCCTTACCCGCAGATCAATCCGAAGAGAGAGCCAGACATTTCACGACTGCTCCGTACCGTATTTTTAATCTCGGCAATAACCAACCCGTCGCTTTGCTGCACTTTATTGAACTGCTCGAAACCCATATTGGGAAACCCGCCCAAAAAGAATTCCTGCCCATGCAACCGGGGGATGTGCCTACGACCTTTGCCGAAATTGAAGATTTAGAGCAAGCGGTAGGGTTCAAACCCCAAACTCCCCTCGAAGAGGGCTTAGGGGAGTTTGTGCGCTGGTACCGTCATTACTACAGTGTTTGACAGTAGTATGACGGCTTGAACGACAGGCTCAGAGCGATCGGGAGGCCTGATTTCGCCATTCCTGAGCTTCAAACCTATCAATAGTCGAATGTCACTAACATAAGAGAAAATCAACCCTTGCAGATCGCCGAAAGCTTTGCTCTGCTGTAGGATGGGCATTGCCCACCAGCTTTATTTCAGTGACATTCATCAACAGTTAAAGATCCTTTATTCCCCAGGTCTATCCCAGGCCTGGGGGTGTTTTGCGTGCTTAATTTTCCCTACAGATGGCGGAACCCCTTAACTCCCTGGTAATTCTTCATTCTGGCTGATTTACGGGTAAATTCCCCCACCGAAGGGTTGCCGTTGGGGTAAATGACCCCCGAAACTTGCTGCCACAACTCCTCAGGAGCACGGCGGACCTCATACCGGGCGCGGATGTGGGATGCCTTTGGGTCATGGCGCTTGACATGGTACCAGGTCTTTTCCTGGCATTTCTGACACCAGAAGGCTTCTAACCATTCCCCCGCAATCGGCACCGCGGTGTGGGTTTGAACCACGGTGCGGGCAGTGCGTCGGCCCATGCCCCGCTGCTGTAGCTGCTCGGGCCGATCGGCATAGAGTTGGTAGCGGCGACTGACGCTGTCGAGGTAGCAGTCATGGATAGGGCAATAGATAGCCCGACGTTGTGACCGTTTGCGATTGCGCTTGCTCCGTTGAATCATCAGTTTTGCCTAAACAACACTTTGGAAAGCTGGTGGGCAGAGCCCACCCTACAACTACCCCTGCCTCACCTCTGCCGATTTGACCCAGGGGTCGTAATTTCTATCTCGAGGTCATCCCCAGCTTCGGCATTGTCAGTGGTGGTTTCATCAAAAAACTCTTGGGATAGATACTGCCCATAGGGTTCATTGGTCGAAATTACCCCGTTCACCACCAGTCCCAGCATGCGCTGTTGGCCCTGCTCCAGCATGGTTCTAACCAAGCTGGCGCTCTGTTGCGTTGCAATCCCCGGTCGCACCACCAGCAGGGTACCATCCGCCCGTTTGCCTAAAATCGAAGCGCTGGCGCCGGCGCTGAGGGCAGGAGTGTCGATAATCACGAAGTCGAATGCTTCTTTGAACTGTTGTAGTATGTTACTCACCCGTTTGGAATCTAACAGGGCCGCCGGGGTTGGGGGTACAGCTCCGGCGGGCATCACCGTTAGATTGGGTAAGGGCTGAACAGCCGCTTGAGAAAAGTTGGCCTGCTCCACTAACAGATGGCTCAAACCCGGGTGCTGTCGGATATCCCATATCCAGTGCTGAATGGGGTGGTGCATATCCGCATCAATTAACAATACCTTTTGCCCCGCCTGGGCTATGGCGGCGGCCAGATTACTGGATACCGTTGATTTACCCTCTTGGGGTAACGAACTGGTCACCACCAAAACCTTAGGGGGGGCATCTGAGTTTAAAAATTCAAGATTACTGCGCAGCATATGATACGATTCGTTGCCCATGGAGTTACTCTCGGTGCACACAATCAGAGGAGGAATGAATCGATTATCTGTATCTCGCTGGCGTACCAGGCCTTTAATCTTAGAAAACTTTGGGATAACCCCCAACACTGGCTGGTTAAAGCACAGTTTCGCCTCTTCAACAGTTTTCACCGACTGATCCAGGGCCTCTAACAACAGGGCTGTCGCAGCGGCCAACAGGCCTCCTAGCATAGCCCCGGCCACCAGGTAAAGCTTTTTGCGTGGAGCGACAGGGTTATCCATCGCTTCCGCTGGTTGTATGACCCGAATATTACCAATGTTCTGCCACCCGCACTTCCTGCAGTCGCTGTAGCAGCAGGTTATAGGTAGCGGTAGCCGCATCCAGCTGCCGTTCCAGCTCTCGTTGCTCCTGTTCCAGCCGGGGTAAAGCTCCCGCCCGCTGCTGAACCGAGGCTTCTGCTTTCCGCAAAACTTCGGCTTGTTCCATTAAACCGGCCATTTGGGCATCCAGCCTTAGGTAGTCAGCCACTAAAGCCGCCTCTACCTCACCCATCTCTAGGTTCAACGTTTGCGGGCAGGGTTCCCGGCCCCAGCACCGCCTCAATGCGCTGAAATAAGACCTGCCGCAAATTAGCCTGCCGGGTTTGCAGATCCACAACCGTAGGATGCTGATCATAGAACCTGACCTGTTCCGTGGCGATTTGCGCTTCCACCGTTTGCAATTCCGTCAGAATGCTCTGAATCCCGGGGGCCTGGCTAAGGGCCGTAGCCACCAGGGCCGACTGGGGATCTTTACCCATGCGGGCTCTGAGGACACGAAACTGAGCGTCCGTATCCGCCAGGGCAGATTTCACTGCCGTCATCTGGTCTTCGAGTTGGTCTAATGAAGAAACCGTTAAGCGGGTTTCTTCCTGCAGTTCCAAAATGTCGTTGCGTTCCTTAAAATCCCTTAACGCTGCCTCAGCCTGTTGAGCACGGGCTTCGGCACCTGGCAATTGTCTTTCGATAAATACCCGGGCAGCCACGGCCTCGGCTCGATTATTGAGCAAATGTTCTTCTAAATAAGTCTCCATCAGAACATTCACAATCTGCTCGGCGGTTTCCGGGGCAGGCGATTGGTAGGCCAGGGCCAGAATATCCGTACCGTTTTCCTGGCTGACCTCTAAATTGCCCAGGATTTTTCTGGGGTCGAGGGGCTCTCCGTCTTCATTGGTGAGCCCCAGTTCGTCAATCACTTTTTGCATCATCGGGGTGGTCCGAATCACCCCAATTTCCGTAGAAATTGGGCTTTCCCGGGAATCGAGGGATTCCAGTTCACCCCGTTCATCGTTGATTCCGGTCAGGGCCGATGCGGCATCTCGCGTTTTGAAGCGGAGCTTCCCTTCGGCTTCGTAAATGGGGGTCTGGTTAAAGCCGTAGGCGGCAACGGCGGCGGTAATACCGGAAAAGATCAGGGCTGCCGGTAGCCATCGGCGTTTGACAATTTGCCAGACCTGGTCAAGTCTGATCTCATCGTTCGATGACTCTTCGGGCATAGTCTGGGTTGGGTCTTGCAGCTGTGCCAAGATAGATCCCCTCAAATGCTTTGGTAATGTCCGTCAAAAATGTCAATCGAAAATATTGAATAGAAAATTAAGCGGCGACAAAATCGCTCCCAGGGGACCAAACAGGGTGCCCACGGTATCGGAAAATGCCGCGCCACCCGAGCGTCCAATAATAATCACGTCGTTATTTTTTAGGGCCGGGTTGGTCTCGTCATTAATGCCCTGGTCCAGGGTAATCGGGACCACCCGCTGGGTAACGGTGCCGTCGGGATTCAGCCGTACCAGCTCAACCTGGTTCTGGTCGGCCCGGGCGGGGTCAAAGCCCCCTGCCGCCAACAGGGCCTGATTTAGCGGCGCATTGGGCGGCACTTCCACCAGACCGGGCTGCCCCACCTCTCCCACGACGCTGACGCGAATGGCATCGGGGGAAAAGTTCGCTGCGGATAACTGGGTTAATTCTTCCGGGGTGAGGGCCGTTGCCGTGGGGATGTAAACCGCATCCCCATGGCGCAGGGTAATATCCTGACTGATACTGCCGGAGTTGAGAATTTCCCAAAAATCTAGAGAGAGGGTTTGGATCTGCTGATCGGGTCCCTGGCGACGAATTTCAATGTCCCTGACGTTGGCCTGGTCCGTAATCCCCCCGGCTAACTGCACGGCTTCTACCACCGTAGGCCACTCCGGCCTATCATTGTCGCCCCCGGCAGTGAGCTGAATGTCATAGGTCCCCGGTCGGTTGACCTCCCCGGAAATGCCAATTTTAATCGGTCGGGGGGAAAGCAGCTGCAGGGTAATGAGTGGGGTTCTGAGGTAAGGGCCATAGACCTCAGCCAGGTGGTTGGTGGCGGCTTCCAGGGTCAGCCCCGCCACTTCAACTTTGCCGATCAGGGGCATATTGAGGGTGCCGTCCACCAGCACTCCTTTTTCCCCGTTATATTCGGGGACATTGAAAAACTCGATGGCAAGCTGATCCCCAGGACCGAGGATATAGTCTGACGATACCTCCTCGGGTATAGATGCTGGGGTTCCAGAGTCTTGAAACAGCTCTACGGAAGAGGGCATGGACTGGGCCTGAACAGCCAGGGGCAGACCCAAAACCGAGATCTGCTGAACGATGCTTAACCCCAACGCCCCAATAGCAAAACGGGTATAGAAATTCATAGGTTTTAGGGAGTGTTACGAATAACACAACTTAGATAGCAATAAGGGGCGGCAACTGAATCACCGCAATTTAATCACCGCAATCCTGTAAGCAGATACGTACGCTACATTTACCCTTTCAACCGCTCTCTGGGTAAAAAGGACAAAACTTACGACTTTATCGAAATTAAATAATTCGGCCACGACTCCAGGGGGCTGGGCCAATCCACAAATCTGGGGATCACCCGCAGTAGACCCCTGGGATCTGTACCGGCTGCCTGTTTAAAGCCTGCTTTATAGCCTGCCTATTGATAAAACTCTGAAGCCACCAGCATCGACCCGATGCCCAAATCCGTGAAAATTTCCAGCAGCAGGGCATGGGGAATGCGACCATCAATAATGTGGGCGGCGCCAACCCCCTGGGCCAGGGACCGAACGCAGCAGTTTACTTTGGGAATCATGCCCCCGGCCACTACTCCCTCGGCAATGAGCTGCCGGGCCTGCTGAATATCCAGCTTGGGCAGCAGGGTAGAGGGGTCCTTGTAATCTTTCAAAATGCCCTTGGTGTCGGTCAGCAATATGAGCTTTTCGGCTCCTAGGGCGGCGGCAATTTCCCCGGCCACGGTGTCGGCATTGATATTGTAGGCCTGCCCCGTTTCATCGCTGGCGACGCTGGAAACCACCGGAATGTAGCCGTCTTTCACTAAGGCCTTGACGATGCCGGAGTCAATACTGCTGACTTCTCCCACAAAGCCCACACCCTCTGACCCCTGGGGCCGAGCGGTGATCAGGTTGCCGTCTTTACCGCACAGGCCAACGGCTTTGCCCCCTTCCTGATTAATTAAAGACACCAGTTCTTTATTGACTCGACCCACCAGCACCATTTCCACTACGTCCATGGTGGGGGCATCGGTGACCCGCAGCCCATCTTTAAATTGGGGTTCAATCCCCAGCTTGCCTAACCAAATGTTGATCTCGGGGCCTCCTCCGTGCACCACCACCGGGCGAATACCCACACAGGCCATAAACACAATGTCGCGGATAACGTCGGCTTTAAGGCTGCTGTCTTTCATGGCGGCACCGCCATACTTCACCACCACGGTGCGTCCCCGGAACTTCTGGATATAGGGCAGGGCCTCGCTTAAAATTTGGACCCGGGAAGCTTCGGCGGCGTGCACCGGATCTTGGGGGGAAGAGGGGGGTTGAACCATAGATCGGCCTGACTCGATTGATTGACGGAAATTGTACGGAAAACTATCCAGTAGTGTATCAAGCGGTCGGTAAGATTCGTGCCTCAACCAGGGCCAGGGTGCGGGCTGCGATCGCGTCAATTCCCTCGTCAACAGCCACCTTTACCTGCACATCCGCCAGGCTATAGAGCGGTTCTCGTTCCTGCTGCAGCCGTTCCAGAGTGCCTTCCCAGTTGTTGGTTTGCAGTAACGGACGCCCCATATCGCCGGCTAATCGCTGCTTCAGTACGGCTGTGGGTGCGTTTAACCACACCACAACACCGTGGTGTAAATAGCTCCAGTTTTCACGACGGATGACAATGCCTCCCCCCGTGGCAATGACCAGTTGCTTATAGGCCGATAGCTCTGCCAGTACGTTGGTTTCTAGCTGGCGAAAGTACTCTTCTCCCTGGCGGGCAAAAATTTCGGGGATAGTTTGCCCTGCCGCCGCTTCCACCACGGTATCGGTATCAAAGAACTGATACCCCAGGGCGGCGGCCAGAGCGTTGCCTGTACTGCTTTTGCCGGCACCCATCATGCCGATGAGATAGAGATTAATACCTTTCAAGCGTTGGTTCAAATGCATGGGTCGTCGTAATGGTGCCTTGTTGATGGGGGCGGCGATGCTTGCAGGTACACCAGAAGGGGCCATCGCCCCTCAAGGGGTGAGCACATCTTCGGCGGCACTCCAACCATCGTCATCATCGTCATTGTTATCGTCATTGTCTTGTTTCCAGGTAGCCTGGCCAGGCTCTGGCTCTGGGGGAGTACCGGCTGAGGTTGGAGAGGGAGGAATAATCACCCGATAGTCCGCATCCACAACGCCATCTTCCGCCACTTCCGGCTCTTCCAGGGCATCCCCAGCGTAGCCCTCTGCCCCATAATCTGCGGGACTGCTCCCTTCCCCTTCCCCATAGTTTTCTGGATAGTCTTCCGGTGGTGACAGGTTGATGTAGGTGTCCTGATCAAAACCCTGGTCGCCATAAACCACATCATCAGCCGGAGCGTAGATGTTATCCCGTTGACGGGTACCGTCCTGGTTCCGATAGCTGTAGGAATACAGCGAGCCGTCCTGGTAGACCCGTTTGGGGGATTGGGGCACTTCAAAATCCCGGGGCGGCTGGCTGTAGCCCTGGGCATTCTCCCAACCCTGGTTAATATCATCCAGATTTTCTTCCACCGGACTCACCCCCCGGGCGCGGTAGGGCTGTTGGTCAAGGTCATCCCAGTCGTCCGACAGTTCCTGCCAGGATTGGTTAACCTGATCTTCCTCCATGGCTTTGCGATTGCCCCACAGCCAGCTGCCGATACCGCCTCCGCTGGCGGGTTTGGAACCCGTTTGGCCGACTGCAGAGGATCTCCCCTGGGCCTGGGCGGCCTGTTCCATGGCGTCCCAATCGTTCCACTGGTGGGAGGTCTGCAGATTATTCCAGTCCTGCCACTCTCCCCCATAGGACCCGTTGTCAGAACTCCGGTTATCCCCCCCCTGAGGCCTTGGCGATGATCGCCCAGCCGAACGACGGTCTTGGCCGGAGGCCATATCCTCGGCCGCCTCCCGAGCCGCACGGTCAGGATTGGCCGGTTCGTAGAAGGGCTGGGGGCGGTATTTATAAGCCTTGCTGCGGCCCCCGGGTTTGCCCCTGGACCCGAGCAATGCCGTAAACCCCAGGGTTGTGAGTGCCCCTAAGCAGATGGCGATGAGTAACCACACCGACAGGGGCAACGCCACGGTCTGCCCGCCTAGAAAAACCAGGGGTAACGTCGGGGAAGTATTCTGCACCGCCAGTAGCACCACCGTGCCCAGCATCAGCAGAACGATAACAAGACGAGCAGTAGCCATCAGTAAACTTCTCTGCGAAAGCGGTTTTACCAGGAGCGTCACCCCTATCCTACCGTGCCTCCTGGTCGAGATGGCCCTGCCACCGCTGCAGGGGAACACAGTCAATATCCAGCTGGTCTAAGGCGCGGGCGACGACAAAATCCACCAGATCGTTGATCGATTCGGGCTGGTGGTACCAGGCGGGAATGGCTGGCACGATCCGGACTCCGGCTTCCGCCAGGGTGGTCAGATTACGCAGATGAATGACGCTCAGGGGAGTTTCCCGGGGCACCAGCACCAGTTTGCGCCCCTCCTTGAGCTGGACATCCGCAGCCCGTTCCAGCAGGTCAGAACTCATGCCCACCGCTAGTCGGGCCACCGTACTCATGCTGCAGGGAATCACCAGCATCCCGGCGGTACGAAAGGAACCGCTGGCAATGGTGGCCCCCACATCGCCCCAGGGATGGCACCGCAGCACCCCGGCGGTGGGTACCTCCGCCCGCTGCCGCCAGAACTCTGCCTGGGGGCCAGGGGCCAGGGGCATGTGGATGCCCAGTTCTGCCTGCCAGACCATCTGGGATGCCTTGGAGGCCACCAGGTCAACCAGACCTCCGGCAGTCAGGACGTGTTTCAGGGTCCGCACGGCATAGATCAGGCCAGAGGCTCCCGTCACTCCCAGGATCAGAGACCGATTGGGATCAATCATGGATGGGATGGTGTGCTTTATTCGCTTTCGTCGTGGCCGTTACCGTCACTGGATTCGCCATTGTCATCGTCGCTGTAACCGCCGGGCTCGTCGTCGTCGGTGGCTTCGCTGCCGCCGCCCACGGCCACCAGATCAATTTGCTGGCGGTAGTAGTCGACGCTCTTGACCTGCACATCGACCTGGTCCCCCAGGCGGTACTGGCGGCGATTTTTGCGACCCACCAGCTTCTGCTGCCGGGCCCGATATTCGTACCAGTCATCCTTCAGAGAGCTGACATGGACCAACCCTTCCACCAGCAGCTCTTCGATTTCCACAAAGAAGCCGTAGGACTGGACGCCGGTAATCAATCCGTGGAAGACCTCGCCGGTATGGGACCTCATGAATTCGGCTTTCTTCAGCCCTTCCAGGTCCGATTCGGCTTCCTGGGCCAGCCGTTCCCGCTCGGTCAGTTGGACAACGATGCGAGAGATTTCATCTTCCAACTCATGGTGGGTGTCGGGGGGCAGGACGTTCCAGCTAATTTTGCCGTGGCAGGAGCTGTGGCGTAGATTCACCCGGTCTTTCGAGCGGGTAGATCGACGGTCTCGGCCTGAGTCAAATACCGCATGGAGCACCCGGTGAATCAACAGGTCAGGGTAGCGTCGAGAGGGAGAGGTGAAATGGGTGTAACCGTCTTTCAGGGCCAAACCGAAGTGAATATCAGGATGGGTGCTGTAGAAGGCCGGTTGAATGGTTTCCAGCAGCAGGTACGTGAGAATTTTTTCAGAGTTAGACGCGGCAAATTGCTCCACAAACTTTTGGTAGTCCTGGGGCTGAGGAGAGTCTTCGTCTTCCAGGGCAAGCTGGATATCCATATTTTCTGCCAGCTTCACCAGTTCCTGTACCTCGGCGGGTTTTGGTGCCCGATGCAGGCGGTATATGGAGGGCACCCCCAGGGCCTTGAGATGTTCAGCCACCAGCTGGTTGGCCAGCAGCATGCACTCCGTCACGATGGCCCGGGACGGCAGTTTAGAGGAGGTCACAATCACCCCCAGCAGGCCCTCATCGTCGTACTGAAACTTGGGAGAACGATAGTGGGCCAGCAGCTCTCCGGCATCATCGGGAAAATCGTATTCCGGCAGGTTCAGCTCAAAAGCTCCCCGCTGCAGGCGCTGGCGCTTAACCGCCTGGCACAGGTACAGCAGGTTATCCATTAAATCAAAAATGGGTTCTAGAGCCTTCAGGTCTTTCGGTTTAATATCCAGGGCTTTGAGGGTGTCTGAGTTATCCCGTTCCAGAATGGCCTGGGCTTCCTGGTAGGAAATTTGGTGATCGACATTCACCACAGAGGGCTGAATTTCGTACTCCAGAACCTGGCCCGTATCATCCAGGCTGACCAGCACCGACAGGGCCAACCGGTCTTTACCCTGGACCAGAGAGCCCAGGGAGTCTAACAGGGGCGGCGGCAGCATGGGAATAACTTCATCGCCTAAATACACCGAGGTGCCGCGCTTACTGGCCTCCTGGTCAATAACAGAATGGGATTCAACGTAATGGGCAATGTCGGAAATGTGAATACCCAACCGCCAGTGACCATCGTCTCCCCGCTCCAGGGTCAGGGCGTCGTCGATGATCTGAGCGTTGGGGCCATCAATGGACAGAGTCAATGTGTCCCGCAGGTCTACCCGTCCCTTAATTTCCGTCTTCTTGATGCGGGTGGGCAGGGTTTCGGCGGCGGCTAACACCTGATCGGGAAAGCTGCGGGGCAGGTCATGCTTACAGTAAACGATATCAATATCGGAGGCCGCTTCCGCATCGGTGCCCAGAATTTGCGCCACCCGTCCCTGGGGAGGGTTATGCCCCAGGGGGTAGCGGACGATTTCCACATGGGCCAGCTGATCGACAGCGGTCTGCAAATCGGTGCCGTTGGCTAACAGCAGGAGCTCAAACAGAAGCCGATCATCCAGGGGCACCGCGCGATACTCTTCTTCTTCCTGCTTGACCCGGGCTAAAACGGAGGAATTGGCCCGCTCTAAAATGAGCTGGACTTCCCCTTCCGGGCTGCGGCGGCGGCTTCCTTCTTTCGTCACCTTCACCAGCACCCGATCACCATTCCAGGCGGTGTTCAGCTGGCTTTCACGCACGTAGATGTCGTCTGCCCCTTCTTCATCCTGAATGGCAAAGCAAAACCCTTTGCTGGAGCAGCGCAGCTTGCCTTCGATCACATCCTCGTGATCATTTCGGCGATATTTGCCCCGTTCCTTAACCAGTACGCCAATTTTTTCCAAAGCGTCCACTGCGATCTGCAAATCCCGCTGGCTGGCTTCACCATTACAGTGCAGTTTCTTTTCTAAGGTTTTGAGCGTAAGCGTTTTTTCTTTAGCGAAATTCGCTAGCAGCGCCGCGATCGAAAATTCCATGTAGCGACAATTCCCTAAATTTTGTTCATCCTGTGGACTGCAACGCTACAGGCAACAGCAAAATCAAGAGGTGCTGTTGCCCCGTAGCTAAATCCCCCAAGCCTTCCCAAAAGCGACGAGGGCGAGCTTGTTGCGGAGCGATCACCTGAGCCAGAGACGACTCCCTGGGGGGCCCTGTCTCGCCCTGCGGTGAGCTGCCGCCGGGGGTAGACACGAAAAATCGTGGGCTAATCGCCCTGATCTGAGGCGTTGGCTACCGCTAATATAATGCGTCAACCGATCGGTGAGTTCAACCGGTGCGATTGCAACAAAGCCAGCAACCCGGTGAAATTCGGTATCAGTTAATGCGCTATCGGTGCCCCTCGAACCGAGCCTTACGGTTACAATGCCCCAGCCACAAGGCTTTCATGGCAAGCAATCGATGCCCAATACAGTTTCTCAAGAAATGGGGCAATGTCAAATCTTTCTGTCAATATGACGTAACGTTTTGTAAAAGAAGGGGCGACAAGACCCGATCAAGCGACGCTATCAGGTTCTCTCCCCGGTGACGATATAGGCAACTCGCTTGCCAATATTGGTGGCATGGTCGGCAATGCGCTCTAGATAACGAATCACCAACACCAGCAGCACCGTTGGCTCTAGTGCTCCCCCCGGGCTGCCCTGGTGGACCAGCAAATCGTAAAGATCGTCGTAATCGGCATCCACCGAATCGTCTTTTTGCTTGACCTCCAGCCCTGAACGGGCATCCAGGTCAGATAGGGCCAGCAGGCTCATGGCCACCATAGATCGGCAGCGATCCAGCATGGTCTGTACCCGGCCCATCAGAGGATGTACCGGATAGGGAAACAGCTTCAGGGTGACTTCGCCGATGTCTTCGGCGTAGTCCCCAATGCGCTCCAGGTCCCGCACCATTTGCAGGAAGGCTCCGATGCGGCGCAAATCTTCTTCGGCAGGGGTTTGTTGGGCCAGCAGGTGCATACAGTCCAGCTCAATTTGTCGGTAGAGCTGATCAATGTGTTTGTCGTGGGAGCTGAGACATTGGGCAGAGTCGAGGTTGCGATCGCACAGTGCTTCTCGGGCCAGCACACAGGACTGTTCTACCAGAGCCCCCATTCGCAGTAAATCCCGCTGAACACGTAGTAGCTGACGTTCAAATTCACTGCGGGGGGGTTGGGAAATATCCACGGTCATGCTCAAAAGGGCGGGTAAAACGCTGGGTTAGGAGAATCGAAAAAGCTGTGGGATCAAAGGGAGTTTCAACAGACGACATGGTTTAAGGTAAGGGTGCCGGTGGCCCTAAAGCAGCCTCCGAAAGGGTAAACCGTTAAGCTCTGTAACAGTTGTGGGAGCTGCCATTCCTGAAAATCCCATCTTAGTTAACAATCAGGTCAAGACCAGTACGTCATTCATCATTAGTTGAGGAATCTTCGTATGCCCCTGTCGGATACTCAAATTTTTATCGCTTTAGCCATTGCTCTCCTCCCTGGAATTTTGGCATTTCGTCTATCAACCGAGCTTTATAAGTAGGTTAAACCTTGGGAAACTTTGCCTGGGTTTCGACTCTACCCTACGGGCTCAAGTGTCTGATAGCGTAGCACTCTAAATTGTTGAGTAACAATTTCCCGAATACATTAAAGCCTTGGCGACCTATTGTGCCAAGGCTTTTTTATGGGGGGATGGGGCTCCCCCAGGTAATCTGAATGCTTTGAATTTACAGGCTCATGGCAGGCTCATTTTTCACGGGCCCCAGGGCCCCCGAGTAGACCAGTCCCCGGCGGGCATCCAGGGTCAAAATGGTGCCGTCGCGAATGATTTCCGTCGCGTTTTTGACCCCAACAATGACGGGCACTCCCAGGCGCAGGCCAATCACGGCCGCATGGCCGGTGAGACTGTCATCTTCGGTGATCACCCCGCCGGAACGTCGGATCGCTTCTACAAAGTCGACGCTGGTGCTGGGTACGACCAGGATTTCCCCGTCGTTGAAGTCGTTAACGTCCGGGCTGCGATGGGCGACCCGGGCGCGGCCACTGACCGATCCTTCACCGATGCCCACCCCACGGCCTAGAACCGCCGTCACCACATCCACCTTAATCAGGTCGGTGGAGCCCGAAACCCCCTGCAGGGTGCCAGCGGTTAAGACCACCAGATCGCCATCCTGCAGCATTTGCTTTTCCTGAGCCACATTCATCGCCGCCTGGAAGGTTTGGGTCGAGGACGGTAAATCCAGCACCAGCAGGGGGCGCACCCCCCATATCAACTGCAGTTGACGGGCCACATGGACATGGGGCGTAACCGCCAGAATGGGGGTATGGGGACGAAATTTGGATACGTTGCGGGCGGTAGCGCCAGTCTTGGTCAGGGTCATGATGGCGGCAGCGTTGAGCTGGGAGGCAATGCGACTCACCGCCTGGCTGATGGCATTGGGGATTGAACGCGCCCCCGTTCCGGCGTGTTCTACGGCGCTTCTGCCTTCCTGCTCGGTACGAATGGCAACCCGGGCCATGGTGGCCACTGCTTCAACAGGATATTTCCCCACCGCCGTTTCGTTCGACAGCATCACGGCGTCGGTGCCATCCAGAATGGCGTTGGCGACATCTGAAACCTCGGCGCGGGTCGGGCGGGGATTCGAGGCCATGCTATCCAGCATCTGGGTTGCCGTAATCACCGGAATCCCAAGGCAATTAGCGGTGGCGATCAGGCGCTTTTGCAAAATGGGCACTTCCTCCGCCGGCAGCTCTACCCCCAGGTCCCCCCGGGCCACCATGACCCCATCGGACAGGGACAGGATGGCTTCCATCTGCTCAATGGCTTCGTGCTTCTCAATTTTGACGATAACCGGCACCTGCTTGCCGGCATTGGTGATGATTTCTTTAATCTCCAAAACGTCTTGGGGGTTTCTCACAAAGCTCAGCGCCACCCAGTCTACCCCCTGGTTCAGGCCAAACAGCAAATCTCGCCGGTCCTTGTCCGTTAAAGCCTTGATGGACAGGTACACCCCGGGGAAATTGACCCCCTTGTTGTTGGAGAGCACGCCCCCTACCACCACCTCACAGTGGAGTTCGGCCTTTTCAATATCGACTGACTCCACCCGCATTTCCACTCGGCCATCGTCCAGCAGAATGGTAGAGCCCACCGGTACCTCCTGGGCCAGCCGGTCGTAGGTGACGGAGGCCCGGCTCTGGGTACCCAGAATCTCTTCACTGGTGAGACAAAACGGGTCTCCTTTAGCCAGCTGAATGGAACCTTCTTCAAAGCGGCCAAGACGAATTTTAGGCCCCTGTAAATCCTGCAGAATGCCCACGGGCTGATTCAGCTCAAAGGAAATCTGCCGAATCAGGCGAATGTTGCGCTGGTGGTCGTCATGGGTGCCATGGGAAAAATTTAACCGCAGAGTGGTGGCCCCCGCCTCAATGATAGCCCTGAGTACATCGGCCTCCTGGGTGGCAGGCCCAATGGTTGCTACGATTTTGGTCCGGCGGAGTTGATTTTGCAATTGCATAGAGGTTACCGAGTACATAGATAGAATCTGACCAGGGTTCTGACAGGATAGGGAATAACCCCTTACCCCGATGAATGTGGCTGGGGGGTGCCTTGTCAATTTTGGTGCCATCCCTGATTTCAGATACGGACATCGGAGATGGCGGTGGTAACAAAAACATGGTTTGTAACAAAAGCACAGGGATAGTACCACGAACAGGCTCAAGGGCTTTCTAAGGATTCTCTCAAAAGACGGCACCGTCGGTGCTTTATCTCCTCGGCAACCATCTTTTCAGAGCTAAATTCCCTCCCGTTAGCAACTCTTTAGCATGGGGCCACGTCACAAATCTTTATTAACTCCGCGTCGTAACGTATACTACCGGAGTTAACGGTGTAGGAGCGATGCAACATGTCGGCGGCAGTTGAGCCCCTGACGATTCGAAAAACAGTTCCCCCTGAGCTGCTTAAGACTGAGGATGGTCTCAGTCCCAACATGCTTATGTTTCTGGTCTCTGCTGGGCTGATTGTGGTATCGACAGCAGGGTATTTTTTATGGTCCTGGCCAGCCTGGTGCGTGTTCTGTATGAATGTGCTTTCCCTGCATTTGTCCGGGACCGTCATTCACGATGCCTCTCATCATGCGGCCCACCGAAATCGCATCATTAATGCTTGTTTAGGCCACGGTAGCGCCTTAATCCTGGGATTTTCCTTTCCAGTTTTTACGCGGGTTCACCTGCAACACCACGCCCATGTCAATGATCCAGAAAACGATCCCGACCATTTTGTCTCAACCGGCGGGCCTCTGTGGCTGATTGCGGCGCGCTTTTTCTACCACGAAATTTACTTTTTCAAGCGGCGTCTCTGGCGCAAGTGGGAACTGCTGGAGTGGTTTCTCGGCCGGTTTGTCGTAGGGGTGCTGGTGTTTACTGCCTGGAAGTTTGACTTCCTGGGCTACATTTTCAACTTTTGGTTTTCTCCAGCCCTGGTGGTTGGGATTGCCCTGGGTCTGTTTTTTGACTACCTCCCCCACCGGCCCTTTAAGGAGCGAGATCGCTGGAAGAATGCCCGGGTATATCCAGGGGCAGTCCTGAACCTGCTGATCATGGGCCAGAACTATCACCTGGTGCATCACCTCTGGCCGTCAGTGCCCTGGTATAAGTACAAACCCACCTACGAAGTCATGCGTCCTCTGCTGGACCAAAAGGGATCTCCCCAAAGTCTCGGTTTGCTTCAGGGGAAGGATTTCTTTAGCTTTTTGTATGACGTGTTTTTAGGGATTCGGTTTAAACGCCATTAAGGAAAATTCAGGGAAAAAATACCCCGTGTAGGGGCACAGGGCCTGCGCCCTGGGAAGCTTTTCCCGGGGCCAGGCCCCTCCTTCGAAAGTGGGAGAAGGGTGGCTTATTCAAAGTCTCTCCCCCGTTCAGGGTGGGGGCTAAAAAGTAGGTCCTGCCTTCGGCCCAATCAGGTATGGAACCCTAGACTCCAGGCAGGCTGCTAACGCTTAGATCGGGACGCAGATCCTTTGCTCCCCTTAAATAGACATGGTGGACGTTACCCTGGCTCAGGGGCCACTGCACGTGCATTAATAGGCGAATGCAGCGCGGCAGACTGCCCTGGACATCCATGTGCTGAACGTCGAGTAGGGGTACGTTGTCCCATTTGGGGCGCTGGCGGGCAATGGCAGCGGGAAAAATAGCGTCTAAATCACGGGTCACTGAAAAGGTGGCGCTGATAATGCTGGCCGGATCAAGCTGGTTGCAAGCCTCCAATTTGTCTAAAAGTTCAGTAACGGCTTCTCGCATTGCAGCCTCGGTGTTTTCTGGTACAGTTACTGCCCCACGAATTGCCCAAACTCGCCAATCCACGTCCATTCCTCCCAACAAAAAATCCCCAAGTATGTCCGCTGTTTCAGGTACAGACCATGGTTTCTTGGAAACGTCTGATTATACCCAGTCCAGTCCAAAAATTGGGTTTTACTTCAGGGGTAACTCCCAATCAAGACTGGATGGAATCATGAGCGCTTCTAATCCTAGCAAGGAACCGGCCTAGGGCCGATATAGCCAGAGGGGAAGACCGCTGGTAGCGCGCTCGAACTCGAGCCATTCCAGGGTGGCATTCAGAGCCGGCAGGTTTAGGGCGGTGGCTAACCCAACTTGACCGTAGGGCGATTGCCGCGCTAGAGCATCGCCGTCACTACCACCAGGGACTAACTTTCGCCAGACGGGTTTCTTATCGTCAAAGTTTATGTAGTCTGCTTTTTCAGGATCCAAACCGGCCAGTTCTGCGGCCCATTGCTTGGCATCTTCCTCGCTGCCCAGGCGATCAACGACCCCCAGGCGCAGGGCTTGTTCCCCGGTGAAGATCCGTCCATCGGCAAAGCCCCGTACGGTCTCTTCCGTTAATTGCCGGGCTTCGGCTACGGTTCTGACGAACTGGCCATAGCTGATATCAATTAACTCCTGGAGAATGGTTTTCTCCGGGTCGGTCAGTTCCCGGTCAAAGGCCAGGATGTCTTTGTAAGGACCGGACTTAATCACCTTAAAGGAGACCCCAACTCGGTCGAGCAATCGTTCTAAATTATTACCCCGCAAAATCACCCCAATACTGCCGGTAATGGTGCCGGGGTTGGCCACAATATGGTTGGCCCCCATGCCGATATAAACCCCGCCGGAAGCGGAAATATTGCCGAAACTGGCTACAATTTTCACTTTTTCCTGCAGTCGGCGCAGGGCGGTATAAATTTCTTGGGAATCCCCAACTGTGCCCCCGGGGCTATCAATCCTGAGCAGCAGGGCAGGGAACTGTCGCTCTTCAATTTCCTCCAGCGCTTTCAGGACTCGCTTACGAGTTCCTGCAGCAATGACGCCCGTTACTTCAATACGGGCAATGGACTTACGAGCACGAGAATTAAACGGCCAGATCATAGGGGTGTTTCAAACAACGAATAAGGAATTGAGCCAGCAGGCAGCCATCAAGGTTCTCTATCCCCTGAATGCTAGCTGCTTGGCCCAAACGAGCCCATTGTAGCGAACGCAACATCCCTCCATCCCTCCATCCCCACCTCTGCTCAACGAACTGCGTTAACATTCCTTAAGAAGTTCTACAACTCAGCTTTGCCAAGCTATGTCAACGCCACCCCTCCCGCAGCAGGCCTCGCGAAATCCCCTGGTCTTAATTTCTCCATTTTTTCTATGGGGAACGGCAATGGTGGCGATGAAAGGGGTATTGCCCCACACCGCACCTTTTTTTCTGGCCGGTACGCGCATGGTGCCAGCGGGTTTGGTGGTTTTACTGGTGGCCTGGGTTGCAGGGCGATCGCAAAAAATTACCTGGCAGGGCTGGCTCTGGATTGGTCTGTTTGCCTTAATCGATGGAACCCTGTTTCAGGGGTTCCTCGCTGCCGGGTTAGAACGCACCGGAGCCGGGCTGGGCTCAGTTATGATTGATTCTCAGCCCCTGGCGGTAGCCATCATGGCTCGAGTTCTGTTTAACGAATTTGTTGGTGTGCTGGGGTGGATTGGTCTGCTATGGGGAATTCTCGGCATTAGCCTGTTAGGCCTACCAGACGAATGGATTCTTTCCCTGCTCCATGGAGACACCCAATGGCTGCTGCAGGGGAATCCCCTGGATGTTTTGCTGCAGGGGGGCGAATGGCTGATGCTGCTGGCGGCCCTGTCGATGGCAACGGGCACCATTTTGATTAACTACGTTAGCCGCCACGCCGACCCGGTAGTGGCGACGGGATGGCACATGCTGCTGGGCGGGTTGCCCCTGTATGCTGTGTCTGGCCTCTGGGAAACCCAGCAGTGGCAGCAATTAGGATTATTGGACTGGGCTGCCATCGGCTATTCAACCTTACTGGGTAGTGCGTTAGCCTACGGAGTGTTTTTCTTCCTGGCGGCTCAGGGCAACCTCACCAGCCTCAGCGCTTTAACCTTTCTGACCCCAGTGTTTGCCTTATTGTTTGGTAACTTGCTGCTGGATGAGTCTCTAACGTCCTTGCAGTGGATTGGCGTCAGCTTCACATTAGTCAGCATTTATTTGATTAACCAGCGGGCAGTATTGATTCAAAAGGTCCGTCAGTGGTTGGTAAGCTATGAGGCGCTGACCCCGTCGTCGAAGGATACTTCCATCGAGTCTGAATCTCCCTAGGTGTTCAAGGCGCAAGGTTTGCAAGAGTCCTGGCTCTTCTGCTCCGGAAATGCTCAGGTTGCTTTTCACCGTTCTACTTCGGACGGTCAGGCTGAGCTTCTCAAATCCCGGGCATCCTTCCAAGCTCAGGACGCCTGCAGACCCATCCAATGTCATGTCTGAAGTTGCTCCAATGCAGAAGCTTTTGCTTGTTTCTACTCCGGTTGGTCCCCTCGGTTCTGGCCTGGGGGGTGGGGTTGAACTCACCCTGCTGAATGTGGCCCAGGAACTCCAGCGGCGGGGTTATCAAGTTGCTGTAGTGGCCCCTGCTGGGTCTCAACTGGCTGATATTCCTGTGATCGAGATTCCTGGACACCTTCAACCGACGGCCCATACCCGGGGACGGGATACCCCGGTTCTCCTGCCTCCGAATTCGGTCCTGGCCAATATGTGGGATTACGTGGGCAGGGTGCAGCACCAAACTGATTTAGTGGTTAACTTTGCTTACGACTGGCTGCCCTTTTACCTGACCCCTTTTTTCCAGTGCCCCATAGTGCATTTCGTCACCATGGGGTCTTTGAGCGATACGATGGACGCTGCTATTCAGCGGATTGCCCAACAGTATCCTCATCACCTGGCTTGCTACACCCGCACCCAGGCCGAAACCTTTCCCTGTCCAGAGGCTTTTCACTGCCTCAGTAGTGCCATCAATCTGGACCAGTATCGCTTTTGTCCTGACCCGGGGGAGGCCCTTGCCTGGTTGGGACGTATCTCCCCTGAAAAGGGGTTGGAAGACGCCTTAGCGGCAGCTCAAAGGGTCGGCATTCCCCTGAAAATTATGGGCAAGCTGGAAGACCAGGACTACTGGCAGCGCCTCTGTACAGACTTTACCCATGCCCAGGATGCCTATCTGGGGTTTCTGCCAACGGATGAGCTCCAGACCGTTTTACGTCGGTGTCGGGCTCTGGTCATGACCCCCCGCTGGGTTGAAGCCTTTGGGAATGTTGCCATTGAAGCGCTAGCCTGCGGAGTTCCCGTGATTTCCTATGCCCGCGGGGGGCCAGGGGAGATTGTTACCCATGGCGAGACTGGTTGGTTAGTTCCTGCGGATGATGTGGATGCTCTAACCCTGGCCCTCCATAAAATTAATCAGCTCGATCGCCATGCCTGTCGACACCGGGCAGAACGGAATTACTCCCTGGAGGCATTGGGGGATCGGTTTGAAGCCTGGTTTGATCAGGTTCTCCAGGGGTTGGGGTAAGGTTGGGGTTCGCCAGGGCCTAGGCGACCGGCATGGTTAGGAGTTTTTCCACCTGCTGCAGGTCACTGTGTACGGCCTGGCGCAGAGATTTGTTGTGGGGATCAAGCCGGAGGGACTTGTTCAGGCAGGCTTTTGCCTTATGGCCGTTGCCGTTTTTGATCAAATCGTGCCCCCATCGATAGTAGGTGATGGCGTGCCACTGACGCACTTCGGCATCTTGGGGAAAGCGAGTCGCCAGACCTTCCACCAGGGCTACTGCCCGGGGAAAGCGATTGCTCTGAAACAGGTCTCGGAGCTTGCCAAAACTGGCCATTTTGAGCTGCTGCTCCGCAGCAGAAACCCCTGGAGCGAACCGTAGTACCGGGTTAGCAACGGGACTTTTCAAGGGGGACTGAGAGGGCTGATTTTTCGGTTCAACTGGTTCAGCCGATTCGCTAGCTCCCTTGTTTTCACCCTGATCCGCAGCCTGGGTGGAAACGACGGATTCTGCTTCTGCTTTAGCTTTATGGGCTTTTCGCCAGGTGACTTCCTGGGGCAGAGAATCTACCAGCGTTCGATAGGCCTGGGTAATTTGGATGAACTTGTCCTTGGATCGTTGATCTCCCGGGTTGACATCGGGATGGTACAAACGGGCCAAATTACGATAAGCCAGCTTGACATCTTCAAAGCTAGCTCCGGTTCTTAACCCCAAGACACGGTAGTGGTCTGCAAGCGCCATATCAGCTCAAAACAGAATTCATTGGGCGGATGCTCCTATTCTGCCAACTCTTCGGCAAAATGGTGCATCGGATTCGGGACCCGGGGAAATATTGCTGTGCTTGCACCAGGGGTCGGGTTCCCGGACTGTGATGATCATAACCAGCGGTCGGGAATGGACGCGGCATTGCCTGGATTCCCCCCGCTAAGCACCGACCGGTTCCGCCGCCCGGGTTCGCCCGTACTTGTAATAGGCCGCACAGGCTCCTTCTGAAGACACCATGCAGGCTCCAATCGGGTGTTCGGGTGTACAGGCGGTGCCGAATACTTTGCATTCCCAGGGCTTTTTGACTCCCTGGAGAATCTCTCCGCAGGCGCAGGCTTTATGGTCGGCGACCCGCTGGTGGGGCAGGGTAAATTTAGCTTCAGCATCAAACTGAGCATAGTTGGGATGCATCTTGAAGCCGGAGGCGGGGATATTTCCCAGACCCCGCCACTCGAACTGCTCGCGTACCGTAAAGACCCGGGCCAGGGCATCCAGGGCGACGGGGTTGCCGTCATAGTTCACCAGGCGGCGGTACTGGTTGTCCACTTCACAGCGGCCTTCGGCCAGTTGGCGCAGCACCATCCAGAGGGATTGCAGAATATCCAGCGGTTCAAAGCCCGACACCGTGACCGGTTTGCCGTACCGTTCGGCGATCACCTGATAGGGGCGAGCGCCGATGACCATGCTGACGTGGCCAGGACCAATGAATCCGTCAAGCTGCAGGTCCGGATTGCTGAGCAGGGCTTCCAGGGCGGGAACCACCAGCACGTGATTGCAGAACAGACTGAAGTTTTCGACCCCTGTCCGTTCTGCTTCCAGCACGGTTAGGGCAGTGCTGGGGGCCGTGGTTTCAAAGCCGATGGCGAAAAAGACCACTTCCCTGGCAGGGTTTTTCCGCGCCAGCTTCAGGGCATCCAGGGGCGAGTAAACCATACGAATATCCGCCCCTCCAGCCTTGGCCTGGAGCAGACTTTGCTTGGAACCGGGGACCCGCATCACGTCGCCAAAGGTGGTAAGGATAACTTCAGGATGTTGGGCCAGGGCGATGGCATCATCCAACCGCCCCTTCGGCATGATGCACACCGGGCAACCGGGACCGTGAACCAGCTCCACGGTGGAAGGCAGCAGGGATTCCAGACCGTACTTGAAGATGGAGTGGGTGTGGCCACCGCAAATTTCCATAATTTTGATGGGGCCGGGGCGATCTTGGGTGATCTGATGGCCCAGGGCTTCGATTTCATGGAGTAGACCCTGGGCTTTTTGGGGATCGCGGAATTCTTGGACGTATTTCATGGGAATTAAAGAGGTGCTGGGGGTTGGATACTGGATGTCTGGGACTGGGGTGTCGGGTGCTGGGTGTCAGGGATCAGGTATGAAGACAAAGCCTGATACCCGATACCCCTCTCAAGCACTACCAGCCATAGCTTCGTGGGCTGCGGCCATTTCTGCCAGGAGGTCGAGGGTGAGTTGGGCTTCTTCGGGGTCGATGCGGTTCATGGCGAAGCCGACGTGGACAAGTACCCAGTCGCCGACGCAGGTTGCGACGGGGTGGTCTTCGTCAACGATGCAGGCAATGTTGACGGGGCGACGGACGCCACCGATATCGACGATGGCGAGTTTTTGTTCAAGGTCGCTAATTTCGAGGATTTGTCCGGGAATGCCGAGGCACATGGTGATTGACCTGTACTGAAGGGGCTTGATGGGCGTAAGGGGTTGAATGGATTGAAGTTAAGGATGGTGGGCAGAGCCCTATGGGTAAAAGGTGGTCTGCGATTCCCTCCCAGGAAGGAATGGGATTAAGGTGGGCTTCTTTTTAAGTGGGCGGCGGCGATCGCAATTTGCCCCAGGGAAATTCCGCCGTCGTTGGGGGGCACGTCGTGGGGGGTGAGGACGGTTAAGCCTGCTTTGTGGAGTTGGTCCTGAACCGCGGTAAGCAGGACCTGATTTTGGAAGACGCCGCCGGAGAGGACGACCTGGGTGAGGTGGTGGCGTTGGGCCAGGGCCAGGGCGAGGGGTGCGATCGCATCCGCCAACCCGTGGTGAAAACGGCTGGCCATGAGGGATGGTTCTACCCCCTGTTGTAAGTCCTGTAGCAGCCTGGGCCATAGCGGAGCGGCAGATAAAACTTGAGCCTGTTCCTGTTCCTGCACCACAAAGGGATAGGGATCGGGACAAGGAGTTTCTGGCCAAGTCAGTGCCTCTAGCTCAATGGCGCCCTGCCCTTCGTAACTGGCAGAGTCGCGGCAGCAGCCCAGGGCAGCGGCAACGGCGTCGAACAGACGACCGGCTGAGGTAGCCAGGGGCGATCGCACCCCAGTCAATAGCATCTGATCAAGGATTGTTCGAGGTTGCGCTGCGAGGAATTTCACCAATTCCAGATCACCAAACTGTTCCATTAGAGTTTCCCAGCCCAGGAACGTTACGAGTTGGGCGTAGGTGTTGCGCCAGGGCTGGCGAGTAGCCTGGGCACCGCCGAGCATAGCCATGGGCTGGAAATGGGCGACCCGCTGAAAGTCGTGGTAGTCAGCTACCAGAAACTCGCCCCCCCAGAGCTGATCGTCTAAGCCATAGCCCAGACCATCCAGCGCAATTCCAAGGACGGGAGAGCTGTCGATGGGCAGGCCATGTTCCACCATGCAGGCCGCGATGTGGGCATGGTGGTGCTGGATGCCGTAGAGGGGTAAATCCCTATTCTGAGACAGTTCCTGGGCCAGTTTTGTAGACAGGTAGTCTGGATGAAGGTCGGCGGCGATGGCAGCTGGCTCGTGCTCAAACAGGCTTTGGTACAGCCTCAAGGTTTCCTGGTAAGCCTCGAAGGCAACGACATTTTCTAGATCTCCCAAATGTTGGGAAAGCATGGCCTCTCCGTCCCGGCTGAGGCAGAAGGTACTTTTTAGTTCTCCTCCCATCGCCAGGATCGGGGGAGCATCCTGAAATCCCTCCGGCAGACGCAACGGAGTCGGAGCATAGCCTCTAGCTCGCCGTAGAGTCTGCTTTTGTCCGGCAAAGACTCCCACGACGGAATCATCCACCCGATTCACAATGTCGCGGTTATGGAGCAGGACGTAGGTGGCGATAGGCCCTAGCTTTTCCCGGGCCTCGTCGTTGTCGATGCACTGGGGCTGATCCGACAGATTGCCGCTGGTCAGCACGATGGGCCGCTCCATCCGCCGCAGCATCAGGTGGTGCAGCGGCGTGTAGGGCAGCATGACGCCGAGGGTGG
>CAZPYG010000067.1:16962-27150 GCA_964590465.1 uncultured bacterium | reverse complement strand
AGGGGATGGTGGGTTGTTGGAGGGTCATGGTGCAGGGTAGGTGAAGTGGGTGAGGTAGGTGGAGTAGGTGAGGGAAGGAAACTGTAGCGTGGGTTAGGCCATAACCCAATCAGGTGGTAGACAGTTCAATCAGGCATTGGCCGTAACCCACAGACGAGCATTCTGCATCCATAGAGGGAAGATCCTTGTTGTCTGAGCTTGTTGGGTTCCGCTGCGCTTCACCCAACCTACGAAGGGATCTGCATTACGTTCGCATCCTGGGGTCAATCAAATCCCGCAAGCCATCGCCGAGGAGATTGAAGCAAAACACCGCCAGCATCAGCACCGCACCGGGAAACAGCGCCATCCACCATTCCCCCGACACGATATAGGTTGCGCCTTCGGCCACCATGATTCCCCACTCTGGCGTCGGCGGCTGGACACCCAGACCAATAAAGGACAGACCGGCGGCGTTGAGAATGGCCCAACCCATATTCAGGGAAATGTGCACCATCATCACCGGCAGCACGTTGGGGAACAGGTGCTTGGCCATAATCCGCCAATCCCCGTTGCCGGTAAGACGGGCGGCTTCCACAAACCCCGCTTCCCGCCGCACCAGCACTTCAGACCGAATCACGCGTGTATACAGCGGCAGGTTGATGATCGCCGTCGCCAGGATGATATTTTCCACTGTGTTGCCCAGAGCCGCCACTAACCCCATGGCCAGCACAAACAAGGGAAAAGCCATCAACGTATCGATACAACGGGAAATGATGCGATCCACCCAACCGCCGAAGTAACCGGCACAGGTGCCGAGGATACTTCCCACTAGAAAGGATAGGGCCACCGCCATCACAGCAATGCCCAGATCAAGGCGAGTGGCCACAATCACCCGGCTAAGCACATCTCGTCCCAGCTGATCCGTCCCGAACCAGTGGGCAGGGGAGGGGGGCTGCAGGGCTAACGCCGAATTACTGGCCAGGGGGTCATAGGGAGCAATAGCGTCTCCAAAGATAGCGAACAGTACGAACACCAGAAACAAACCGAATGCCCCGAAGGTGATCCAGTTTTCACTGATGACGTAGCGGGTGTGTTGGAGAGTGGTGGAGGTCATGGGGGAGAGGGGTGGAGGGGTTGAGTAGGTGGGTGGATTAGGTGGGTAGGTAGAGGGTGAAGGGTAGAGGGTAGAGGAAAAAGGTGAAGCTGTAGGGTGGGTTAGGCCGGAATCAAATTGGGCGGGAGTCAGGTAAATTAGGCGCTGGCCGTAACCCACAGGAGAGCATGTTGCAGAACGAGGGCAAACCCCTTATGGCATGGACCTGTTGGGTTCCGCTGCGATTAACCCAACCTACGCTGGCTTGATGGAAAAGCTTAATTCAAAATTCAAAACTCAAAATTCAAAACTTCTATACCTTCCTAAGCATCCACTCCCGCCCTGGGGTCAATCACCACGTACAACAAATCAATCAACAAATTCAGCACCACGTACAGCAGCGCCATCGTCAAAATGAAACCCTGAATGGGTGCGTAGTCTGACGCTACGAGAGCCTCTACGGCATAGGAGCCGATGCCGGGCCAGGCGAAGACCTTTTCCACCAGAATGTTGGCTCCCAGCAGGAACGAGAACACCACGCCGAGGGTGGTAATCACGGGCAGCATGGCGTTGCGGAAGGCGTAGCCAAACAGCACCTGGCGGGGAGGCAGGCCACTGGCGCGGGCGGTGCGGATGAAGTCGCTGGAGAGCATTCCCAGCATAGAGGCGCGGGTAACTCGGGCCAGGGGAGCCAGGGCAAACAGCCCCAGGGTGACCGCCGGCAGAAACAGCTGGGAAGCGGCAGCCCAGAAGAGTCCCAGGTCCCCTGCCAGCAGACTGTCAATCAGGTAAAAGCCGGTGATGTGGTTTGGAGAACTGTAAAGAATATCCAGCCGACCCAGGGGAGCAGGCATCCATCCCAGCAGGTAGTAGAAAACATAAATTAGAAACAACCCGGTAAAGAAAGTCGGAAGCGATACCCCAGCGGTAGCCAGGAGACGGACGCTGTGGTCAATCCACGAGTTGGGGCGGGTGGCGGCAAGAATGCCCAGGGGCAGGGCAATTGCGATCGCAAATACTAACCCCGCCAGGGTCAGCTCCAAAGAAGCCGGTAGCCGAGTTATCAGGTCATACACCACCGTTTGCCCTGTCGTGAGAGACTTCCCTAAATCCCCCCGCACCAGGTCGCCGATATATAGAAAGAACTGCTCCGGCAGGGACTTATCTAATCCCAGGCTTTGGCGCACTTCTTCGATGGCTTCGGCGGTGGCAGCGGGGCCAGCAAAGAAAGCCGCTGGATCTCCTGGTAGCGCCCGCGTCAGCAGAAAGGTCACAATCACCACCCCAATGACGCTGGGAATGGCCCCAAGGATGCGCTGACCGATAATTTTGCCGGTGGAATGTTTGGCCATGAATACACCTGGCGGGTAAAGGAACCTACGTAGGATGGGCAAAGGGCTTAGCCTGTGCCCATCGACATTAACTTTTCAACAGTGATGGGCACGCTCTGCTTTGCCCATCCTACGGTTCTAAAAAAATTCAAGGACAAGAGAAATTTGAAGGCATCATCCCCTCCTGGGCAGGGGAGCGCGGGAGCAAGGGGGCAGGCTTCTCACGACACTTGTAATCTTGCTTCCTGGGGTTTCTTGCCCCCCAGTTCCCAGGCCCCCCCTGCCCCCTAGCCTTCTTATGCTTTCTGCAGCTGCCGAAAATCCAGCTGCCGGTGGAACCAGTACTGGTAACCACTGACGCTGGACTGCATCGCCACCGAGAGCTTCGGCTGCACCAGGGGTACCCGGGGTACTTCCTGCCAGGCCATTTCGATGAACCCTTTGACGTTTTCGTCGTACTCCGGCTTGCCGGGTTCCGAGGCCAGAGCACCCTCAATCATCTTGTCCATCTCGGGGTTCTTGTAGGAGCTACCGTTGAAGGTCGCATCCTGCCCGTGGTAGGCGTAGAAGAAGAAGTAATCCGGGTAGTTGAGCCAGCCGCCGAAGTTGTTAATGATCATCGGACGGCTCTTTTCCACCAGCACCGAGCGGAAGTTGGCGTTGGGCACCTTCTCGATATTGGCTTTGATGCCAATTTCCGCCAGGGATTCTTGAATCAGCGTTACCGCGGGTTCGGCCCACTCTTTAGTCCCCATATCAAAGGCAATGGTAGTCTCAAACCCGTCGGGATAGCTGGACTCAGCCATCAGCTTTTTGGCCATTTCCAGGTCGGTCTTGTACGGGGTAGGCTGGGGCCACTCGATGGAGTCGGGCTTAGCCTTACCGGTTCCATACATGGGCACTGCCTGACCGTATAGCGCCGTGTCCATAATGGCGTCGTAGGGGGTCGCGTAAGCCACTGCCTGGCGCACCTTCATATCAGCAAAGGGATTTTCTGCGCCCTTCAGCTGCGGGTTAGAGTGCATATCGATGGAGTACAGGCAATTTTCAATCGGCGTGGAAACCATAGTGAACTTACCCATTTCGGCAAGCTCTTTCTGGTCTTTCTCCGACAGGTCGTAATTCAGGTCGATGTCCCCTTTTTCCAGCAGGGCGCGGCGATTGCCCGCTTCCGGTACGTTCAGGACAATCACCTCCTGAATTTGGGGCAGGGGGCCAGACTTCCAGTCCTCAAACCGCTCCAGCACAATCCGCTCGTTAGGCCTGAATTCCTTCAGGGTGTAGGCTCCACTGCCTGCATCGTTACTGTTTAGCCACTCGGTACCCCAGGGGTCTTCATCGGTCAGATGGGGCTTCACCAGTTCGGAGTTAATCACCACCGGGATGGGCACCGCCATGTCAATCATGGTCAGCTTGTCAGGCCGCAGGAACTTCACCCGGAAGGTTTTGTCATCCACCACTTCAAACTGGTCTGGGCTTTCCAGGGCACCCGCCTTCATCTGAAAGGTTGGGAAGCCGCCAATGGAGACTGCCCGGTCGTAGGACCACTTCACGTCGTTGGCCGTAACGGGAGCCCCATCATGGAAGGTGGCATCTTGTCTCAAATTGAAAGTCACCGACATGCCATCTTCTGCCATTTCCCAGCTTTCCGCCAGTTCCGGCTCCAGCACCGTGTAGTCATAGGAAATGGACCCGTCCGGCAGCTCCTTGGTACCAAAGGTCATCAGCCGGTCGTACATGGCCCAGGAAACCCCATAGGCGGGACGGTTCGTACCCACCCGGTGCAGGTCCAAACTGTTGGGGAAGCCTCCCCCCTGTACCATAGTTAGCTTGGCGTCAGAGACTTTTGCCCCTGATGCCGCCGCATCGGTAGCCGTAGCATCGGCAGCGGGTTTGGTACTACAGGCTTTAAGGCCATTGGCCAGAGTCAGACCGACGGTCAGACCCATGCTGGTTTTCAATAAGCGTCGTCGTCTCATGGCAGATAGGAGTGAAGTTGAAGGAGTTGAAATAATTGGCTAAAAGCCTTTTCAAAAAACAGTAAAATTTGCTACAGTTCGAAAAGACTAATAGTTGCTCGTCCGAAAGTTAGGCTTCAACTTACCTTCACCTCCGGCAAAATTTCGGAAATAATTCGGGAAGAAATCGGGAAGATTATCGAATTATTGTTTTGGCCAATTTCTCAATTTCCCTGGCGATGTCAAGCCACGCCTGATCGCGATCTCCATTTTCCTCAGCAAAGGTAATCACCGATTTCCCATTCTTGGGAAGAGCCTGTAAACCTTTGAACATTGGTTTTGGAGTCGTCTAATTTGGGTAGGAGTAGGGGAGGTGGGTGAAGTGGGTGATGTGAGAAAGGTAGGTGAAGTGGGGGTGGTAGTGAGGTGGGTGAGGTGGTGGCTTTCATACCCCGATAGTAGCGGCAACCTCAGCAGGGGTAAAGGGAGGATAAGACTCAGGCTTTAGATCTAGAAATCAATGGCTAAAACCGTTCGACAGCTAACACCTAAAGAACTTCAGCAATTTGACCCTACGGGACGGAATGGTTTCCATCGCGTAGGTTTGGCCTTCACTATCTGAGAAGTCAACCCCAAATGCTTCGCCGTCGAATGCCATCATAACCGGGCCTACCTGGCCTCGACGGAGCAAAATCGGCGCTGGCGTCTCTGGATGGGCAGCCGGAAGGTCCTCAGTCAGAGCGACAATATCGTATTCATGAAGAGTCATCTTGCAATTACTAAGGCAAGATATTGCTGATCCAATCGGCTTCTTGTTCTGTCAAAGTTGGCCTTAAAGGCTGGGAATAGTCTATGGCTAAATCTAAGCGGGCGCGAGTATAAATTTCATTCAGCAATTCCTGTAACTTGACCCATGGCTCTGCGTCTCCAGAGTGCAACGGCACCTGCAAACTGGGAATGGGGTCTGATAGATCGAATTCATACAACTCAGCATTAGGCCGTTCGACACTACGACTCACTAGAATGCTGTATGGTTTGTTGATTGGGTCCCCCAGGGGCATTTCCTGGCCACCTCGTAGCAAATCAATTTCTATCAAGTGAGTGGCAGAGCCAAGGATTTTTTGACGCTTTGTTATGTAGGCCGTACGGCCTTCTCCAGGGCGTTTGGTCGAAGGCGATAGGACTTCAATCACACAAACGACAGCATTAGTTTGCACCAATCGCACTTCTAAAAAGGTGCATGGCTCCCTGTTGCTGGATGTTACGTTGAATCTATGGTAACTCCCGATTTCATGTCCATGAGCTGGTTAAGAGTTTTAGTCTGGTATCTTCCACAATAAACCGGTACAACCATAGGCATTGTTGCAACCTAGCGCCATGAAGCAACTTTCTCGCTACCTTCCGGCTGCAGTTATTTTGATATTAGGTTTAGGCGCAACCTTTGCAGCGACAGCATGGGTCGGACGGTGGGAGCGACTGTCGCGGCAGAGCGAATTCCAAAGACAGACCAACAATCTGGCCACCGCCCTACAGCGCACCACCAACCGATATAACGAATTGCTGCTTTCCCTTGGAGATTTTTACGCCGCCAGTGAGAACGAAGTTTCTGCGCAGGAGTTCCGCCAATTCGTGCAGCGGGCGGTAGAAACTTACCCTGGAATTCAGGCTCTGGAGTGGGCTCCCCTGGTGACACGTTCCCAGCGAAATGCCTATGAGCAACAGCTTAGAAGGCTTACGGGCCAGCCCAACATTGGCATTACCGAACGCGAGGCTTCCGGCGCACTCATCCCCGCAACAGACCGCCCCACCTATGTCCCAGTCACGTTTTTGGAACCCTGGCAAACCAACGAACCAGCCCTGGGGTACGACCTGGCCTCCGATTCCACCCGCCGGGTCGCGTTGGAGCGAGCCCGCGACACTGGAACCTTGGCCGCCACCGGACGAATTCAACTGGTGCAGGAAACTGCCGAGAACCAGTACAGCTTTCTAGTCTTTTTGCCGGTCTATGGCCGACCTGCGTTTACGCCCGTTGCCCGCCGACAAGAGCTACAGGGCTACATTTTAGGCGTATTCCGAGTGGCGGACGTGGTGGAAGAATCCCTCGCCAACCTGGACAACGAAATCGACTTTTTTGTCTTAGATCAAACGGCCAGGGCCGATGAGCAGTTGCTCGGGTTCTACGACGCCAATCAACAGCAGCTTGTCCCTGAATCTCCCTTTGAACAGCAGGAGGCAGCCTTAAACAAGGCCAGGGTGCTGCCGCCGAACCCTCATCAACTCTGCCCGTCTGCCGTAGACTGCACACAAACCCTCAGCCTGGGACGGCGAGAATGGCAATTGTTGTTTCTCCCGCCACGGAATCCTGCTCTCCCCTGGGCTGCCCTGGCTACGCTGCTGATAGGTCTGCTGATTACCGGCATCATGCTGGTGTACCTCTCCCGCTGGCAGGCAGAACTGCACCGTACCCGCGAACTCAGCGACCTGAAGTTGCGCCTGTTTTCCATGGCATCCCACGAATTGCGCACGCCCCTCAGCGTCATCACCGTTTCTGCCCAGTCTATGGAGGCTAACCGGGAACTTCTCACTCCCGAGCAACAGCAGAACACGATCAACCGCATCCAGTCTGCCGCCCGGCGCATGGGCCAACTGGTGGAAGATATTTTGACTCTGACCCGGGCTGAGGCGGGCAAGCTGGAGGTAAATCCTGAAATTTTAGAAGTTGATTCCTTCTGCCGCCAACTTTTTGAGCAAATTCATCTGAAGCTAGGACAGCAGCTCATTTTGGAAGGCAACGCTACCACCACAAAAGTTTTTTTAGATAAAAAGCTGCTGCACTCTGTTCTGGCTAATTTGCTTACCAATGCGGCCAAGTATTCTCCCCCGGATAGCCCGATTCAATTAGTAGTTTCTGCTTCGGCAGAATGCCTGCATTTTCAAGTCATTGACCGGGGCATGGGGATCTCTGAAGAAGCTCAGTCTAATATCTTTGATGCCTTCTATCGGGGACACAACGTCGGTCATATCCAAGGGGTTGGATTGGGACTGGCTGTCGTCAAAACCTGCGTTGAATTACAAGATGGAACTATTGCAATGGAGAGTAAGCCGGGAAAAGGTACTCGTATGACCATAACTTTACCCAGAATAGAGTGAGTTTTAGGAGATTTCTTGAAACAAATTTACCCATTTTGTGAGGCCCTTACCAAGGGCGCAGGCCCACTCGGGGGTATTTTCTGTCCCAGAATTCTCCTTAAGGCATTATTAAACCTTGTCCAAGTCCGGAAGTGAAGTTCCCCTGACTTCGGTTGGGGGCTTTATTGCATGAGGCGATATCCCAAACCGTGCACCGTTTCTACCAAGTTCCTCGGAGCTCCGGCTTGGTGGAATTTTTGCCTCAAAGCTTTCAAATGAGCCTTAACAGTCTCTTCGCCTGGGGGATCCTCTAATTGCCAAATTGATTCCAAAATGAAGTGTCGGCTCAGCACCCTACGTCCATGCCGCATCAACAGTTCTAAAATCGCGAACTCCTTAGGAGTCAGTCGAATCGGAGTCCCCTGATAGGTCACTTCATAGGTGTTGGGATTGAGCTGCAGAGCGCCCCACCGCAGGGTCGCTGGTTGGCTCATTTGCCCTCGCCGCAGAAGGGCCCGAATTTGGGCGATAAGTTCCGACAGGTCAAAGGGTTTAACCATGTAAACATCGGCTCCGGCATCAAGCCCGGCTACCTTATCGCCGCTGGTGTCGCGGGCGGTGAGCATGAGTACAGGGGCGGCAATGCCCTGGGATCGCACCCGCTGACACAGGGTTAGTCCGTCGACCTGGGGTAAGGTCACATCCATCAACATCAGGTCGTAGGGAAGCAGAACAATTTGCTGCCATGCCGCTTCGCCATTGCTCGCCACGTCCACCGTATAACGCTGGGCTTCGAGTGCTTCTGAAAGGGACTCGGCCAGATGGCGGTCATCCTCAACCAGCAAAATTCTCATGGCAATGTTTGTTCTCCCCTATTGATGCCACAATACCCAGGCTTAAGCTGCAGCATCAGGCTTTGACCAAATAGTGAGCCGATTTGTCCAGAGGGATTGTAATCCTCAATACATCCTGACCTTATCCCGTTTCTCCTGATCAGCACCCAGGGGTCACCTGCCTCTCTCATCGCTAGAAGCGATGATGGTTTAATAGGTTGATTCCCGTTGTTTTAGCAAAAGGCGGCAAGGTGAACGAGCAACATTTACATGGGGACTCTCAACATTCCCAGGAGTCAACGCCCTGTCCACCGCTATATCGAGACCGTAATCTATATGCCCTTTTTTCCACGGTTCTGACCCTTTTATTTGCTATCACCTTAATTACTCCGGCTCTACCGAAAATTGCAGCCGCTTTTGATATTCCCCCGTCCCAGCTGGGTCTATTGACATCGGCCTACGTCTTGCCGGCTCTTCTTCTTGATCCACTACTGGGGATTGTGGCGGACCGGATGGGGCGGAAACCTTTAATCATGGTTGCTCTATTAATCTTTGGGGCCGCCTGCACGGCCTGTGCCTTTGCCAGCAGTTTTGAAGAGCTGTTAATGTTTCGGGTTATTCAGGGCATTGGCGGTGCGGGAATCAGGTCCCTGCCCCTGGCCGTTGTCGGAGAACTTTATACCGGGTTGAGGCGCACCACCGCCATGGGCTACATGACGGGAGTTTCGGGAATCGCGATACTGCTTTACAGCGGTCTGGGGGGATATTTAGCGGATAAAAGCTGGAACTATCCATTTTTGATGGGTCTATTTTCCCTGCCCGTTGCTCTGTTTATCGGGTATGCGTTAAGGCTGGCTAAACCGGTTCAGTCGATATCCTGGCAGGGACATATGCGTCTGGCTTTGCAAACCCTCAAGGACCAACGGCTTATAGTGCTGTACCTCTGTAGTGGTCTGCTGGGTGCCCTCAACTATGGCATCGTCCTGCTGTATTTGCCTCTGTTAGCCGCTGATACTTTCGGCGTTTCCAGCCTGAAAATTGGCCTACTGCTGGGGGCAGGCGCGATCGCATTTATTCTTGCTTCAACCTCCGTAGGGCGACTCGCCGGTCTGTGCTCTGAGCTATTTCTCACCAAACTGGGCTTTGGCCTCTGTGCTCTGGGACTGATCCTTATTCCTTTCATGCCCAAGTTTGAGCTGCTGTTTATCCCGGCAATTGTGTTCGCGCTAGGTAACGGTATCGCCTTTCCTGGAATCCGTACCCTGCTGGCCTCCCTGGCTCCTGTCAATTACTTGGGGACAACTATGTCGGCCAACGGGAGCTGCTTTGGTCTTGGGCAAGCCATCGGCCCCCTATTGGCAGGATTGGTTGTGGGAGTTGCTGGAATAAATAATGCCTTTTTTATGGGGACAGGGATTGCCGTCGCCGCTACGATATTTTTGGCTCTTTATGTACGGTCAAATTGGGCCGCTAAGTCCCTGTGAGGATAAAACAACTGGTTTAACGTTAAATCAGCCCTGGTAAGTTCAGCTCAGAGCCGCCAATGGTTGGCGGCTTAGCGATCAGAGGAGGAATGGGTTCAGAACCAGCTAGCGCATACCAGTGACGCCATCAATAAAGTCACGGTACAGATAAACATTGGTATCCCCAGTAAACTCGCCAAAGCTAGAGTTAATGGCGGTATCCACATCGGTCAAGAACAAAGTGAGTCCATAGGACGTAATTCCAACTACCTTTCTTTCACTGGAATTACGGCTGACGCTAACCGTAGGCCCCCCTGAATCTCCAGGTGCAGAGTTAGCCTCCAGCCGTCCTAGCCCTGTATCAGGCAGGCCCAGGAAAAAGCCAGCAGCATCGTTGCGACT
>CAZPYG010000067.1:0-16862 GCA_964590465.1 uncultured bacterium | reverse complement strand
CGGCGGGCAGGGTGGCTCCGGTAGTGCCTACCCCTCCCTGGCCATAGCCTAACTTCACGGTAGGGGTCCCCGTTGCATTAGGATCAGTGCGGTTAATGTCAATGCTGGTGGCAGCGGTGGGGGCTGGACTCGCGAGGGTCAGCACCGCTACATCATTCCCTCGGTTAAAGTCAAAGTCCCAATCGGGGTGAATGACGGCATTACTGATGGCAATTTCGGCCGGACCAGATGCCAACGGAAAGACAGCAACACCAGAGTCTACATTTAAAACACCGTTCTCATCGGTAAGGCAATGGGCAGCGGTCAGAATGTGAACCCGGGTGGGCAGCAGGGAACCTGAACACAGGCCCGTACCAAGTCCGTCAAAAACCAGCAGAAGCCTTACGACACCGTCAGCTGCTGCAAAGCCAGTCGGGACCTCTGCCGCTGATGCTCCTCGCTCAGGGGTGACAACAATTTTAGGTTGCAGCAGGGCTCTGTAGGTTTTCCCATCGCGCCCTGTAAACAAAAATTCCTGAATTCTGGCATCGATAAAGGATTGAATCTCTTCCGGAGAAGCATTGGGAGAAGGTTCGAGAAGGATTATCGCGTCTGCTGGTTGAGCTAACCCAACTGCTGCTGCTGCAGTTAATGCACCGGTGAATGATAGTTCTCTGAGGTTCATAAGATATACCTATTGGGTCCCCTATGTACATTACATTCTTTAATGGCCATTGAAAGAATACGCTCTGGGGAAGATGCGCACATCAAATTGTTGCAATTTTCCTTTAAGTCAGTGTTAATGTTCCACTTTTCTTTGTAATTTGACCTGAGTTTCCAATTAAGGGCTGCAGGGTGAGGAGGCAGCTAAGGTTAAGCCATTTCAAAGACCTTTCGTTAGAACGCTTTCTGGAAAAGAAAACACTTGACATCAACCATCTCTAATGCTGGAGTTCTATCTACCTGGAAATGACAGGGTAAGTTCTTACAAAGAAATCCCCTAAGCTGACAAACATTGTCGGCTTAGGGGATTGAAGAAGTCAACAGTTCAATTCAAATTGATCTAGCGCACACTAGTAACGCCATCAATAAAGTCACGGTACAGATAAACATTAGTATCCCCACTAAACTCGCCAAAGCTGGAGTTAATAGCGGTATCCACATCGGTCAACAACAAAGTAAGCCCATAGGACGTAATTCCAACCACTTTTCTTTCGCTGGAATTACGGCTGGCGCTAACCGTAGGACCCCCTGAATCTCCAGGTGCAGAGCTAGCTTCCAGCTGTCCTAGCCCTGTATCAGGCAGGCCCAGGAAAAAGCCAGCAGCATCGTTGCGACTCTTGCCATTGTCAAAGTCATAGAGCAAGACCGACTGAGGTACAAAGTCTGTATTCGCACTTAGACCCAGGAATCTGAGTAAGGGATCGGCGAAGGAATCGTAAACATTCATGCCCCAACGGAACGTGCCGGCGGGCAGGGTGGCTCCGGTAGTGCCTACCCCTCCCTGGCCATAGCCTAACTTGAGGGTACGTGTCCCCGTTGCATCAGGATCGGTGCGGTTAATGTCAATGCTAGTGGCAGCGGTGGGGGCCGGACTCGCCAGGGTCAGCACCGCCACATCATTACCTCGGAATAAGTCAAAGTCCCAATCAGGGTGAACGGCAACATTACTAATGGCAATTTTGACCGAGCCGGAGGATAAGGGGAAGGTCGCACTGCCAGAATCTACATCTACATTGCCGATCTCATCGGTAAGGCAGTGGGCCGCGGTCAGAATGTGGGTGCGGGTGGGCAGTAGGGTACCTGAGCACAGGAAGGTGCCAACACCATCAAAAAATAGTTCAAGTTTTACCACACCGTCGGTTTCTGCGAAGCCGGTGGGAACCTGTGCTGCTGCTGCGCCTCGCTGGGGGGTAACCACCATTTTAGGTTGCAGCAGGGCTGTGTACATCCGTCCGTCGGGTCCTGAGAAGGAAAATTCCTGGCTTCTGGCATTGACGAATGACCGAAACGCTTCAGGTTGAGCGTTAGGGTCAGGTTCGAGAAGAATTATCGCATCGGCAGGTTGCGCTAATCCAACTGCCGCCCCTGCGGTCAATACACCCGTGAGTGATAGTTCTCTGAGATTCATAAGTCTTCCTATTGGGTCTCTTGCTCCCGTTGCAATTTTTAAAACCCATCGAAAGAAACCATCGGACTTACAGAAAATTCGCATGGCAACCCTTTGCGATTTTTCTAAAATCAACATTAATGATTCATCTTTCTTTGCGATTTAGATCTGCAAAGTTAGTACCCCGATTTTCTCGGCGCTCTTTAGGGAAAACAACCGTATTCTCAACCAGGTTTTCGGGATGAAGTTTTCCAGACAAACCCCTATAAAACCAGCCTGAAAAGAACTATTTAAGCTGACTAGTGGCTAAAAATGCCTCCAATGTTATGTCCGTATTTCTACCAACTGGCTGGACTTATTTCCGGAGGGAGACGCTGCTTCCCGATCCTGAGGGCAAAAATAGGCGTAACGTTTTTCCCAACAAGCCAGCCGTGGGGGAACTCTATCCGCGAGTGCTGTCAGCGGCAATAATTTTCCATCTACGCCCACAGTTGGGATAGATCGCAGAGGACGCGACCTCGATTGGTAGATCGATGGTGGATGAAGTCGTGATGGATAGCCTTGAAGTCCAGGTTTATCCCCATCGGACGAAGCGGTTGTTGATAATCCCAACGATACTCATCCTTAGACTTGACTGGAGGGAACCATGGCCCATTCTTCCCCTAAATCCATCGTTAAAACCCTGCTACAGGAGCATGGCAGAACGTTTGCCGAAGAACTTGATATCCCCCTCGAACGGAATAACCCCTCAGCCCTGTTTCGCCTCCTCTGTGCCGCCCTACTCTTTAGCGCCAGAATTCAGCAAGGGATTGCCGTAAATGCCGCCAGAGCCCTGGTAGAGAGGGGATGGAACACTCCTCAAAAGCTGCTGGACGCCTCCTGGGAAGACCGGGCTAAATGTCTGAACCAGGCAGGTTATTCTCGCTATGATGAACGCACCGCCACCATGCTGGGAGATGCGTCTCACCTCCTGGTAGACCGCTACGATGGCGACCTGCGACAACTCCGGGACGCCGCTGACCGAGTTCCTGACAAAGAACATCAGTTCTTAACAGAATTTAAGGGCATCGGTACCGTAGGCGCGAATATTTTCCTGCGGGAAGTTCAGGGGGTATGGGATGAGGTCTTTCCCTTCGCGGACGACCGTATTCTAGAAACTGCCAAAGCCCTGAACCTGCCCGACAATGCTGAAAATCTGCAGAAGTTGGTCAGTAAAGATGACTTTCCCTGCCTGGTGGCTGCCCTGGTGCGGGTGCGATTGGCTGGCAATGAGGACGAAATTTTAGAAAAGGCAGGATAGGGAATCGTCCTGCACATTCGAGGCCAATGGGGCAAACCTGCGCAACGGATGTGGTGCTTTTACAGGAGCTGCGGCAGTTCTTAGCCAACCTATCCATTGGCGATTCTGGCATTGCCTTTGTGATGGATCGCTCGGGAGCGCTGTTGTCCTGCTCCACCGACGAGCCCCTGACCACGGGTGAGGGAGAAAACATGGCTATGCTGCAGGCTGTCGATAGCAGCGACCGTCTGATTCAGGCCACTACTCACTATCTGCAGCAGAACTTTGGCAACTTTGATGCCATTCAAACTCCCCAACAGCTGGATTTCAGGCTGCCCGGCAAGGGCGCTAATCTACGGGGGGGAGAACGCCAGTTTGTTGAGGTGCTGCCCTTCACCGACAGCTGGGGACTCGACTGGCTGATTGTGATTACGGTGCCCGAGTCGGACTTTATGGCGCAAATTAATGCCAATACCTGTAACACAATTTTGCTATCGATAGTTGCCCTGGCAATCGCAACCGGGGTCGGAATCTTAACCGCCCGCTGGGTAATTCGCCCCTTGTTAGAACTCAACCATGCCGCCAAAGACATTGCCCAGGGTAAGTGGGATAACCAGGTGAACATCCAGCGGTCAGACGAAGTGGGAGAGCTGGCAAACTCCTTCAACGCCATGGCGGCCCAGCTCCAGGCATCGTTCCACAGCCTGGAAGCTAAGAATGCTGAGCTGCAACGCCTCGATAAATTTAAGGACGAGTTCCTGGCCAATACCTCCCATGAGTTACGCACCCCCCTGAACGGCATGATCGGCATTGCCGAATCGATGATAGACGGGGCCACCGGCAAGCTGACGGAACTGCAGGAGCGCAACCTGTGGATGACGAGCCGATTAACCTGCAGGTTCTGGTCAACCACCTGTCTCTGCATGACTATTCCATTGTGCAGGCCACGAATGGAGAAGAGGCACTACAGCTGATTGAAGAAGGCTTGAAGCCTGCCATTGTGCTGCTGGATGTGATGATGCCCAAAATGACCGGCTACGAAGTCACCCAGCGTCTGCGGGAGCGCTACCCAGCAACGGATCTGCCGATTGTGTTGCTCACAGCCAAGTCCCAGGTGTCTGATCTGGTCACCGGGTTGAATGTGGGGGCTAACGACTACCTCACCAAGCCCATTTCCCGGGATGAACTGCTGGCTCGTATTCGTACCCACATCAACCTGAGCCAGCTGCGGGAAGCGTTGCAGATTGAAGAGTCCAAGTATCGCAACATGTTTGAGAATGCGGTGGAAGGCATTTTTCAATCATCGCCGGATGGTCAGTTTTTGAATGTGAACCCGGCCTATGCCCAGTTGTTTGGCTATGACTCTCCAGAGGAGATGTTGGCGGGTATTCAGGAAATCGCTGAACAACTGTATGTCGATCCCAGTCGGCGCATGGAATTTAAGCATCTGCTGGAAGAACACGAGGGCATTCGCGACTTTGAGTTTGAAGCCTATCGACGCGATCGCACCAAGATCTGGGTTTCGGTCTGGGCCAGGGCTGTAAAAGATACCCAGGGCAACCTGCTCTACTACGAAGGCAACTGCATCGACATTACTCAGCGCAAACATCAAGAAGCGTCCTGGAAACAGCAGCTGCAGGAGTTACAGACGGAAATTGACCAGAAACAGCGAGCCCGTCAGGTCGCTGAAATTGCCTCAACCGACTATTTTCAGCGTTTAATGGCAGAAGCCGACGACTTGAGATATTCAGATGAGGATTGAGGTCTAAAGATGCCAGAAATCGTACTAGTCCACTCCTTTCGGGGGGGAACGGGGAAGTCGAACACCACCGCAAATTTAGCTACGGCGACCGCCATGACGGGAAAGCGGGTGGCGGTGATCGATACTGACATTCAATCGCCGGGAATTCATGTGTTGTTCGGTCAGGAGCAGGTGAATGCAGCCCAGACCCTGAACCAGTACCTGTGGGGCAATGACTGCTTCCATCGAAGCAGTCGCCCATGATGTCAGCCCTGAACCCGTACAGCAGAACCGGGGACGGGTGTTTCTGGTGCCCTCCAGTAGCGAGGCAGGCGACATGACCCGCGTACTGCAGGAGGGGTACGACGTGCGCCTGCTCAAAAAAGGCTTCCGCGAGCTGATCAAAGCCCTAGAGCTGGACTATATCTTTGTCGATACCCATCCGGGGCTGACGTTTCCGGTTCCTGCTGATCCCGAATTCTGGTTACTGAGTTCCGATCCAATTTCGTCACTCTGGCACAGTTATGAAACTATCCTCCGGCAGTACCGAATCTAACCAATTACCGCCAGGCCCTCGGTTGTTTCAGGAACTACAATCGGGGCAACTCGTTTCGACCCTGACGGCGGGACTGATTGCCGGAGTGCTGATGGTGGTTTATTCCATTTCCATCGCCACCCTGATATTTTCGGGACAGCTGACGCCGTTTCTCTCCATTGGCATTGGCATTGGCATCGTGTTTCTGACGGCCATTGTTGCTACGGTCATTATTAGCTTTACCAATTCACTGCCAGGGGCCATTTCCGATCCGCAGGATGCCCCGACCATTATCCTGGCGATCATGGCCGGGGAAATTGCCGCCCAATTCCCCGATGATGTTGCCACATCACTCCCCACGGTAATCATGGCGATCGCAGTAACCACCTGTGTCGTGGGTGGAGTCTATTTCCTCCTGGGTACCTTTAAGCTCGGCAATTTAGTGCGATTTATGCCCTACCCCGTGATTGGTGGCTTTCTGGGAGGGACGGGGTATTTGCTGGCCCAAGGGGCTTTCAATGTCATGACCGATCAAGGCCTTGAGCTTTTCTACCCTAGTTGTGTTCGCATTGGTGCCCGCAGCCGCCTAGTGGGAATTTTAGTGGCCCTCATTTGTCTGCTGACGTTGGTCATGGGTGACAAGCTGATTACGCTATTTCCTAAACCCTTGCTGGGGGGAGTGCTGCTGTATCTGGGCCTGAGCTTTCTGGTGGAATGGGTCTACGATGCCTGGTTTAAGCTGCCCAAAACCGACTACGGTATCGTTACCCGCCATACCCTCTCCGGCGCAACCTACCAGAGCCATGCTGCCCGTAGTCGCCCCCAGACCCGGGTTCTACAGGAAGAAGGGGATCAGATTTACATTCTGGATTTACAGGGGTTTCTATTTTTTGGCACCGCCAACACCCTGCTGAATCGGATTCAAGATCGGCTGCAGGATGCAAGCCTCCTACCCCTGAAGTATGTGGTGCTCAACTTTCAGGCAGTGAATGGGCTGGATTCTTCTGCCGTGCTCAGCTTTGTTAAGCTCAAGCAGCTTTTGCAGCAGCAGGACATCAACCTGGTGCTGACCCACCTCAGCCCCACTATTCGTACCCAGCTCAAGCGCGGGGATTGTTTACTGGCGAATGATCCGGTGTGCCAGGTGTTTCCAGATCTCGACCAGGGGTTGGAGTGGTGCGAAAACGACCTGCTGGGAGTACGGCCTATGCGCCGGGCCCGGTCACTCCCGCTGCTGCTACAGCTCAACGACCTCTTTCCCCACCGCGATCAGGCCGCCGACTTTATCGACTACCTGGAGGAATGGGATGCCGAAACCGGGGAAGTACTGTTTCAGCAGGGGCAGGTCGCCGACACCATCCATCTGATCGAAATGGGGCAGGTGACGGTCTCTGTGGTGGGAGCCATCGACTTTTTCCGCCATTCTCCCCACCAAACTACGGCTATTGTGGATGCCCCCAGTACCCTCTATCGGCTGTCTACTGAGAACTTCCTGTGGATGGAGCAGGAACAGCCCGAGATCGCCGCAGCGTTTCAGTCCGCCGTGATTCAGATCGTGGGTGACCGACTTACCTGGGCCTACAAAGCCATGGCTGATTTATTGCAATTCTAGTGAAAGTTTTGGACAGGTGGGAACTTGTTTCAGGTCCGCCAACCTTGGCGATGGGAATAATTGGCGACTGGTGGCACTGCCGTCAAAACATTCCCCCCTACCGCTGCCGCCCTTCCCACATCGCTTGCTCTTTGCGCCGTCGTGACAGCAGGCTAACTCCCCTGGCACTGCGGGTGTAGCCCAAAAAATTTACATCCCCGCCCCGGTGGGCCGCTTCCCAGAGATTAGTCTCCTGGGCCTGGTTGGGTCCCAGGTTGTAGCAGAAGGAAGCCAGAGCCGTCGCTTCATGGGCCGACAATTCCTTGGGCAGAATGGGCAAACAATGCTTCTGCAGGTAGGCTTTCATCTCCTGCTCCGCTCGCCCACGGGTAATGCTGCCTCGGCCTGCCATAGTGCCGTAGCCCCAGCTTTGCTGGGTGCCGTCGAAATAGGGGGTGGAGTGGAACCCTTCCAGGCGTTTGATAAATTCCAGGTCAATTTGGCTGATAGGGGTAGCGGGCAGCATTTCCTGGGAAACAGCGATATCTATCCCCGCATGAACATTGGTCTCCCCTTCCCTGGGAGATACTCGAGGGTCGCGGATGAATGCTAGTCCCCCTAAGCCAGTAAGAGCGATCGCAACCAGGACGAGGGTACGGGCCAAACTCCCATCTTTAGACCCCCGGGTCTGTCGGGCCACCCGGCGAGCTATGCGGCGTTTCTGGCGAGCTGCACGAATCTGCTTGAGCTGCTTAATCTGTCGGGCCAGCAGAGTCACCTCTTGTGTCCCGGGGCTTGTGGTACCCAAATCTGCTGGGGATGTACGGTCCTGCTCTGAAAAGTTGACTGGCTTTCGAATGAGTTGTTGCTCCTTAATATTAATGCCCATGAGTTTAGCAGAAGGTCTAGATTCGCTCTGGTCGTATCTCCGTGTAGGCAGAAGTTATCGTATTCAGCGACCGAATTGAATTCATCCTCTACAGGAGGGATCTGCATCACTCATCCTTTGCCGCTTATCTATCCTTAGGGGCACAGAGAACTGACCAGTGCTTGTTCACCATTAGCTTCCGTAGTTAAATGGACCGATGTTCTTTGTAATTAAGAATGCCAAAGGCTTTTCTCTACCGCCGCCACTATAACCATAGTCTAAATTAATGAAATATTCGAAGAAATCTGAAAGCCTAAACTTTATCCAATTCCTGGGATGAGAACCATTACAGATTCGGAGCATGTATTTTGATGTTTCTGATAGATAAAGAATTTCCATGAATCTAATCAATACTTTTATGGACGGAAGGTTTGTTTTATTCAGGATGTATCTCTATTTACAGTTATTGACCAGTCAAAATGGATTAAATGTGTCTCACATAAGTCGAGGTAGACGGATCTATGCATTATTTTCTGGGCTTGCCGAAAAGAAAAATTGCGGCTGGTTTTTTGACCGTATCCATGCTTTTTGTCGGGGCCTGCTCTACCGCAGAGGTGGGCTCTGAAGGGGAAGAGCCACCATCTGCTGGCGGCTCTGGCGAGGTGATTCGAATTGCTATTGGCACCCAAGATCAGGTGATTAATACTGCGGTTGGCGGTGCAACCGTGAGGGAATTAGAACTATTAGAAAAGCACCTTCCCACTGACGGAAAATACGAAGGTGTTGAGTACGATATTCAATGGTCAAGCTATACGTCTGGACCTCCTATTACGAACAAAATGTTGGCCGATCAAATTGACATTGGCCTGATGGGGGATTTCCCCGCGGTCATTAATTTGATTAAGTTCCAGCAGGAGGCAGAGGATGCAGACTCAATTTTCATTGGTACTTTAGCCTACAGCCCTAACGGAGCCGGGAATGCCGTCGTGGTTCCTAAAGATAGCGGCGCAACCTCCCTGGCCGACCTGAAGGGCGGTACGGTTTCGGTGCCCTTTGGTTCTGCGGCCCACGGCATGTTGCTGAAGGCCCTCAAAGATGCCGGGATTAATCCCGAAACCGATGTTAACCTCATCAGCCAGGCTCCCGAAGTGGGGGGGTCCAGCCTGCGCACCGGGCAAATTGATGGCCATGCCAATTTTGTCCCCTTTGGCGAACTCTTTCCCCACCGTGGTTTTGCCAAGAAGATCTTTGACGGTGCCCAAACCGGAGTGCCAACTCTGCACGGCATTACCGTTCGATCTGACTTTGCAGAAGAACACCCCGAAATTGTGGTGGCTTACCTGAAGGCGGTGCTGGAAGCCAACGAAATGTTCCGGGAAGACCCCGAAGGCATCTCCGCTCAAATTGAAGAATGGTCTGGCATTGAGAAAGAAGTCGTCTACATGTTCCTCGGGCCCTCTGGCTTACAGCCCCTTGACCCGACCATCCGCGAGGTGCAGGTCAACGCCCTCAAGAACAGCATCGCCACCCTGACCAGCCTGGGCAAAATCGAAAATCCCGTTGATCCTGAAGAAGTCGTCAACTGGATCGACGAAGGCTACCTGCGCACCGCCATGGATGAAATGGGCCTGAACTACGACGATGTGATCGCCACGGCTGAGGCTTATCAAATTACCGGCGAAGATGCCCTGACTGGCGAAGCCATTGAAGATCCTAAGCTGGCCGCCCAATATTGGGTTCAGGGAGAAGAGAAAGTTACCAACTTTGCCTCTATCTCCAATATGGTCAAGGCCCTGGCGACCCTGCAGGCAGAGGGCAAGGCGGCGGATGTGATGTTTGTCCACGACCGTAACAACGGCTGGAAGCTGTTCGCCGAAAACTCCTACTTCGTTACCAATGGCGATGAAGTGTCGGCCTTCCTGCTGGAGTCTGATGCCCAAACCTATGCGGCAGAGTCCGGCGGCACGATGACAGCTTTTAAGGGTCTGCAAGATATCTACGCCCGACAACAGCAGCCTGTTTTAGTCGGTACCCGTCAGTAGACCTGGGGCTGTTTGTTCAGGACGATGGATCGTTCCATGGATGCGGCCATTGGTAGTCACGACTGATAAGGCGGTGATCGGTGCATGAAATGTACCTCTAGAGAGGATTCAAAAGCACAGTTCTGTAGACCCCTTCATCAGTATGTTGACTATTAATGGCCCAGTTTTCGGGTTAAAGGATGTTGAGAGGATAATCATGGCAGTTACGGTATCGAAGCCGTCTCCTACCGATGTGGTCGGTCAGCTAGGAGGATCACTGAAGGCAATAGTTTTGGCGAATCGCCCCCTTCGTCGGGTGCTGGCACTGGTGCTATTTTTTGGGGGATGGCAGTTTCTCAGTGCAATAAATTTCGACTTTTTTATTAATTTCCAGTTGATTCCGTCACCCGTGGAAGTGCTGAAAGCCACGGTCGATTTCATCACCAGCGACCCGTGGGTACATTTTCGTTCCAGTATTCAACGGGTCCTGATTGGGTATGCCGTGGCATCGGTGCTGGGGGTTATTTTGGGGGTCTTAGTGGGCTGGTTTGAGGTGGTTGAAGATCTGGTGTTGCCGCCCCTGGAACTGCTGCGTCCGATTCCGGCGGTAGCGTGGATTCCCCTGGCAATTTTGATGTTTCCTAACGCCGAAAGCGGCATGGTATACATCACCTTTATCGGAGCTTTTTTCCCGGTTTTAATCAGCACCATTCGCGGGGTAGAAAGCACCCTCAGCGATACGGTACTGATTCGGGTGGGGCAATGTTTGGGGGCAAATCCCTGGCATATCTTTAAAGACATTGTGGTACCAGGTTCCATGCCCAGCATTGCCAGCGGATTAACCATCGGCATGGGCAATGCCTGGTTCTGTCTGGTAACGGCGGAGATTCTGGCCGGACGCTATGGCGTCGGCTACATCACCTGGGAGTCTTACGTGACCTCAAACTATCCGCCGATTGTGATGGGGATGCTGCTGATTGGGTTGATGGGGGCGCTGAGTTCCTGGGCCGTAGGCCGAGCCACCAGCGCCTTGATGCCCTGGCGAGTGATTAAGAAGCAGGGAAGCAACTAAACCTTGTCCAAGTTCAGAAGTGGAGGGTTGCCCTAGAGAAAACCACAGATCTCGATCTGGGCTTGGTATAGAAACGCTTTTTGTATTTTCGTTTTTTGTATTTTTGAACTGGTGCGAGAGGACAAGAAAACGTCATGGTGACCACTCAAATTGACCAGCGGCAAACCTTAAAAGGGTCGGTACAGGTAGAAGGGCTATCGGTCGTCTATCGTCGCAAAAATTACGAGAATTGTGTGTTGGATTCGATTCAGCTGTCAATTCAACCGGGGGAATTTGTCTGTTTGTTGGGGCCTTCAGGATGCGGTAAGTCTACTCTGCTGAATGTGATTGCCGGGTTTCTCAAACCTTCGGCAGGATACGTGCTGGTGGATCAAACTCCCATTACCCGCCCTGGGGCGGACCGGGGTTTTGTCTTTCAGCAGTATTCGCTGCTGCCGTGGAAAACGACCTTCCAAAACGTAGAATTGGGGCTGAAAATTCGTGGAGTTTCCACGGCAGAACGCACCGAAATTGTAAATGACTACCTCAACCGGGTGGGGCTCTACAAACATCGCAACAGCTACCCCCACCAGCTTTCTGGGGGGATGCAGCAGCGGGCCAGCATCATTCGGGCTTTGGTGAATTCTCCATCAGTGCTGCTGCTGGATGAACCCTTTGCCGCCCTGGATGCCCAGACCCGCCATATGATGCAGGAAATGCTGCTAACCATTTGGGATGATCTGAAAACGACGGTTATTTTTGTCACCCACGACATTGAAGAGGCCATTTTCCTGGGCGATCGCATCTGCACGATGGGAGTCCACCCCGGTCGCATTAAGTCAGAAGTTCCCATCCAGCTTGCCCGCCCCCGCCACTTTGACGATACCCTCTCGAAGGAATTCCTCGACCTGCACCGACAGGTGTTTGAGTGCATTCGAGAAGAGACGCTGAAAAGTATGGAGGAAAGTTTTTAGCAGGAGCAAGGAAGAAACTGTAGCGTGGGTTAGGCCTTAACTCAATTCTGCAATCATCAGATCACCTGAACCTTGGCCGTAACCCACAGGAGAGAATTCTGCCGACTACGAACAAGCAGAGTGTTCATAGCGTGGGTTAGACCGGAATGTAATCCAGCCGGAGCAGATAACGATTGCCCTGGCCGTAACCCACAGGCGAGCATTCCGCTGACCACGAGCAACGGTCATGCATTGAACGTTGCCATCAACCAGCGCATCAGGGTGCTGTCATCTTCGCTCTGGGAACGGGTTAGGGCCTGTTCCACCAGGGCTATTTCAAGCCCTGGCAGGACTTCTGAAGCCTGGATTTCGCCACTGCGGTGGTCTGCAACGGCAAACGCAATCACCTGCCGCTCGACCACATTCACAACCCAATATTCCCCCACCCCCAGCCGAAGGTCTAGATTGCTCCTGAGGCATGCTCTTGGGTATGATCTCACCAGGTCGCTGGCCTGAAGGCTTGATCATTAGCGATAGCTACCGTATCGCCGGTTTGTTGGATCACAAACAGCCCTTGCCGGTAGGCGTAGAGGTCACATCCGGCATCGATTTCAATGCCTGCAACGGCTCCATAGATCCGATAGTCCCCATAGTGGGGGAAGGCAACCCGAAATCGCCCCAGCTTTGCAATGAACTCATCCACATCCCGCTGGGACAGGCGAGACTTGACCTCAATGGCTACGGCAACATCGCCATCTACCGCGAAGATGTCGATTTCCATCTGCGCCCCCGGTCGCTTGGACTTCATGCGGCGAGAGGTTTCCTGCACCTCAATGCCTCGCGCTTGAAACAGACGAATTACGGCAGGTTCAACCAGGTTTTCGACAAACTGGCCCCAACGGGTGGTCAATCCGGCCACTTCGCGGCTGGTGTTAGCGGCAATGCGCTCTAACCGCTCCAAACGACGATCGGCCTCAGCGGCACGGCGATCGGCTTCAGCCTGGGAGACGCGAAACAGTTCGTAGATGTCTTCAATGGTAATCGGGTCAGCCATAGGGAGTGGATTACTCTCAATGGTGTAATTCTAGTCCAGCCGGGAGACTGTCGAGGCCATTACAAGGTGGCTACCGCCTTTTCCAAGAACTCCGGCTGCATCCAGCGGTCTAGATTAATCTGCCCCAGGGATTCCTGCCCAGCAATTTGGCTCAGGTGGTGAATGTGAGCCTGCAGCCAGTCAGTGCGCAGCTGGGTTTCAGGGTGATAGACCACCTCAGCTGTGCTGCTATCACCAGAACGCAAGGTTTTAGTCACAATTGCGGCATCCATATTCACCCAGCGGCTGACCAGGGTGGGGGCAATAGCGTGGTGGGTGTACCAGTATTGGGCGGCGAGGAGGGCTTTCAGGTAGGAGATCGCAACCTCCGGGTACTGGTCGGCAAAGTCATCCCGAATCACGACACCGTGGAAGGTGGGCAACCCGTCCAGGTTTTCCTGTCGCAGGCGGCGGAACTGCCCCCGGTGGCGGGCAATTTCGTGGAAGGGGGCAAAGTAGGCATAACCATCGGCAGAGGCCTGGGTATGGGCTAACCGTCGGGTGTTGAAGTTGTCGATGGAGGTGAGGGTGACATTTTCCAGCAGCTGGCAGTTGTGCAGCGATCGCATCACCATGCCGTGGGCGGCAGAGCCAAAAGGTACCGCGATGGTGCGTCCATCCAAATCTTCGATGGAGTGGAGCTGCGATCGCTGGGGCACGATGATGTCATTGCCGGTACCGTCGGGGCTGCTGGCTACAAAGCTGATCAACCGAGTACCGGGAACCAGGGCGGTACTGTCGGCGGGCATGGCGCTGAGCAACAGGGGGTAATCGCCGAGGATGCCAATGTCAATGTTTTGGGCCTCTAACCCGGCCACAATGGGAGCCCCGGAGCTGTAGTTGGCCCAGTTAATCTGGTACTGAATGCCACGGTAGCGCCCTTCTCGAGGAAGAAAATGCTCCAGCAACCCCAACCGCTGAATAATTAGCCCAGCAGTAATGGTTTGAATGGTCTGGTTCTGGGTGCCGATGGTAATGCTCAAACTTTCTGAGGTTGGTGTGGTGCCAGTCCTCACCAAAAAGTTGGGGGCCTGAAACCGGGGCACTTTAGGAGCCTGAGCTGCATTCACCGCCGGGCAGGGGGAGGGGGTAATGACGGTATCGGTGCGATCGCGCTGCAGCATGGTAATGAACTGCTGAATCGGCTCCAGCGCCTGCCTGCCCCGAAAGGGTTGCTGAGCAGCGGTTCCGAGGGCCCGGCTGAGGCGCTTTGACATCAGCAGAAACAAGGGAGTGCCCAGGGCAAACTCCTCCAGGGGTACCGATTGCATCAGTCCGGCCTGCCGTTCCATCTGAAAATCCAGGTCGGAGGCAAAGGTAACGTAGTGACCCTGGAGCAGATAGGTGCGCACCAGACTGGGGGTATCGACCACCTCCACATGGGCAAAGTCACCCAGGCTCAGCCCCAGTTCCTGCATGCGTTTTTGCAAAATAATGCGGCTGGGGAACCCCTCCGGCAGCAGTACCCAGGACTCTTGCGTCAATTCCTTCAAACTGGCCCAGGATTGTTGCGCCAGGTTGTGACTTTGGGAGACCACCAGGGAGTAAGTCACGGTATCAATGGTGGCGGTGGCGATCTCATCGAACGCCGAAAAGCTCAGGTCTGAAAAGCCCAGGTCAATGTCGCCGTTTTTGAGGGCACGGTACAGGGCTTCCACCTCGTTAAACTGCTGGCAAGCCGTTTTCACATCAGGACAGCGGCGGCGGTACTCGTAGAACTTTTTGGGCAGCCAATCACAGGCGACATCGGCCATGCAGCCTATCGTTAAGCTGCTGAACTTGCCCTGCTTGATGGCTTCAATCTCTGCCACCAAACGGCCTTCCAGATCAACCAGTTGAGGCCCTTCTTCTAAGAGATACTCACCCGCCTGGGTAAGTTCGATTCTGCGCCCTAACCGTTGAAACAGGGAAGTCCCGAGGGTAGCTTCCAGGGATTTAATTTTGGCACTCACCGCAGGTTGAGTCAGATTCAGGGCATCGGCAGCTTCGGTAAAACTAAGATATCGAGCAACTTCTAGGAACACCTTGAGCTGATAGATTTCCACTGCAAAATTCTCTGAAAGACTACGAAGAACGAACCGAGTGAATCCCCATACTTAATTCAAAGGGAAACGGTAAATTTTAACCCTAATAACCTAATCCATTCCTGGATAAAAAATGATTTGTAAACCAGTTTTTCACACACCAGTTTTCCACAGAAATTCAGCCCCAAGCCTACCAATATTAAACCTGAGCCGCTAACTCGCCCAGTCAGGACTAGTCAAATACCAGAATGATTGAATAATTGCCCTCGGTAAAGGTATTACGGGAAGCAATTCTTAAATTCCATGGAAATTATTTATGAGTGTATAGAGGCTTGTGATTGATGAACCGTAGCCAGTGTTACAAAGTGCGTTGATGGTCCTTCTGGGGTTCCCTTAAGATGGCTGGCAAGATGTCAAAAACCAACGGGTTTGCCGCCATTTTTTGGCTCTCAATAATCGTTGCAAACCAAGGTTGTCTGGGTTAGAAGCAGCCATTTGTTTCAGGAGTCAATGCAGCTTCCCGGCTGCTCCCAGGCTCTACTCTCACTGCCGTTTAAGCTGAGGACGTGACTAGGTGAATATTCAGTATTTGAAAACTGATTTTTTGGTGGTGGGTGGCGGTACTGCCGGCACCATGGCCGGGATTAAGGCCAAGCAGGCCAGCCCCGAGAGCGACGTGCTGATTCTAGAGAAAGCAAATATTCGCCGCAGTGGCGCGATCGCCATGGGCATGGATGGGGTCAACACCGCCGTTATTCCCGGAAACTCCACCCCTGAGCAGTACGTACGGGAAATCACCATTGCCAACGACGGGATTGTCAACCAAAAAGCCGTCTATGAAACCGGACGCTTGGGCTTTGAGGTGATCCAGGAACTGGAAAGCTGGGGGGTAAAATTCCAGAAAGACCACGAAGGCAACTATGACCTGAAGCAGGTCCACCGGGTGGGCAAGTACGTGCTGCCCATGCCCGAAGGTAAGGATCTGAAGAAAATTCTCGCCCGCCAGGTGAAGCGCCACAAGGTCAATGTCACCAACCGGGTGATGGCTACCCGGGTGATGGTGCAGAACGGTCGGGTGACGGGTGCCGTTGGCTTTGATGTGCGCAGCGGCGACTTTGTGGTGATTCAGGCCAAAGCGGTCGTGCTCTGTACCGGGGCCTGCGGTCGCCTCGGTCTGCCCGCTTCCGGCTACCTCTACGGCACCTACGAAAACCCCACCAACGCCGGAGACGGCTACTCCATGGCCTACCACGCCGGGGCAGAACTCACCAACATCGAGTGTTTCCAGATTAATCCGCTGATTAAAGACTACAACGGTCCCGCCTGCGCCTATGTGGCCAGTCCCTTTGGGGCCTATACCGCCAACGCCGAAGGGCACCGCTTCATTAGCTGCGACTACTGGAGCGGCCAGATGATGCTGGAGGTGTACAAAGAGCTGAACTCCGGCAAGGGGCCGGTGCACCTGAAGATGTACCACCTGGACGACGACACCATTAACGAGATCGAGACCATCCTCTGGTCCAACGAGCGCCCCAGTCGGGGGCGGTTTCACGAAGGCCGGGGTGAAAACTACCGTTCCCACGGGGTAGAGATGAACATCTCCGAAATCGGCCTCTG
>CAZPYG010000066.1:15716-27272 GCA_964590465.1 uncultured bacterium | reverse complement strand
AGTAAACTAGAGGAATCTTGAAAAATTGCTAGCCAATCAGGTTACAGGATTTTATGGTTCAATCGAACGGGGATAAAGTATGGCAATCAATTGGGTAATTAGTGACGGAAAGCTGTTTCTTCTATATACAGAAGAAGACGGCACTCGTTCTCCTCTAATTGAATTTGAAGAAATTGTGTGTGACTTTGAGGACGCGAATGAAGTAGTACAGAATCATCGAGAAGAAATTATTGAAATCTGTAATCAGTATGGATTGAAGCTGTCTGACATCGGATTTGAGAAAGTATGATTTTTTTGTTTGGCATCATCTCCCCCTAAAGATCACTGATCATGAAGAATTCAGGCAAAGAAAATTTATCTTTTACTCATCCCGATCTATCTCGCCAATGGCATCCAACTAAAAATGGTGTTCTGACACCAGATCAAGTAACGAAAGGTTCTACAAAAAAGGTTTGGTGGAAGTGTGGGCTTGGTATCGATCATGAATGGCAAGCTTCACCAAACAGTCGTACAAACAGTCGTATAAGTCTTGGTGCTGGCTGTCCGTTTTGCGCGGGGCGTAAAGCATCCGACACGAATTCTCTTGCGAGCCTCTTCCCTGGTCTATCTCAACAATGGCATCTCACCAAAAATGGCTCTTTGACTCCTGAGAAAGTAGTTGCAGGGACAGAGAAAAAGGTTTGGTGGAAATGTTCCAAAGGAGATGATCATGAATGGGAGGCAACTATTGCTAGCCGTACAAAAGGAGGGAACGGTTGTCCATTCTGTGCAGGACGTAAACCATCTATAACTAATTCCCTTGCGAGTTTATATCCTGAACTAGCAGCAGAATGGCATCCGGAAAAGAATGGAACTCTCACACCTGACCAGGTAGTATCTGGTTCCCATAAGAAAGCGTGGTGGAAATGTGCTAATGGTGATGATCATGCATGGGAAGCAGTAGTCAAAAGTAGAGTCAAGGGTAATGGTTGTCCATATTGCTCAGGCAAGAAAGTTTCAGAAACGAATTCTCTTGCTGCATTATATCCAGAAATAGCGGCAGAATGGCATCCCACAAAAAATGGCAAGGTTACACCTGATCAAATTGTCGCTGGCTCGGCAAGGAAAGTATGGTGGCGATGCTCTAAAAATTTACAACATGAGTGGATGGCGACTTTAGACGGTCGCACAAATCGGAAAAGTGGATGTCCGTATTGTTCAGGATTAAGGGTGTCTGAGTTGAATTCATTAGCCAATCTTTATCCTGACCTGTCGAAAGAATGGCATCCCACAAAAAATGGGACGTTAACTCCCGACAAAATAGCAGCTCATGCAAACAAGAAGGTTTGGTGGATATGTTCACAAGGGATTGACCATGAATGGCAGGCGAAACCTAGTGATAGAGTTAGAGGAAATGGTTGCCCGTATTGTCGATCTCTAAAAGTTTCAGTTACTAACTCCTTGCAGTCCGTAGCTCCTAATCTAGTAGCAGAGTGGCATCCTACAAAAAATGGTACTCTGACTCCTGATCAGGTTGTTTCAGGTTCAATACAAAAAGTTTGGTGGAAATGTAATGCTGGAGATGATCACGAGTGGCAAGCTGAAATTAGAAGTCGTGTGAATGGTACAGGTTGTCCATTTTGCGCTGGTTTAAGAGTTTCAGTGACGAATTCCTTGGCTAGTCTGAATCCAGAAATTGTGCAAGAATGGCATCCGTCAAAAAATGGCAAGCTGAAACCCGAAGATGTCGTCGCGAATTCAAATCAAAAGGTTTGGTGGATTTGTTCACAGGATCAATGTCATGAATGGCAATCAACTGTTTGGAATAGAACACATGGAAGAGGTTGCCCTGTCTGTAATTCTGGCTGGACAGTCCAGACAATTCGTAATTTTGTAGCTTCTCTAATTGATTTTATTGATATCTATACGCCAGCAGAACTGTTTACAATCTTTCAACAAACAGGACTGCTCAAAACCTACGGAAAGGGTAAAACTTTTTTGAAGGCTTGGAAAACAGGACGTTTTCCGAAAGAGGAGTTGGAGAAGTTTGCTGCTGGAGAGCCATCGTTAGTTGATAAATTTATAGAAGATCCAGAGCGCACTTTAGAGGATACGGAATCTTCTACCTCTGGGCAGACAGATGAGAATCCCAACTCAGATGATCTTGATGCCGATCAAGATGTCTCTGCTGAGGATGAGGACAGTGGTGAACTGCCAACGGTCGAAACGAAGGATGTTTTAAGTTCCTTGGGGCATCCGGTGATGTCGTCGGCGGATGAAGAAGCGATCTCATTCCTGCTGGCTTCGGCACGGGCAAAAATTTGGAAACATACATTTCAGGACGAGCAGAGCGCGATTGAACAAGCCAATCGGTTTCAGGGAGACGGATATGGCGATTGCGTCCGGACAGAGTTTTTAGATGAGTACCATCGGGCGAAATCCCTGGACATTCCGGTTGGTTATGCCTTTCGGAAAAATGGAAAACTGGTAGCCCCCAACCTGATGCAGCGCTTAATTGCCGTTCAGGTGCGTGATCAAAAGCGGGTAGGCAACTGGTCAGGAACGGGAGCTGGGAAAACGCTCTCAGCCGTCTTAGCCAGTCGCGTTGTGGGTGCGAGCTTGACCCTGGTTTGCTGTCCCAATAGTGTAGTCAATGGCTGGAAAGATACCATCTTCGAGATTTTTCCCCATAGCCAGGTCGCCACAAAAACCTTTACTCCAACCTGGAACCAGTCTGTCAACTCTCGTTACCTGGTGTTGAACTATGAGATGTTTCAGCAAGACGACTCAGCCCTGAAATTGCGATCGCTGTTGGAGCATGAAACCATTGATTTGATTGTCATTGACGAAATCCATTACACCAAACAACGCCATGCCGAAAATATGTCTCGCCGCAAAGAACTGGTGAGTGCGTTGGTGAGTGCAGCGGAGGCGCGAAATCCAGATGTCCGGGTCTTGGGAATGTCTGCAACTCCCGTGATTAATAACCTACAAGAAGGGAAGAGCCTGGTTGAACTGGTGACGGGCATCGAACATAACGATTTAGCAACCCGTCCTACTGTCCCCAACTGCATGAAACTTCACCAAAAACTGGTGACATTAGGGATTCGCTGGATGCCCGATTACAAAGCTCAGTTAGGAGAACCGTTAGAATGGCCCATTGAAATTGACTGTGGTGACTTTCTGCCAGACATTCGGGAGTTGAGCGATGGGGGATCGCCATTAGCATTGGAGCAGATTCTAACCCAGGCTCGGTTATCCGTAATTCGAGAGCAGATTCAACCTAAAACACTGATTTACACCTATTACGTGCAGGAAATTGACCAGATCCTCATTGATGCTCTGACTCAAGATGGTTGGAAGGTTGGATGCTATACCGGCGATGACAAATCGGGGTTACAGCAATTTTTGCAGGGTGATCTGGATGTCTTGATCGGCTCGAGCGCAATTTCTACCGGGGTCGATAAACTGCAATATGTCTGTAATCGCCTAATTCTAAATGTTTTGCCCTGGACTCATGCCGAATACGAACAGTTACTCGGACGTATCTACCGACAGGGTCAGCAAAATCCTGTCACCGTTGTTTTTCCATTGACCTATGCAATGGTGAACGGTGATCGCTGGTCATGGTGCGAATCCAAAATACAACGCCTCAAATTCAAGAAATCAATTGCCGATGCAGCCGTTGATGGCGTTGTCCCCGAAGGGCACCTCAGAAGTGAAGCCCAGGCATATCAGGACGTGATGACATGGCTCCAAAGATTGGAAAATGGGGAAATCCAAACTATCCAACGACAAAAACTATTCATTCCCTTATCTCCACCGGATGATTTAGAAGCCTCTCAGATTCGACTTCGCCGCTATGGTGAATTTTCCCAGATTAATCAACGCTGGAATACCAGCAACAGCCAAACCACTCATCAAAAGCTACAGGAGAACCCTGAAGAGTGGCAGCATTATCATTCTCTCTATCGAGAAGCCCGAAAAACCTGGGCGATTGTTCCATACGAGGAAATAATTCGCTGGTGCGAAAAGCGGGCGAGTTTGGTGATTGGTGACTTTGGCTGTGGGGAAGCAAAACTGGCAGAGGCTTTGAGCGATCGCCACACTATCCATAGCTTCGATCATATTGCCGTCAATGAAAACGTGATTTCCTGCGATATGGCCCATGTACCCCTTGATGATGAATCTCTGGATGTGGCTGTATTTTCGCTTTCCCTGATGGGAGTCAATTTTACAGACTATCTTCGAGAAGCACACCGAACCTTAAAACTAGATGGACACCTACACATCATGGAAGCCACATCACGGTTTAAGAATTTGGAGCAGTTCAAAACGGGCCTTCATGCGCTAGGCTTCGAAATGGTGGCATCAGAAGATCAAGATAAGTTTACCCACATTCGTGCCATGAAATCCGACCGAAACGTTCAGCCTAGTGTAATATTAGAATTTTGAAAGTTATTTGTGATTCGACTTTTTAGAGTTATGAGCTTAGAAAGACAAAAAATAATTGTCGAAAGACGTGGGGGACATCCTGAGCATTTATTAGAAGATGCGCCACCTGATTTGTCAGAACGAAATTATCGTAAAAAGGAGATCGCTGATTATTTACAAATGAAGCATTCTCAGGCTTATAATCGAAACGAATCACCACGAATAACCCAAGGCAAAAACGATGAAAGCCGAATTGACCGCAATTATTGAAGCTGCTGCCGAAGGAGGATATTGGGCAATCTGTCCTCAAGTTCCCGGTGCCAATGGTCAGGGTGAAACCATCGAGGAAGCTAAAGAGAGCCTTAAAAGTGCAATTCAACTTATTTTTGAAGACCGCCTAGCGGATGTTCGCAGAGGTCTCCCCAGTGATGTGATCGAGGAAACGATCGCGATTCCATGAAGCGAAAAGATCTGGAGAAGCGGCTAAGGCGAGCCGGTTGCTACTTGAAACGGGAAGGTGCATCTCACTCGCTGTGGATCAATCCTCAAACCGGAGTTGTTGAAGCAATTCCCCGACATACAGAAATTAAGGAAATGTTAGCCAGGAAAATTCTGAAAAACCTGGGCGCTGAATAATCCAAACCTGGTACCCAATACCCGTCACCCGATACCCAATACCCTTTCCCCCTCCCTCCATGTAGGACAATGACAAACAAGACTACGCAAACAGGAGGTTACCCATGGGTCGCACGGTCATCAAGTTCTCTTCAGAAGATTGCGGCATTTGCCACAAAATGAGCTTTTACGACAAAAAAGTGGCTGCAGAACTGGGCCTGGATTTTGTGGATGTAAAAATGCAGGACACCAAAACCTACCGCAAATACCGCAACATTTTGCTGGCCCAGTACCCCGACAAATCCGAAATGGGCTGGCCCACCTACCTGATTTGCGACGATCCCGAGGGAGATTTCTCCATTGTCGGAGAAGTGAAAGGTGGTCACCCCAAAGGAGAATTCCGCGGCAAACTACAGAACGTTTTAGCTACAGCAGACTAAGTTCACGAAGAACCCATCACAGAGGTTAAAGTTGCAAAACTTTCGCAGCAAATAGATGCTGCCTGCCAAAACCCCTCTCCCCTGACTCCCTTTCCCCTCACTTTCTTGCTCCCTAGCTCTCTTCTTCATGTCCTACGACTCCCTCTTCAACCGCATCGAAGACCTCGTCCTGTGCCATTCCCCCAGTGGTGTAGAAACCGAAGTTAACCAGAGAATTGCTCAGCTTTTTGCAGAAATCGGGGTAGAACACTGGCAGGATGAAGCCGATAACTTGATTGCCAAAATTCCAGGACAGGACGACAGCCGCGCCATCGCTATCACTGGCCATAAAGACGAAATTGGCATGATCGTCAAAACCATCTATGCCGATGGGCGTGTATCCGTGCGTCGATTGGGGGGCTCGTTTCCCTGGATCTACGGGGAAGGGGTCGTGGATTTGTTGGGGGACTACCACACCATCAGCGGCATCCTTAGTTTTGGCTCCCGTCATGTTTCCCATGAGTCGCCCCAAAAGGCCCAGCAGGAAAATCAGCCAGTACTGTGGGAAACCGCCTGGATCGAAACCAAGCGGGCTCCCCAGGACCTAGCGGCGGCAGGCATTCGTCCCGGTACCCGGGCGGTGGTGGGTAAGCATCGCAAAAGGCCCTTTCGCATGGGAGACTACATCGCCAGCTATACCCTCGACAACAAAGCCTCTGTGGCGATCCTGCTAGACTTGGCCCAACGGCTGAAAAAGCCGCCAGTGACGGTGTATCTGGTGGCTTCCGCGAAGGAAGAGGTGGGGGCAGTGGGAGCGCTGTACTTCACCCAACGGCAGCGACTGGAAGCGCTCATTGCCCTGGAAATTTGCCCCCTGTCCCGGGAATATCCCATTACAGCGGGAGATGCCCCGGTGCTGCTGTCCCAGGATAAATATGGCCTCTATGATGAGGGGTTGAACCGGGGAATTCGGCAAGCGGCGGTGGAGCATGATTTGCCCATTCAACTGGCCATGCTGAGCGGCTTTGGCAGTGATGGTTCCATCGCCATGAAGTTTGGCCATGTTGCCCGGGCGGCCTGTCTGAGCTTTCCCACTCACAATACCCACGGGTATGAAATTGCCCATTTGGGGGCGATCTCAAACTGCACCAACATCCTGGAGCACTACTGTAACGACCTGTGACAGCCCTAGGGCTTCGGGAAAACCTTTCCTAGAATGAAATCAGGTACGGCGTTTTCGAAGCTAGTGAAGCAACCTACAGTCCAACAAACCTCAAATGTGGGAAATGGGCTGAGCCTCACCCACCGAGAAAATGCTGAGCAACCGCTAACTTCAAGTTACTGAATTCAACGACCTATGGCTAAAACCGTTGCTGACGTCATGACCCCCGATCCCGTTTCGGTGGCACCCAATGCTGTGCTCAAGGATGCGATTCAGCTTTTGGTAGATAACCGGGTGAGCGGATTGCCGGTGATCGATGACTCTGGCAATCTGGTGGGCATTTTGTCGGAATCGGACCTGATGTGGCAAACCACTGGCATCGATCTGCCGGCTTACATCATGCTGCTGGACAGCGTGATTTATTTGAAAAACCCGGCTCAGTATAATCAAGAACTGCACAAAGCCCTGGGACAACTGGTCAAAGACGTCATGACCGAGAAAGTGGTTACAACCCGCCCCGATAAGTCCCTGCGGGAAGCCGCCCACTTGATGCACGAGAAAAAGGTTCGCCGCTTGCCCGTGGTAGACCAGGACAGTAAAGTTATCGGCATTCTCACCCGGGGTGACATTGTGCGGGAAATGGCGAACAGCTATTGATTCATATCAATACATAGATAAGCAACTTCTTTCTAGACAAAGTCTATAGATTTTTATCTAGATGGCTTTAGGGCTATCGCAGGGGTCCGAAATGGCCGATAGTAAATAAAGCAGATTTGTGTTGAAGACTACGAAATGGCTATCACCCCAGATTCTGTCAGAGAGCTGCTCAATTCAGACGACTACGGGGATCGGCTGCGGGCTGTCAATCAATTCCGGGAACTGGATACGGATACAGCCTCTGAACTGGCGCAACTGGCGGCTAATGACAGCAATGCCAGGGTGCGCTATGCCGCAATCAGTCAGTTGCCCAGCATTGTCCATGACGATCCCACTGAGGTAGAAGCCCTACTGCGAAGGGCTTTAACCAATGACCCCGAACCTGATGTGCAGGCGGCCGCCGCAGATGCCATTGGTGGTCTTCATCTGCGCAGCGTTTACGATGACTTAGCTGCGGTTTACGCCAGCAGCAATGAGTGGCTGGTTAAATTCAGCATCGTTGCCGCCCTGGGAGAACTCGGTGAGCCTAAAGCCTTTTCTCTGCTGCAGGAGGCCCTGGACTCCGACAACGAGTTGATTGCCACGGCTGCCATCGGTGCCCTGGGAGAACTTCAGGACGACCGCGCCTTACCCCTTTTGCTGAACTATACCAACCATCCTGACTGGCAGGTCCGTCATCGTCTGGTGCAGGCCCTGGCCCAATATTCCCAGCCAGAAGCCCAGGAAGCTTTACAGAAGCTACTGGAAGACGATTCAGCCATCGTGGCAGAGGCGGCCCAAAACCATACCGAGGAGTAAAACGCTCCCTGGAATGTTTGCCTTGGGAATCTCACCACTGTATCGGCAGGGCTGATAAGCTAAGGATGTGAAGAAAAGTTACAGGTAGTCATCCGTGACGAACATTCTCTCTCGCCACAGCCGTCGTCAAATTCCTAAGTTACCGCTACAGACTATCTGGTCAGATACCCTGACCGTATTTTGGGGAGACTGGCTGGATTTGCGAGTGCGCATCCCTCAGGTAGCGGCATCCGGTTTAGTATCGCCGCTCATTTATATCCTGGCATTTGGCTTGGGCTTAGGGAGTGCCATTGATCAGGTCGCTGAACCCAGTGCAGGGGATACTTACCTTGAATTTATTCTGCCGGGGATGGTGGCCCTGTCATCGATGGTCATCAGTTTTGGCGGCACCACCTTCTCCATTTGTGGAGACCGGCTGTTCACCAAGACATTTGAGGAAATGCTGTTATACCCGGTGCATCCCCTGGCGCTACATCTGGGTAAAATGCTGGCCGGAATTGTACGGGGCATGATGACGGCGGGATCGGTGATTCTGGTGGCGGTGCTGTTCACTGGCAAGGTCTGGAGCTTTTTGAATCCGCTGTTTCTACTGCTGGTAGCCTTGAATTGCGCCGTTTTTGCCGGACTAGGGGTGATCGTTGGACTGAATGTTAAGTCCCTGGAAAGTGTGGGGCTCTTCAACAACTTTTTGATTGTGCCCATGTCTTTTTTGGGAGGAACATTCTTCGATCCTGCAACCCTGCCGGTGGCGCTGAAAGTAGTTGTCTACCTACTGCCCCTGACTTATACAACAGTAGGGCTACGGGCAGCCGCCTACAAGCCCCTGGCGGAATTTCCCTGGTACTCCCTGCCGATTTTACTGGTAGTGGCCATTGCCCTGGCATTCGTCGGTGCCCGCCAGTTCTCAAGTCAGCAAGACTAAGGAATTGATAGCAATCGCTAATTTGATGGCAACATCCCAGCATCAAAAAACGTTTCCAGATGGTGAAACGAGTCCTCCACCCAGCTGATGAATAAACCGGCTCAGTCAAGAATTCAACCGTTTTCGACGGCGCAAACGGCGCCAGGCCAGAAATAACAGCACAGCCACCACCATCATCACAATCACCGGCACCACAATGGCCAGAATCGAGAGCACCGTGGAACTCGCCAGTTCTACCGTCGATACAGCCACATTGCCAAAAGGGCCGGCAGCGGCAGTGGAGGCCAGACGGGTCAAACCCGTAAATGCTGAAGTCGTGCCTGCCACAGTGCCCCCGGCAATCAAGGCCAGACTCCATCGCAAAAAAGGGTCCATGTCGCTGGTCACGGAAGCCGTCAGGACTACCCCCGCCATGGTCGCCACCGGCACCTCAATGGCATCCACCACGTTATCTACCACCGGAATAAAGTAGACCAGCACTTCCAGGGCGGTCGCGACCGTCATCGCCAGGATGGCCGTTTCTGTCCCCATCCAGGCCATGGTGGGGCTCAGGGTCAAATATCCCTGGTTAGCGGCAATGCCCGCGAACAGGAACGGCACCAAAATTCTGAATCCTGCTGCTGCACTTAAACCTATGCCGATAGCCGCATGTAGAACCAGTTCCATTTAGCAATCTCACTTTGTCCTTAGTGCAAGTGTAGGCTCTGAGCACCAATATTCAGGTTAAGAACCCTATCACGCAGGAAGTACCGGTATCCTGGTCTAGGCTAAAGGGCGGGGATACCTCCCCAGCTCACGTCGTCGGAATGGGAGATCGTCATGACTGCAATCACTTCTGTCCAACCGCTGGATATGAACTGGGTTCGGGGGCATTTCCCCAGCCTGGAGGGAGAATGGACATTTTGTGATAATGCCGGTGGTTCCCAAATCCTGAAACCCGTTGTGGATCGGCTGCAGGACTATTTGCTGACCTCTAATGTGCAGCTGGGCGCATCCTATGAAGTATCCCAACTGGCGACGGAACGACTAAAGGCGGCCAGCGACTTTGCGGCCACGTACGTTAACGCGGCAGACCCTTCCGAAGTGGTCATGGGTCCCTCTACCTCAATGCTGCTGCGGATTTTGGCCCTCTGCTTGGGCGCTACTCTGCAGCCGGGGGATGAGGTGATCGTGACCGACTCCGACCACGAAGCCAACATTACCCCCTGGCTGGAGCTCCAGGCCCAAGGGATTGAAATTAAAACCTGGCAGACCAATCGCGATTCCCTCCGCCTGGAAATCGACGATCTAGCACCGCTGCTGACCGACCGGACTCGATTAGTTACCCTCACCCACGCTTCAAACCTGTTGGGCCACATCAATCCCATCAGGCAGATCGCTGACCAGGTTCACCAGGCGGGAGCCTTATTGTGTGTTGATGGTGTGGGCTACGCCCCCCACCGTCTGATTGACGTGCAGGCTATGGATGTCGATTTCTATGTGTTCAGCTACTACAAGGTGTATGGTCCCCATCACGCTTTACTGTACGGAAAGCGCGATCTATTGCTCGAACTTCCCGGCTTCAACCACGATTTCATCGGGCCTGAACAGGTACCCTATAAGTTTCAACCTGGGGGCGCGAACTACGAACTGAGCTACAGCACCCTGGGTTTAAAGGATTATTTTGTCAACTTGTGCCTGCATCACCAGGCACCGGGCGATGCCCTGCGCCACCATCTAGTCCATAGCTTTGATCGCATTACCAACCACGAGGCCCAGCTCAGCCAGCGGTTATTGGAATTCCTCACCACCAGGTCTGATGTCAAAATCATTGGCCCTAGGACCGCTGACCCACAGGTGAGAGTACCTACCATTGCCTTCACCATTGAAGGCGTTCCCAGTGCCACGGTGCCCCCCCAGGCCGATGCCCAGCGCATCGGCATTCGCTACGGCGACTTTTACGCTAAGCGCTTGATCACAAGACTCGGACTAGTCGCCCAGGGAGGCGTTATCAGGGTCAGCATAGTTCATTACAACACTCTGGAAGAGTGTGATCGACTGATCACCATCCTGGATAGATTGCTGCAGAACCCTGGTTTACCTGTTCCGTAAAACAACTGGCCCAAATACCTGGGTAAGCTATCCGTCGGAATCTCCTTCGTCGTCTTCGTAGTCGTCTTCGTAGTCTTCCAGGGCAAACACCTGACCGTCGATCAGCAAACGGGTAATCCCCTTAGCCATCAGATACGGACTGGTGGTTTGTAATAAACCGCCGTCCGGCAGCTTGACCACCCGCTGGTTACGGCGGGAAAAACGCCGAGCAATCCGGTGGTTATCAAAAACCGGGAGGGTTCGAGATTCCACTTCCGCGTCGGGAATTTCGCCCAGGTGGGCAAAGGATCGCAAAGGCAGGGCCACCAACTCTGAGGAAGACCGCTCCACTACGACGTAGCAAAGTTGAGGGAGGCTAGACTCCGTCAGGGGAGAAATCTCTACCTTCTCCACATGGGGGGCAGTATCCACATCCTCATCGTCCCAATTTTCCCCCTCATCTTCAAAATCCTCATCGTCGTCCTCGTCGTCCTCGTCGT
>CAZPYG010000066.1:0-15616 GCA_964590465.1 uncultured bacterium | reverse complement strand
TCGTCGTCCTCGTCGTCCTCGTCGTAGTCCTCATCGAGGGTAGAAGAAACAGCATCCCAATCGGACGGCACGGCTTCTTCTTCCAGGTCCTTCTCAGGTTCTGCTTTACGCTCAGACCTGAGCTTAGGAAATCCTTTTTTAGGCGCGGTCTGAGTCTCTGAGGTTTCCTCGGATATAGCCGCGGTCTGAGTCTCTGACATTTCCTCAGCGGTTGGCAGACTCAGCTGAGCCGCCTCTTCTGATGCAGCAGCGGTTTCAGCCGTCTGATCCCCAGGGCTTGACCGCCGTCGGCGGGCGTGGGCGTTTGCCCCTGACGGAGTAGATTTTTCTGCGGCGGGGGTGGCCTCTTCAACCTGATCGCGCTTTTTCAAGATGGGAGCAGGCTTTTCCGCCGCAGGGGACAGCTTACCGTCAGGGGTCTCCTGCGGGGCAGCCGCCTCTGTCGATTCGTCCGGAGTACTGTCGGTCTTAGATTGGCTGCCAGTTGCCTGAGGCAGATCTGCAGGGGCAGCAGGTTTATCGGCGCTGCTCCGTTTCTGCTGAATGAGACGACTGTAATCTTTAGCGGGCAGGCTAGCTTTGAGCAAACGGCTAATAGTACTGTTACTGACTCCATATCGATCGGCCAGCGTAGAGGTGGTTTCCTGGGGCTCACGGTATAGCTCCAGGATAGATTTCTTGTCAGCCTCAGTTAGCTTTTTGGGTGCCATGCAGTGGGTCTCGCAACAATGCCATCTTATATCTTAAGCCGGGCTAACCCTTTCGGCGTCGTACGCTCCGGCGGGAATTTACAGAAATACCATATTCCACCACAGCCCCTAGCCAGAAAAAGACCGCTGAGAATGTCCAGAAGACTTCCCAAAGGCTGCCTTCTATATAGCTGTCGGTGTTAATGGCGTAAGCAAAGAACATGTCGGCAATGTAGAGACAAAAGGCGGCGATCGCAATTAGCTTCCAAGACTGAGAAAATCGTCCCCCCCAAAAAGCCACCAGTAACGTACCGGCAATAATCAGCAGCACAATGTCGCCGATGATGTATAAGAGGCCGACAAAACTTGCCAACGGCTCAAGGGCTTGATCAAGGCTCACAATCCAGTCGGGGGCATTGCTCGGCCCATCCGGGGATTCAACAGCCTCTACCGGGGCCATTTCAGCCTCCACCGGAACCACTGTATCGGGGGTCGCTTCTGTGGGTTCAGCGGTTTCTGTGGCGAGCATCCACGGCTGCTGATTGGGATTGAAGAAATTATCTGGAATGGCATCTGCAGCATTGATATTGACAAACAGCGCCAGCACAATGCCACCCACGCCAATGCCTACCACAATCAGCCACTGGGGTACGCTCAAATTAAGGCGACGGGGTAATACCGCCTTAAACATGCCCACGGCCAGAAAGACATAGCTCAAAATGTAGAAAAAATCCCCCAGGGATACTGCCGGATCTAGACCCCACACATTTCCCCACAGGAAAAACATAATATTTCCCAAGGTGTAGGACAGCAGACCGATCCCAATCCATAACCAGACGCTGCGTCCACTAACAATTTGTGTACTTTTCCAATTTCGAAAGCAGAGAATGGCCGCAATCAAAAAGGCACCTGTCTCTAGGAACGTAATCCCCAACAGAAACCATTCAGGCTGAACTCCGTCTTCGCCGGGAGCACTGAAGAGCAGGAAAAATAACAGGGAAATGACGCCCCAGGCGACACCGGCTCCTACCAACATTGAGGTAGAAGAGGAAGAAGACGCAGTTGATGACTTGCTCAAAGGTACACTCCTTGGTTAAGCCAAACGACAAGACACTGCAGCAATTATGCCCACCAGTAGCAATAGCTTCGTTGCCCAGCCAACTCAGCAACATTCATCTGCTGCTTCGCCACCGACCCCGACTCTAATCCGCTAGTCTGCCTACAGCAACGCCTGAATTGTAACGGCAGAGCGGCAAGTTGTTCAGTTGGTTTTGCGGTTTTGTAATTAAACCTTGTCCAAGTCCAGTCGTGGAGTTTTACCCAGGGAAAGCTACAGTTTTCCAGCTGGACTTGGTTTATGTCCACAATTTTCCGGGAGGAGAGTTGCGCAGCCAACTTAAAAATAAGTTTTGTTCTTCCTTGGTCAAGTCTTCCAGGGCTTCCAAGGCCCGGTCGGTAAAGTTGGCATTGCCGAAGTAATCTCGCCCAATCCGATGAGTGGATTCTAATAGACGGTGCAGATGGTGTTCTTGCCAATCGGGAAACTGTCCCAATGCAAAGGGATCAACCGTTAACCAGGTGTTTATATCTTTAGGAGTCTCGGTTTGGGGAAAGCTCCACTCCCGAAACACCCCGCTGATATCAGTCTTGAACTGCTTGGCCTGCTTAGCCCCAAGCAGATCTTCCACATCGATATACAGCACCTGCAGCAGCAACAAACAGCCTTTAACGTAAACTTCGTTTCCAGAGGGGCTTTTATTGCCCGACAACTTGCCCCCCAACCCAAATTGGCTGAGGCGCACCTTGCCCCAAATGCTGTATCTTTCAGGCTCTTCCAGCAAGATGCAGGCTTTGCCACGGTTATCGGTGAGATCACGCCATAGCGATCGGGCATCCTCTTCTTGGGCAGCACTAAAAACACTCAACAGCCGAAAGGTTTGCCCCTGGTAAGACAAAATCGGAATCTGCTGATCCTTTTTGGGATGCTGCACCATGGTGATGTCTACATCCTGCCGCTTAAGGATAAACATGATGTTGCCTGCTGACTCCTAGCTCGGTTGGGACACCTGACTTAGCGGCAGTGAAAAGCAGAGCTGACGGCAACGGCCTGGCCTGCTACTTAACTAGAAACCGCATTGAAGATTCTTTGGTGGTGTTGCCTGCTCCGCCTCAGTTGATTTATTTTAGCTATCCTCGTCAAAAAGGATGTAATGCGACCCTGTTCAGGGGTCTATCATTAGCTTAGACTACCCCAATCTCCTCAATTTCCAGCATTCCTGAGGGCCAGGACTTTTCCTAGTTAGAGTCACTCAGGTATGCTTGAAGGTGAGTGTTGAGAGGGGTTAATCAGAGGATAGCCCGCATTAACCCCTCTCCTCCGAAACCCATGGGCCATTAGCTCAGTGGATAGAGCAACCGCCTTCTAAGCGGTCGGTCGCTGGTTCGAGTCCAGCATGGCCCGTTGAGTTAACAATTGTTTCGAGGCGTTTAGAGCGAACCGGAAGCTTGATCCCGACAACGCCCCCCTGCCCTGGATGGGCGACTTGCGCCGTACCGGATAGTTACTTATCGATAACGTTCCACAAAGGCACGCCCGGCTGACATAGCCGCGCTGCTGGTGGTGTAAAACGTACCATCGCTCAATACGTCCAGATCCGGATTGACAATCCAACACTGGTAACCTCGAGCTTTGTTGTGGCTAACGCCGATAATCCAGCCGGTCATGGCTGAAATTTGCACCACTGAGTCTTCTTCCATGGGGGTTCTCTACAGTGCCAGGTGAATCTGCTGCCGGTCGGGACAGTAAATGGGCCGCATTGATTGCCATCCGCCGTCGGCCAAGCCCCAAGGGAGTGGCCGACCCGCTGCTTGGAATGGTTTTACAGCAAACCTTACGACCGGGGGTGGTTTAGATTTTGGTTTAGATTATTTAAGGCAGCTTCCCCCATCATGACAAAAATCTTGCGTTTTCTTTTTTATTGCTGTTGTGGTTCAAATTGCTGTCATAGTTCAATTTAGACTCCTGGTTCTATGGCTAACCGCACTCTGGCGTTGGATGATCGGCTATATCGCTACATTTTGGCGCATTCCGTCCATGAGCCAGAGGTGTTGACTGCCCTGCGGCAGGAAACGGCGCAGCATCCCATGGGGCAGATGCAAATTGCCCCTGAGCAAGGACAACTCATGGCTCTGTTGGTGCAATTGATGGGGGTTAAAAAAGCACTGGAAATTGGGGTGTTTACGGGTTACAGCGCCTTAACCGTAGCCCTGGCCTTACCCGCCGATGGCATCCTGGTAGCCTGCGATGTCAGCGAAGACTACACAGCCATCGCCCGCCGCTATTGGGAAAAAGCTGGAGTGGCCGAAAAAATCGATCTTCGCCTCGCTCCCGCTACTGATACCCTGAACCATCTCCTGGAAGCTGGAGAGGCCAATAGTTTTGACTTTGTTTTCATTGATGCCGATAAAAGCAACTATCCCACCTATTATGAGCAGTCCCTGAAGCTGGTGCGCCCTGGCGGCCTGATTGCCATCGACAATGTGCTCTGGTCAGGTCGGGTGGCTGACCCAGACCATCAAGATCATCGCACCCACAAAATCCGTGGCTTTAATAATGCCCTCTATCAAGATGACCGAATCGTCATGAGCCTATTGCCGATCGCAGACGGCCTCACCTTAGCGATGAAAAAACCTTGAGGGTTATCACCACTCCCTACCTCGATCTCTGCCTCTGCCTCCGTTGACGTTGCCGTTCGGCCAGCCGGGACTGCTTTTCAGGAGTTAAAAGCTCATAACAATGAGGACAGGTGATGCCCGGCTCATAGTGGGATGATGCTTTGTTCTCATCACGGATGGGGTGGCCGCAGCCCATACAGAGTTCATAGTGGCCCTGCTGCAGGTTATGATCCACCGCTACCCGTTCATCGAATACAAAGCATTCCCCCTGCCACAGGCTCTCTGACGGTGGTACAGACTTGAGATAGTTCAGAATTCCTCCCTTGAGGTGGTAAACCTGGTCAAAACCCTGCTGCACCATGTAGGCCGTCGCCTTTTCACAGCGAATGCCGCCTGTGCAAAACATCGCTACTTTTCTATTTTTTTTGGGATTCAGATTCTCTCTCAGGTACTCCGGCAGTTCTCGGAAGGCACGGGTATGGGGGTTAACTGCGCCCTTAAACGTCCCCAGTTCTACCTCGAAGTCGTTACGCGCATCGACCAACAGGACTTCTGGGTCAGCAATGATCCGATTCCAGTCCTGGGGTTCAATATAGGTTCCCACCTGGTGATGGGGATTGACCTCAGGCATCCCTAACGTAACAATTTCCTGCTTGAGCTTTACCTTTAAGCGCTCGAAGGGGGCCTCGTGCCCCTGGGATTCCTGATGGGGAAAATCGCCAATGGCAGGGTGGCTGTGGAGGAATGCCAGCCCATGGTCGATGCCCTGGCGAGAACCGGCAACTGTGGCATTTACCCCTTCAGGTGCCAAAAGTATGGTGCCCCTGAGACTCAGGTGTGCGCAGCACTGCAGTAATTCCTCCCGGAGGGACACCGGATCGGCTAACGGAACAAATTTGTAAAACGTGGCAATAATCCAGGGCATAGTCAAAACGAGCGGGGGAATTTAGCAAAGCCGTAATTTCTAGTTTACGGGGGAGAGAGCAGCAGTACCATCGGAGGCCGATCAAAGCTGCGGGGGCGAAACCTAATCTGGGCTTTCAACCTTGGCTCAACGCCCCTTCCCATCCAGGAAAGCTATCATAAGGACAAATGGTTGACATTTCTTAATAAATTGCCTGGGCTTTCCTGGAGAGTCTTTCCCCGGAGTCATGACACCCCCCAGGCCGCACCTGTTATAAAACCTGAAGGGTAACTTCGTTTTTCATGACTGCTTCTTCCTCTTCCGCAGGTATTAAAGGTTTTCTCGAGACTCGGATACTGCAGGGACAACCCCTAACCTCAGAACTTGCGGCCATTTTACTGGTGTACTTTGTCCAGGGCATTTTAGGGCTGGCGCGGCTGGCAGTCAGTTTTTTTCTGAAGGATGATATCGGTCTTTCTCCGGCAGAGGTGGGAGCTTTGACCGGAATCGCCACCCTCCCCTGGACAGTGAAGCCTCTATTCGGGTTTATTTCTGATGGCTTTCCGATCTTAGGCTATCGCCGCCGCCCTTACCTGATGATGTCGGGGATATTAGGGGCCGCTTCCTGGCTAGCCCTGGCGACGATAGTGCAGTCCACCTGGACAGCGATTGCCGCCATTACGCTCAGCTCCCTCTCGGTGGCCGTTGGGGATGTCATCGTCGATTCTTTAGTGGTAGAAAGGGCCCGCAAAGAATCCCTCAGCACAGCAGGGACCCTGCAATCTCTAGCCTGGGGGGCCTCTGCCGTAGGAGGAGTGATCACGGCCTACCTGGGCGGGTTGCTGCTGGAGCAGGTAACAACCCGCACCGTTTTTGCCATTACTGCAACATTTCCCCTGATCGTCACCCTGGTGGCCATGCTAATTCAGGAAAATCCGGTAACGGAGCAACCGACCTGGGTCGCCATCGTGGGGCAGGTCAACCAACTGCGGCAGGCCATCAGCCAGAAGATCATCTGGATGCCCGCTCTGTTTTTATTTCTGTGGCAGGCAACTCCAACAGCAGACTCCGCCTTCTTTTTCTTTACGACCAACGAGCTAGGTTTTGAGCCAGAGTTTCTGGGCCGAGTGCGATTGGTTACCAGCCTGGCGGCCCTGTTGGGAATTTGGGTCTTCCAGCGCTTCCTGAAGCAGGTCCCCTTTCGCACGATTTTTGCCTGGTCAACGGTGCTGTCCTGCCTGCTGGGCCTGAGTATGCTGCTGTTGGTCACCCATGCCAATCGCGCCCTCGGCATTGATGACCAATGGTTCAGCCTGGGGGATAGTCTGGTACTGACGGTGATGGGGGAAATTGCCTTTATGCCGGTGCTTGTTTTATCCGCCCGCCTGTGCCCCCCGGGGGTAGAAGCCACCCTGTTTGCCCTACTCATGTCGATTGTGAATCTGGCGGGGTTGCTGTCCCACGAACTGGGTGCACTACTCACCCACTGGCTGGGGATCACCGAAACGAACTTTGAACAGATGTGGCAGTTGGTCCTGCTGACTAACCTCACCACCCTGTTGCCCCTTCCCCTGCTCTTCCTGCTCCCCACAACTTCGTCCCAAACCGGAGGCCATGACAATCCTCACCAAGTCCTCTCTTTACCTGCCGAGGAAGAGATTGGGTTTGCACCCGCTCCCCGCCCCTCTGTTGAGGTTCCCATACCGGTGGGCGAGGGTGATTAATTAAGAGTTTGCCTGCTGACTACCCCAACTTCTGCGTAACCCATGACCACCACTGAATCTAAACCGACATCTGCTCAGCCATCCTTCACCATGGCAGACTGGCGCGGCGGCTACCGCTCCCAGCCCGAAGAATACAGCTATTGGATTACCGACATAGAGGGCGCAATTCCCACTGACCTCGAAGGCACCCTGTTTCGCAATGGGCCAGGGTTGATGGATGTGTTCGGCCATGAGGTCAAACACCCTTTCGATGGCGATGGCATGGTCAGCAGCCTTGCCTTTCGCCAGGGACGGGCCTACTACCGTAACCGCTATGTCCGCACGGCAGGCTATGTTGCTGAGCAGCAGGCAAAAAAGTCGCTGTACCGGGGGGTATTTGGGACTCAAAAACCTGGGGGCCCCTTGGCGAATGCCTTCGACCTGAAGCTCAAGAACATTGCCAATACTCACATCATTTACTGGGGAAACAAACTCCTCGCCCTGTGGGAGGCCGCCGAGCCTCACCGCCTCGACCCCAGTACCCTTGAAACCCTAGGTTTAGACTACCTCGATGGTTTAATCTCGCCGGGAGGCGCCTTCACAGCTCACCCAAAATTGGACCCCGGCCACCATGGTGGGGAACCTCGCCTGGTTGGGTTTTCCCTCAAGGCAGGGCTATCCAGCAAGATTACCCTGGGCGAATTTGACTCGACGGGCAAAGTGATTTCGCAGCACAGTCATACCGTTCCAGGCTTTGCCTTCCTCCACGACTTTGCCCTGACCCCAAATTACGCCATCTTTTTCCAAAATCCGGTTAGCTTTGGGCCGTTTCCTTTTTTACTGGGTCTAAAGGGAGCCGCCGAATGTATCCGTTTTGATCCCAAACAGCCCACCCGCATCATCCTGATTCCGCGCAATGGCCAAGGCCCCATGCAAATTCTGGACACCGATGCCTGCTTTGTCTTTCATCACGCTAATGCTTTCGAGCGGGATGGACAGGTCGTTGTAGATTCCATTTGCTACGACCGGTTTCCCACCCTGGAGGGAGCTAGCGACTACAAAACCGTAGACTTCGATGCTGTCCCTGCCGGTCAGCTCTGGCGGTTCAGCCTAGACCTGGAGCGACAAACCGCCAGGGTCGATCAGGTGATCACCCGCTGCGTTGAGTTCCCCACGCTACATCCCGATCAAGTTGGACATCCCTACCGCTACCTCTACATTGGCACTGCCCATGCCCCAACCGGCAATGCCCCTCTACAAGCCCTGCTCAAATGGGATGCTGCGACCGGAGAGACGACGGTTTGGAGTGCCGCTCCTCGAGGCTTCATGGGAGAGCCCGTGTTTGTGCCCCGTCCTCAGGCAACAACCGAAGATGACGGCTGGGTGCTGGTCCTGATCTATAACGCCGAACGGCGCTGCTCAGATTTGGTCATTCTGGACGGCAGAGATATTTCCGCTGGACCTATAACCCGCCTCAAACTTGCCCACCATGTTCCCTATGGATTACACGGCAGCTTTGTACCTGAATATTTCGGTCCTTAAAGGAAGGCCTAAATTGAAAAGGGGGTGAGGACATTATCCTCATCCCCCCTCCCGGTTTGGCTACGACACAAGCTGTAGTTAGCTGGTCACGTCGTCAACTACATCGCAGACCCTACGCCTGCATAGGCTCCATAAAAGAACAGACCAACCACTACCAACACTCCTGTACCAGCTACGGTAGCTACAATCCATAAAGGAATTCGCCCACTCTGAAGCATTGTTAAAACCTCCTACTAAACAGGCAACTTAATGACCAATACAGCCGCAGATGGATGAGAACCCATCCGTTGCTTCATACTTGAAGCTATTTTTAGAACTACTCTCTACATGACTAGAAAGAAACGGACTTGCTTGGAGAAAGATACCCGGGGCTTACTTCTCAACAAGCTCTTTCTAACTTAGTTAAAGAAGTAGCTCGAAAAAAGAAGACCCAGCACGAATACCAGCAATAACCCTAGGTACAACGAGGTACGGTTAAGCTCAACTGGCTGCTTATTGGGATTTGGACTACGATCCACGGTTTGCTCCTATCGTTGAATGAACTGCATGGCGGCAATGGCGCCTAGAAAGAAAACGCTTGGAACAGCCAGAGTATGAACGGCCAACCAGCGAATGGTGAAAATGGGATAGGTAATTTGCTCGTTCGGAGTATTGCTTTGCATAGACCCTAACAACAAAAGTTAATGAGAACAGGAAGAATCTTATTGCCCTGAGAAGGTATCAATCTGCTGCTTCGCTTCAAAGCGATCGCTCACAATGGGTAACTCCATTTGACTGCTGGGATAGTACTCATTAGGACGGGGAGTACCGAAGGCATCGTAAGCTAAGCCAGTGCTAACAAACAGCCAACCAGCAATAAACAGCATTGGAATAGTAATGCTATGGATAATCCAGTAGCGAACACTGGTGATAATGTCCCCAAAGGGGCGCTCACCGGTAGTACCTGCCATATCAACGTCTCCTCTCTTAACACGAAGAAATCTACTCTAATCATAAAGAACCCCGGAATCCCTAACAAGCAATTCGTTAGGAGACGGGTCAGTGCTCTGGCCTAAGTGGTCTCACCTTGGTACTTTAGAAGTGCTCCCCGCTGCCCCAGGACAAAGCCCTTATCCGGCCCCACAAAGGCAATGCGGTAGAAGTTAGAGGGCACATTCTCCACAGCGGTGTCCCTATACCAGGTTTCTCCGCCATCAAAACTACACAGTAGGTTGCCGCCGCCACCGCTAAGCCAGACTTCATTTTGAGTCCGGAAGGCCATATCTAACAACCCCCAGCTGCTACCAAATTCAGGGCTGATGGCATCCGTGAAGTCACTGGAACCGCGGGAGTTAGAAAACCGAACTTGTCCACCCCGGGCAATCGCCCAAAGCTTACCGTCCGCATCAAAACCCATATTCTGCAACCGTCGCGAATTCTCCCGGTTATGGGGAATCCACTCGTCCTGACCGGGGGCCCATGTGGAATAGAAGTTACCCCGAGAGGACACCGCTACGTACCGACCGTCTTCTGAACGAGTCATATTTCTCACCACCCCTACGGCAGCCTGCACCAGGGCCTTCCAGGTGCTGCCACCATCCTGGGTCAGGTAAATTGCCCCCACATCCGTAGCCATTTCTGCTTCCTGGGACCCCAAGGCCGTCACCATAAAAGGAGAGCCGGGTAACTTAGGGCTAAGGGGAATGCTTTCCCAACTCTCTCCGCCGTCGGTTGTGTGCAGCAGCACCGATGGCAACCCGGCGACCCAACCTTCATCACCTTCGAAGTCTATAGAGGTGAACGTGTAGGATTTGTCCCCTAGCGCTAGCTCGCGCTGCTTCCAGGTATCGCCACCATCGCGGGTTTCCAGGAGGGTGGTTCGATTGCCAACAATCCAGCCATGCTGGTTATCAGACGTAAAGGCAATATCCGAAAGAGTTGCTTCCGTAGGCAGTTGAACGACCTGCCAGGGATGTATTTCCGAATCTGCCAAAAAATATTTGCTGCAGCCAGTGGCCATCACCATAGCCACCAACACAATCAATCCGCGTTTTAACCAGTCCAGGGCAGCATACATAGGGATTGAAACCGTAACTCTTAAACGACTACCGGAATATAACGACTACCGCCAGAAGCCCATACAACCAGTAAACAGAAGCCTTCCGTTTGCCTGGTCTTATGGAGTGACAGCACCCGCAGCTTCGTCATCATAGGACGTTGCGGGACCAGATGAATCTCAATTCAGGCCGTAAAGACTTAGAAAGAAAAAGAAGCCTAAAGCCAGGAAACCAAAAATCAAAATATTTTTTTGCCCGGGAGTCAGGGTATTAACCCCCAGCCCATAGCCCAAGTTTTCCTTGAACCCTGAAGGATTGCCCAGGGGCCCTACATTGCTGAACTGCCGCTTAGGGGCACTGCATACCGGGCAACGCCAATTTAAGGGCAGTTCCTCGAAGGAAGTACCCGGGGAAATATTGATTCGGCTGTCTCCTTTAACCGGTTCGTAAGTGTAACCGCAGGCCCGACACTCATAGCGATCCATCTCTTGGGGAGCTAGCGCCTTTTCCTCAGACGCAGCATTCCCTGAGGGATTGATTTGAGCTGATTCTGATGCTTTGGCAGTTTCTGCCGAAATTTCGGGTTCAGCACTCATAGGAACACACCTCAGCCTGCATGTCAGGCTAGAAACATCAAACTCTATCGATGGAAAGAAGCAAACACAGGAACCCAGGGGCCAGAATGTTTGTTGTAAATAATTATGACATAAATGAGACAGCTGCCCGGGTAGGGCCTTAAGGTTCGAGTTGCTTGATGGGGGCCATAAAGCTCTCCAATCACTGAATGCTGATTTTAAGCAAACGTAACGTTAGAATAGGCCCAGTGGAGTCAGGCCTCGAAGCCCAAGCGTTTCTCCCCCAGGGTCAGCTTCGACCCGGTACCTGTCTCAGCAGGCGAGTCTGATCCGCTGATGTTGCCCTTGTCGCGATGGTGAACTCGTGTTTGTCTTATCTGGCTACGAGTACTTTCTGGTTTTTTTGATTATTTGCAGCCTGGTGCCGGTCCTTGCTCTCGGTGCCTCTAAACTTCTCAGGCCGACTAACCGTGGCCCAGCCCGTCGTACCACCTATGAGTCGGGTATGGAGCCCATTGGTGGGGCCTGGATTCAATTTAATATTCGCTACTATATGTTTGCCCTGGTCTTTGTCATCTTCGACGTGGAGACTGTTTTCCTATACCCTTGGGCCGTAGCGTTTAACCAGTTAGGCTTACTTGCTTTTGTAGAAGCTTTAGTCTTTATCGGAATTTTGGTTATTGGACTTGTATACGCTTGGCGTAAAGGAGCCTTGGAATGGTCATGAATACCACCTCAGCCTCCGAATCGAATGCAATGATCGCTCCCGGTGAGCGATTGATGAATCAGGCGGCGGCTCCCCAGGTGACCCACGATCTCTCTGAGAATGTGATCTTGACGACCGTAGATGATTTGTACAACTGGTGTCGGCTGTCAAGCTTGTTCCCTATGCTTTACGGCACGGCCTGTTGCTTCATCGAATTTGCGGCTCTGATCGGGTCTCGATTTGATTTCGACCGATTTGGTTTATTGCCACGGTCTAGCCCACGGCAGGCTGATCTGATTATCACTGCCGGTACTGTCACCATGAAAATGGCACCCGCGCTGGTTCGCCTGTACGAGCAAATGCCCGACCCCAAATATGTGATTGCCATGGGGGCTTGTACCATTACCGGAGGCATGTTTAGTACTGATTCCCCTACGGCCGTGCGGGGCGTGGATAAGCTAATTCCCGTGGATGTCTACATTCCCGGTTGTCCTCCCCGACCGGAGGCCATCATTGATGCCATTATTAAGCTGCGGAAAAAGGTGGCCACCGAGTCTATGCAGGACCGGGCTTACACGATGCAGACTAATCGGTTCTACCAGCGCACCCATGGCATGAAACCTGTCCCCCCCATTTTGAATGGAAAGTATCTGCAGACCGGGGGTCATCGCACACCTCCCAGAGAGTTGGCAGAAGCGATGGGAATTCCCGTACCCCAGGCTTTAGCTGAAACCAATGTAGAGCAGGAGGAAAGCTGACATGGCCGACGAAGAAACTAAGGTGGCAGCTGAGGCCGAGGGTGAATCTGGTCCTATTGTTGAAGCGGGCGCTGTTTCTAAGTGGTTAACCGAAAACGGTTTTGCCCACGAAATTACCGAGCCTGATCACCTTGGGGTTGAGGTCATTAAGGTTGAGCCTCAGTACTTAATCCCTATCTGCACTGCTCTATTTGCCTATGGGTTCAATTATTTGCAGTGCCAGGGAGCCTACGATGAGGGACCCGGTAAAGAACTTGTGAGCTTTTATCACCTGACCAAAGTGAGTGATGATGCCGACCGTCCCGAAGAGGTGCGGGTGAAAGTATTTCTTCCCAGAGAAGACCCCCGGATTCCCTCCGTCTACTGGATCTGGAAGGCTGCCGACTGGCAGGAGCGGGAAAGCTACGACATGTATGGGATCATTTACGAAGGTCACCCAAATCTTAAGCGTTTACTCATGCCTGAAGATTGGATTGGCTGGCCCCTTCGTAAGGACTACGTTTCCCCTGACTTTTACGAACTGCAGGACGCCTACTAAAGTTCTGCTGTGGAAATGCCAAACAAAAAAGGGATCGGTTAATTCCGATCCCTTTTTGCGATCTGGGTAACACTAAACTCCGAGCAGAGTGGCGGAGGTTAGCTTTTGGTAAACCCAAGTCCTTTTTGCTCGGCATAGCGATTCATAAACCGCATAAATCTATCCCAATCTTCTACGCTCTTCATGACATAGATGGCCTCGATACCCGCGGGTTCGCCATTGATGAACTTACCATTGACTTCCCGGGTGACCAGTTCTCCCTCTTCATCTACTAGATACATACCGGTGACTTCTACACCGTCTTCTGAAAGAGCCTGGGGATAGTCGAAGTAGAAGGTTGCCGTACCGTTAGAGCCATCCTTGGCACGGGTTAAACGTACATCGGGGATAACTTCTTCTGCGACGCCACGGGCAAATTGAATCTCGGCCATGCTAAATATCCTTATCACACGGAACAAACGAAGCCCACCCATAGATAGGCTAAAGTTTTATAATATTGTCTCATGTTAGCGAGTTTGCCCTTAACGATCTATAGACAGGTTAAGGATAAACAATGAACGGATTATGCACTTTGGCAACCTGGTTTAAGTGCACCAGAGTTTGGTACACCACCGCAGAGGCCTCGGCCCTTGTCGCGACCCGATTCGGATTGAGCACCTGAATATCGGGCGCGTTAACCACCATATTGAGCTGGGTTGCTTGGATGACGGCTTTCACCGCGTAGTCCGGGATGGACCCACTGTCCACAAATTTTGATGCCAAGGAGAAGGTTCCCTGCTGGGTCGGCCCCAGATTTAGCCCATTCACCAGTGCGACCCAGGTTTGCACTCGCAGCATGGCGTTGTCTGGAGCAAAACTGCCATCGGGAAACCCAGCCAAGAACCCGCCCTGGTAGGTGCGCTGAATCGCTTTTGCTGCCCAGTGGTTAGGGGAGACGTCGCGAAAAACCCGGGCAGGGCGAAGGGAAGTGGGGCGAAAGGCACCGTAAACTATCGCCGCAAACTGCGCTCTGGTCATGGGCTGATTGGGGTGGAACTGGCCATCGTCATAGCCTCGAATCAGGTGACGGTCTAACAGCCCCTGGATGAAGTCCCGGGCCCAGTGAGTCTCAATGTCAGGAAATGATCCCTGGGTCATTTCGGGCTGAGTATTGCCCCTGACCGTAAGGGGATCAACTCGCCCCTGGGCGATCATGCCTTGATAAATGAGGGCCGCCACTTCTGCTCGGGTCATAACTTTCAGAGGCCGCAGTTGGTCGGTGCCGGGATGGTCAATGACCAGGTTTTGCCGGGTAGCAGCGGCGATGGCATCCGTGGCATAACTGGGAATCTGTGCCCGGTCGCGATAGATGCTGAGCACGTTGGCCGGCGCTGGAGCAAGCTTTAGCCCCTGGGCCATGGCCACGATTGCCTGAGCTCTCGCCATGGGCTGATCGGGTCGAAACGTCTGGTCAGGATACCCCCCCATAAACCCCTGACGCTGGGTCAGCGCTACGGCATTCGAGGCCCAGTGCTGCTGGGGCAAATCTACAAAGGGAGTTGCCCCTTTGGTCATCGGCAGATCGCGAAAGCTAGCCGCCACCATGGCGGCAAATTGGGCTCGCGTAATCGCCTCATTGGGACGATAAAGCCTGTCGTTGTAGCCCCGAACCAGGCCCATCTCTGCCAGAGCGTCGATATAGGGGGCCGCCCAGTGGCCACGAACATCTAAAAATCGACTTTCGCCCCTTTCCCGTTCACGGACTTGGGAGAGGGCTGGGGGTTGTGCAGGCGGTTGTTCTGGGGCCCCAGGGGGCAATGCTTCCTCTAAAGCAGGTTGACTCCCCACCGAGGCTGGAACCAGCAAGGACGGGGGAATCGCCTCTGGCGATGGCACCTGACTGGCCTCCAGTGTTACGCGCCCCTGCAACCCTTGCGGCAGCAAATCATTGCCTACGGTCACTAAAACTTGATTCGTGTCGTTGCGGATGTCAGCCTGGCCGTTATCTCGAATCACATTTTGGGCCGGGTCTTGGGGCTGTCCCAGATCGAGACGGCTGTTATCCCGTAGCCAAATCCCCTGGGTCAGATTTTGAAAAATACGACTCTTGCGCAATACCGGACGACTAGATCCTTCCACCAGCATCCCTACTCGATTCTCGGTGACCTCAGTATGGTGAACCAGCGGCGCGGCTGCATGCTTAATGTGAATGCCCCTTTGACATCTCAGCAGCACGCAGTCTTTAACTATTCCCTTACTCTGGTCGGCAAACTGGATGGCGGAACCACCGTTATCCTCAATCAGAATGTTCACGAATTGGGGTAGGGCGGGTCCTAAAACAACAATGCCATCTTGAGGGCAGCGGCTGATGTGACAGGCCCTGATTAGCGGACCTCCATCCACGACGAGAATGCCGCTGCCCCGAGAGTTATGAACCCTCACTCCCCGCAGTTGAGCATTACCTGAAAGGACTAAAGTGATCAAGCCTTGCCAGCGAGAAACAGCCCCCCC
>CAZPYG010000065.1:25232-27949 GCA_964590465.1 uncultured bacterium | reverse complement strand
CGCAGAACCCACCCGGGATACAGAGATACCGGCGTTAATAGCGGGACGTAGACCGGAGTTGAACAGGTCAGAGGACAGGAAAATTTGACCATCGGTGATGGAAATCACGTTGGTGGGAATATAGGCGGAGACGTCGCCAGCCTGGGTTTCGATAATAGGCAGGGCGGTCATGCTGCCTTCACCCAGGGCGGGGCTGAGCTTGGCAGCTCGCTCCAGCAGACGGGAGTGCAGGTAGAACACGTCCCCAGGATAAGCTTCACGACCGGGGGGACGACGCAACAGCAGGGACATTTGACGGTAGGCCTGGGCCTGCTTGGTCAAGTCATCGTAAACCACCAGGGTGGCTTTACCCTTGTACATGAAGTACTCGGCCAGGGCGGCACCGGTGTAGGGAGCCAGGTACTGCAGCGGAGCGGGGTCGTTGGCGTTAGCGGCCACTACGATGGTGTAGTCCAGAGCGCCGCGCTCCCGCAGTACGTCCACGATTTGAGCCACGGAAGAGGCTTTTTGACCAATGGCAACATAAACGCAGACGACATCCTCAGATTTTTGGTTCAGGATGGTGTCAATGGCGATCGCCGTCTTACCAGTCTGACGGTCGCCAATGATCAGTTCCCGCTGGCCCCGACCGATGGGAATCATCGCGTCGATGGCGGTAATGCCGGTCTGCATCGGCTCATATACCGACTTACGGGCAATAATGCCAGGGGCAGCGGAGTCAATCAGGCGGCTCTCGGAGGATTGGATATCACCCTTACCATCCAGGGGACGGGCCAGAGCGTCAACCACACGGCCCAACATGGCTTCGCCTACGGGGACGGAGGCGATCTTGCCGGTAGCGGTCACGGGGCTACCTTCTTTAATGTTGATGCCGTCGCCCATCAGCACTGCACCCACGTTGTCTTCTTCCAGGTTCAGGGCGATACCGATGGTGCCGTCCTCAAACTCAAGAAGTTCGCTGGCCATGGCGTTTTCCAGGCCATAGATACGCGCAATACCATCCCCAATCTGAAGCACCGTACCCACATTGGATACTTTGACGTCCTGGTTGTACTGCTCAATTTGCTGGCGAATAATGCTGCTAATTTCGTCAGGTCTAATGCTAACCATAGGATTTGCCCTGGTAACCTACATAAACACGGAACAAGATCAAAAATGCCTGTACTAGGCGGCGGTAGACAACTGCAGACCAATGCGGCGAAGCTGTCCCCTGAGGCTGGCGTCAATCACCTGAGAGCCCACCTCGATAATCAGCCCTCCCAGCAGGGAAGGATCAATTTCAACGGATAACTCAACGTTTCTCGCCCCAGTCATACCCATGACTCGGTTTTGAATAGCGTTTTTCTGATCATCCGATAGCTCAACCGCAGAAGTCACATTCGCAAGAACAGTCTGGTTCAGCTCCCGCAGCAACGCCTGATACTGCTTTAGAATGCCCTCTAGCAAAGTCACTCGGCCTCGATCGACCAGCAGCAACAGGAAATTCAAGAAGAAGGGGCTCACCTTATCCTCTGCAATCTGCCGAAGAACGCCTTTTTTCGGCTCAGCTGTCATCAGCGGATTAGCCAGAAAAGCGGATAACTCGTCAGAGCTATTTAATACTTCCAGTAAATTACTAACTTCCTGGCCCACCTGATCCGCAGCGTTGGCATCCTTGGCAACAGCCATCAGTGCCTGGGCATAGGGATTTGTGATTTCAGCGGTCATAGAATCGTTCATCATCACTTCCCTCCTTCCAATAAGGCGATGCTGGAGTCAACCATGCGGCGCTGCAGATCGTCATTAAGGCGATTCGGTAATTCGCCCTCAGCCCGCTCAATAGCCATGGCGGCAATCTGCTGCTGCAGTTCCCGCATTACTTTTGCCTGCTGAGAACTCAAGTCCTGAGCGGCATTGGCCTTCATCCGCTGGACATCTTCCTCTGCCTGGGCCAGGATAGATTCCTTGGAGCGAGCTGCTGTTACTTCAGCATCATCCAAAATTTTCTGGGCCGTTTCCTTAGCCTGAGCCAGCTGCTGCTGTTCTTCAGCGAGGGCAGACGCCGCCTCTTTTTTTCGGCGCTCAGCATCCGTAATGGCCGCTTCGATCTCGGCTTTACGCGATGACAGGGTGCTGCCTAAAAATTTGCGGCCAAAATAAAACAGAATACCAATTACCAGCACCAGGTTAATCAGGTTGGTCTCGAGAATGTCAAAGTTAAGACCAACCCCTCCCTCTTCTGCTAAAAACCAACCAATAACCATAACTTCATGTCCGTCAACGACGCTGCTGCAGTCTGCTGCCAATCACCAATTGCTAAGCTTTCCGGGAAACCGAAACCCTAGGCGGCAACAGAACCCAGCAGCTTATCTAAAATTTGCTGGCTGAGGGAATCCACCTGCTGCTGCAGGGTGCCCATGGCCGCTTGTTTTTGCTCATCCAATTCCCGCTGGGCTTGCTCCCGCTGGGCTTGAGCTTCTTGCTGCGCTTCAGCAATGGTTTTGGCTGCCATTTTTTGAGCTGCTTCCTGGGCCTCGGCAATCACAGCTTGGGCTTTGCGACGAGTTTCGGCCAGCTCTTGTTGATACTGTTTGGCAATTTGCTCGGCCTTGGCCAAACGCTCTGCTGCATCGACTTTATTACTGCGGATGTAGCCATCCCGCTCGTCAATGGCTTTGCCAAGTGGCTTATAGAACAGAGCATTCAAAACGACGGCCAGGATGACAAACTGCACCGCC
>CAZPYG010000065.1:17509-25132 GCA_964590465.1 uncultured bacterium | reverse complement strand
TGGCTTATAGAACAGAGCATTCAAAACGACGGCCAGGATGACAAACTGCACCGCCATCAGGGGTAACGTGGCATCCAGGTCAAATAGACCACCGCCACCTTCTTCTGCAGCTTCAACAGCCAGGAGCCAAATTGAGTCAATCATTCTTATCTATCCCTCTGAACCACCCAAAGGGCCTAAACACGGCTTGCTAGAATTTTTCAAAAGAGACCCGGGGAAGGCAATGGACTTTCCCCGGGCTAAACCGGTCTAGCTAAAGGGGTTAGCGAAGAGAAGTACCAGAGCTACCACCAGACCGTAAATGGTCAGCGCTTCCATGAACGCTAGAGAGAGTAGCAGAGTACCGCGGATTTTGCCTTCAGCTTCGGGCTGGCGAGCAATACCTTCCACAGCTTGACCAGCGGCATTACCTTGACCAATGCCAGGGCCAATAGCAGCCAGGCCAACAGCGAAAGCAGCAGCCAGTACGGAAGCGCTTGCAACAATGGGATCCATGTCGTTACCTCGATTTTGACAATCAACAACAAGCTAATCAGGTCATAGAGAACGCTCAAAGAGCGTTTCTAGTTGCGGTACTAACCTTGTCCAAGTCCAGAAGTGGAGGTTTGCCTAAGGAAAAGCTCCAATTTTCGAGCTGGACTTGGGGTGGAACCACAGCAGCTGATAGAAACCTGACCCATCAGCTGGTCGGGGAATCAACTGAATAACCCTTCAACAGGTTACTCATGCTCTTCTGCACCATGGCCTTCCATGGCTTCACCAATGTAAGCGGCTGCCAGGGTCGCAAAAATCAATGCCTGAATAGCACTGGTAAATAGACCCAGGATCATCACTGGTAGCGGCACGAAGAGAGGCACCAGCAAGACCAGCACAGCCACCACAAGTTCATCTGCCAGGATGTTGCCGAACAGACGGAAGCTCAGGGAGAGGGGCTTGGTGAAATCTTCTAAAATATTGATCGGCAGCAGGATGGGAGTCGGCTCGATGTAACGAGCGAAGTACCCCAGTCCACGCTTGCTGAACCCGGCGTAGAAATAAGCCAGGGAGGTGAGCAAAGCCAGAGCTACGGTGGTATTGATGTCGTTGGTCGGCGCTGCCAGTTCCCCTTCCGGCAGGTGGATCAACTTCCAGGGCAACAGGGCACCGGACCAGTTAGATACAAAAATGAACAGAAACAGGGTGCCAACAAAGGGAACCCAGGGCCGATATTCCTTCTCGCCAATCTGGTTTTTGGCCAGGTCACGGATAAACTCCAGGCCATATTCCATGAAGTTTTGCAGTCCTGAAGGCACTCGCTGAATATTGCGGGTAGCCAGCAAAGAAACCAAAACCAGAATGGCAATTACAAACCAGGAGGTCAAAAAGACCTGTCCATGAACCTTGAAATTACCAATCTGCCAATAGAGGTGCTGACCGACCTCTAGCTTTGCCAAGAATGGATGAAACGAAATCATATTGAGCGTCATCTCTAGCAAACTCAAATCTTCTTCAGGACTTGCATAGGGGTCGTGTTAGACTAGAAAACTATTAACCTAATCGGCATATTGACTGGGCAGCACCGCCGTCCAAAGGGTATATGCAATTAGAGCAGCTTTGTAGGTCATAAATCCTAAAAAAACCGGCATAACTTCAAGCTGCTGCCATTGGGTAGCAACTAGAATCAGACCAATAAATAAGGCAAGCCGACCACTGCTGATTTTCTTCTGGCCACGCCCGACGTTGGCGACATTCTTTGCCAACATCCTCAAGTAAACCACACCAGTGCACGCTCCTATTAAATAATTCAGAGCAACAGGCAAGGAGTAGGCCAACCACACCGACACAAAAATAACGACGGTAAATCCTAAAGTGCAGAGCATCAAATTCTGCTGAAGACGAAAATATTCATCCATAGCAGAATTTGATGCGGGAGGAAGCTCAGAAGTATTTTCTGGGGCTTCCACCTCCTTGCCGTCATTGTTTTTGTGGTCAGTTTCTGATAAGGCCACGCAAACCCTCAATCCTTGCACCTGGGCAGTTTGGCCTGTCATACAGACCGTGGATGATCATATCACGGCAATAATACTTAATGAGCAAATCCCTTTAGGGAAATCGATGATTATTCTTTGAATCTAGGGTGAAGGTTGTGGCAAGCGTAACAGAACCAACTGTTTCTGGTGCATCTCGCGCACCCGGCCAAGGGTTGCTGTGGTGGAGTTCAGGAGATCGGCAACGGTGGCCTGGCCCTCGGCTTTGTCGCACCCCTGCAAAAATTCAAATTCTTCCGGCGATAGGGTCACATATTGATAGTTGTGGTCAAAAATGCTCTGGCTGGGCCAACCGTCCATGCAGGGATTCCGTTCCGGGAAAGCCGCCAGCAACTCCTCATCCTGGGACCAGTCGTATCTGGGCAGCGGTGGCTTAGCCAGGAACCATTCAAAGTGGGTGATCTCCGGATCGATCAGCTCAATCAACCGGTACTGATCCCGCCGGGGAAGCTGTTGCGCGCGATGGAGCAGGTCTTCGGAGTCGCGCAGCAGTCTTTCTAAATCCCAGATGTAGGGATTGGAGAATCCCACGAACTCCAAACCGGACGACTCGATCAATTCGAACAGGCTGTCGATGGTGTAATCCACCTCCTGGGGATGGACGTACATGTCGGCAAAGCACTCATCACGCTGATTTTCGAGGGACCAGCGTTCTTTTTCTCGGCGCTTCAGGCGGTTGTCATCCGGCAGCACGTCAAACAGGGTGCGCCCCACCTTGACCCCATCGCGGTAGTTGCCCCGCCGTTCCCCCTGGAGCAGTCGAATCGCCCGCTGCATAAGGGAAATTTCCCGGCGACCGATGGCGGCGTAGACAAATATATGGAAGATGCCCCCCGGCGCGAGTTTATGGGCAAGGGCCTGGATGCCTCGGATGGGGTCGGGCATGTGGTGGAGGACGCCGACGCAGTTGATCCAGTCGAACTGACCTTCCAGCTGATCGGCATCATAAATACTGAGCCGGCGGAAAGTGGCGTTCTTGGCACCAGAGCGGCGGCAGCGTTCGGCGGCAGTGGCCAGGGCCTGCTCACTCAGGTCGATGCCGGTCACATCCGCCTCGGGATTCAAATGGGCGATGTACTCCGTGCTGACCCCCGTGCCACAGCCTGCGTCCAGCACCCGGACGGATTTGGCATCGGGCCTGGCCCCGGTACAGAAGCTGTAGGCCGTATCCCAGTACCAGCGCCAGTTGTAGCCGGGGGGCGGCTCATCCAGAATCGGCTCCGGTGGAAAAGGGTAGGTGTTGTAAAGACTGGCGACGGCGTCGGTGACGGATTGAGGGTCAGGCATGGGGAGTGAGTTGACTTACTTTAAAGAATCTTAGAAACAACAAAAGTAGGTTGAAGCGCCAGCGGACGCTGTTGGCGAAATATTTCTTGACCCAGTTTGGCCCTCTCCCTAAGTCCCTCTCCCAAGCTTGGGAGAGGGACTTTGAGGCTTCAAATTTGCCAATTTCTGAGGGCTGTGAATGCACCCTCCGGCTGGAGCAGCCTTCCCCTCCTCGGAGGGGTGCCCGGAGGGCGGGGTGGGTCAAATCCAGGCCGTTACGTTTATAACGGAACGTTACAAAACTTATCCGGCTTCTCAGGGAGGTAGTGACCATCCTCTATGATCTCCGAAGACCCACCCAAAACGGGATGCTACACAGTTTTTAATAAATAGTGTTGCGGTCCTGAAACGGTTTAATCTGAATCACAGGTTCGTTGACGGCGCGTCTAAAATTATTAGACTTCGTTTTGAAAATGTCGTTAATAACGGTTCGCCCCCAGCAGGTCAGCCTCCTTTGCCCGACGCAAAGGAACTTGCTCTGGCTACGTTGATTGGGTCGCTTTACACCAGGTCCAGCTGAGGCCTGCGCTTTCCCTTAGGAAAGTTCCGCTGCTGGATTTGGAGAAGCTTTATTTTGATGCAGTGATTGTCCGCATAGGGAGCCTTTGAATACGCATGAGTGTTAAAGCAAGTGGTGGAAGTGCACCGGCGCGTCCCCAGCTCTATCAGACTCTGCCTGTCGCAACTATTTCCCAGGCCGAGCAGCAAGACCGCTATATGGGTAAGGGAGAGCTGGAGGAACTGTCAGGATTCTTTAACTCTGGCCTGAAACGAGTTCAAATCGCCGAGACCCTGACTCGCTACTCCGAGTTGATCGTGTCCCAGGCTGCCAACCGCATTTTCACGGGTGGTTCTCCCCTGGCCTATCTGGAGCGTCCAGATCAGGAGAACACCATGGAGATGACCCGCGGCGGTCAGGTGCTGAACGAGCAGGAAGCTTCAAAACTAGGAACCGCCACCTACATTGAAAGTAGCGGCGGCTTCTTTGGCGGCTTGAACAACCTGTTCAGCTCTACCCCCACCGGGCCAATTCCCCCCGGATTTCGCCCTATCAACGTGTCGCGGTACGGCCCCAGCAACATGCAGAAGTCTCTGCGGGACTTGAGCTGGTTCCTCCGTTATGTCACCTACGCCATCGTGGCCGGTGATCCCAACATCATTTCCGTGAACGTGCGGGGTCTGCGGGAAATCATTGAGAATGCCTGCTCTTCCGCCGCCACCATCGTCGCCATTCAGACGATGCAGCAGGCGGCCATTCGCTACTTCCGGGAAGATCCCGACGCGAAGGACATTGTGGTGCAGTATTTCAACGTGCTGCTGACGGAATTTAAGGCCCCCACTCCCTCAGATAAGCTGCGCCAGCGCTCGTCTTCGGATCTGCAGGGGTTACAGCTGCCTCAGATTTACTTCAACGCCTCTGAGCGTCGGCCCAAGTACGCCATGAAGCCCGGTCTTTCTTCCACCGAGAAGAACGATATCGTGAAGGCCGCCTACCGGCAGGTATTCGAGCGGGACATTACCCGGGCTTACTCCCTGGGGCTGTCTGACCTGGAATCAAAGGTCAAGAACGGCGAGATTTCCATGAAGGAATTCATCCGCCGTCTGGCCAAGTCGCCCCTGTACCGCAAGAACTTCTACGAGCCTTACATCAACAGCCGGGCCCTGGAACTGGCCTTTCGCCATATTCTGGGACGGGCTCCCAGCTCTCGGGAAGAGGTGCAGAAGTACTTCTCCATCGTGTCTGACGGGGGTTTGCCCGCTCTGGTGGATGCCCTGGTGGATTCCAGGGAATACTCCGACTACTTCGGGGAAGAGACCGTGCCTTACCTGCGCGGTCTGGGCCAGGAAGCTCAGGAGTGCCGCAACTGGGGACCCCAGTTTGACCTGTTTAACTACAGCGCTCCCTTCCGCAAGAAGCCTCAGTTCATCACCCTGTTCGCCTCCTACGAACAGCCCCTGCCGGATCAGCATCCCTATGGGTCCGGCAACGACCCGCTGGAAATTCAGTTTGGGGCCATCTTCCCGAAAGAGACCCGCAATCCCAGCGCCACCCCTGCATTCTTCAATAAGGACACCCGCCGGATTCTGATCCACCGGGGGCCTGCCATTAACAACCAGGTGAGCAACCCGGCGGCTCGGGGCGAGAATCCCGGTTCCCTGGGGGCAAAAGTCTTCAAGCTGGATCAGATTCCTGCTACCGGCAACACCCAGGCCAGCGTTCGGTATTCCGAAAGCTCCACCCAGAAGATCATCAGCGCTGCCTATCGCCAGGTCTTCGGTCGGGAGGTTTACTCCGGCCAGCGGTCTAAGGTGGCGGAAATCAAGCTGGAGAACGGCGAGATTTCCATGAAGGAATTCATCCGTATCATCGCCAAGTCAGAGGCCTTCCGTAAGACCTACTGGTCTTCCCTGTACATCATGAAGGCCGTGGAATACATCCACCGCCGCTTGCTGGGGCGTCCCACCTATGGCCGGAAGGAAACCAACGCCTACTTCGACATCTGCGCTAAGAAGGGCTTCTACGCCCTGGTAGACTCCATCATCGATAGCAAAGAGTACGAAGAAGCCTTCGGAGAAGACACCGTTCCCTACGAGCGCTACCTGACGCCGAAAGGGCTGTCCCTCCGTAGCATGCGGGCAGGCAACCTGGCCGAGAAGGGCATGTTACCCATCCCCGATGATACCATCCCTCGCTTTGTGGAACTGGGTGCCGTGGCCGAAGACCGGGCTATGCCGGATGTTAAGTTCCGGGTCGGCCAGGGTGTGAATCGTCAGCGGGAGCAGACCAAGGTCTTCAAGCTCACCAGTCTAGCGGACAAGCCCAACCTGCAGCGAGTCATCGCCGCCGCCTATCGGCAAGTTTTCGAGCGGGATATTGCTCCTTACATCGTTAAGAGCGAATTCACGTCTCTGGAAAGTAAGCTAAGCAACGGCGAAATCAACCTGAAGGAGTTCATCGAAGGTCTGGGGACGTCGCAGCTCTACATTAAGGAGTTCTATGCCCCCTACCCCAACACCCAGGTAATCGAGTTTGGCACTAAGCACTTCCTGGGTCGGGCTCCTCAAGACCAGGGGGAGATCCGCAAGTACAACCAAATTCTGGCCAGCGAAGGAATTCGCGGCTTCATCCTGGCGATGCTGGCGACCCCAGAATACGCCGAGTACTTTGGGGAAGATACGGTGCCCTATCGCCGCTATCCCACCCTACCAGCGGCTAATTTCCCGAATACGGAGCGGCTGTACAACCGCCTGACCAAGCAAACTCGGGATTTGGTCGTACCTAGCTTCGAGTCCTCCAAAAATGGGATGGATCTGTCTCAAATGCCATTGATGGCAGAGGCGACGGCTAATCAAGCTAAGGCCGATGCTGAACTAGCTTCTACCCTGGGCCGGACTTCCCAACCGGAAGAGGCAGTGGTGCCAGCGATTCAGTCTACGACCCGGTTATATCGGCTGTATCCTGGCGCTGATCAGGCTCAGGTCGCAGCCGCCCTCGAAGCCACCTATCGTCAGATCATGGTCTTCCCGACCGGGGAAATTCCCGAAAATTGGCGGTTGGCTGATGCCGAACAGGCCGTTCACAGCGGACAGATGACCGTGGGTGGGTTTGTTCGTCAGCTGTTAGCATCTCCGGCTTATCAGGCCCGGTTTGTGGCGGCTTATCCGGTGGCTAAGCTGGTGCCGATTATGGCGCGTCAACTACTGGGCCGGAATGTCCAGGATGCTGAGCTGCAGTCTTACCTGACGAAGGCCGAGAATGACGGAGCGATGGCGGTCGCTAAAGCGATGCTGGGTTCGGATGAGTACCTGCGATACTTCGGCGAGCAGGGGGTTCCCTATCGCCGGGTTTAGGTAAACGGGAATGGCGGATGGAGTTTGGTCCTGTCCGTCAGTTCTTTTTTCCTTTGATGCTTTTTCTTCTTCCTGATTTCTCCTGTTGAAGGATCAAGATTGGTCTGAATATAGCAATTGTGAGTTGGTGGGCAGTGCCCACCCTACGGTTCATTGAATTGGGTGAATTAAGAAAGCAATTCAAAACGTAAACTTGTGTAAAGCCCTAATCGCCCAGATCAATGAATCTGGGCGATTAGGGTTGTTTTTTGACCCCTTTTAAGCAGTTCAGGGGCTTAGTCCGTAAGGTATTGAGGAATCTGAGGGAAACTATTACAAAATATTTCATGAGTTTCAAGAAGGCTTCCACCATACCGGACAATAAATCGGGAAGGATGCTGATTCCGAATGTCTGCAATATGTCTGGTTTGCCTTCAGG
>CAZPYG010000065.1:0-17409 GCA_964590465.1 uncultured bacterium | reverse complement strand
ATGTCTGGTTTGCCTTCAGGCATCGCCGACGTTGGCACCTGGCGTTCAATAAAGATGTGACCTGTACAGAGTGGTTAGTTCGTTAGAACTCAATTTGCTAAGTAGTGGGTTGTATTGCCAGACTTGTTCGGTTGGTTCAGCAAAACCACAGGTGAATACCAGTTTCAGATATCTGGTTATATTTTTCGGAGGAATCCATCAATGAGTATTGTCACGAAGTCAATCGTGAATGCTGACGCTGAGGCTCGTTATCTCAGCCCCGGCGAACTAGATCGCATCAAAGGCTTTGTCACCTCTGGCGAGCGTCGTCTGCGCATCGCTGGGGTGCTGACCGAATCCCGTGAGCGCATCGTCAAGGAAGCGGGTAACCAGCTCTTCCAGAAGCGCCCCGACGTTGTTTCCCCCGGTGGTAATGCCTACGGTGAGGAAATGACCGCCACCTGCTTACGGGACATGGACTACTACCTGCGCCTGATCACCTACGGTGTGGTGGCTGGTGATGTCACCCCCATCGAAGAAATCGGTCTGGTCGGCGTGCGTGAAATGTACAACTCCCTGGGTACACCCATCCCCGCTGTGGCTGAAGCTGTGCGCTGCATGAAGGGCGTAGCTACCTCTATGCTATCCAGCGAAGATGCTTCTGAAGCTGCGGCTTACTTCGACTACGTTGTCGGCGCGATGCAATAGTTGCGGCTCACCTACCCGATTGATTTTTGTTGAGATTACGTCTGTTCTAAGGAAGCTACATCATGCAAGACGCAATTACTTCTGTTATTAATTCCTCCGACGTTCAGGGCAAGTACCTGGATGGCTCCGCTATGGATAAGCTGAAGGCTTATTTCCAAACCGGCGAACTGCGGGTTCGGGCCGCGACCACCATCAGCGCCAACGCCGCTGACATCGTCAAGGAAGCTGTGGCTAAGTCCCTGCTGTACTCTGACATCACCCGTCCCGGCGGCAACATGTACACCACCCGCCGCTACGCGGCTTGTATCCGTGACCTGGATTACTACCTGCGCTATGCCACCTATGCCATGCTGGCTGGCGATCCGTCCATTCTGGATGAGCGGGTGCTGAACGGCCTGAAGGAAACCTACAACTCCCTGGGTGTGCCCATCGGTGCTACCGTGAGCGCTATCCAAGCGATGAAAGAAGTCACCGCTGGCCTGGTTGGCGCTGACGCTGGCAAGGAAATGGGCGTTTACTTCGATTACATCTGCTCTGGCTTGAGCTAAGTCTGTAATCTATCACTATCGCTTCATCCGTTGAGATGAAGCCTGTGTAGGCCAGAGTCAGGAGCGAGTGTTGCGGACAATGGGTTGTGCTGTACTGTCTTCCTGGTGTCCCTGGCATTGGCTTTCGACTCTGGCTTTTAGGTATCTACACTTTTAGTAGGAGACTTTACTGTCCATGCGCATGTTCAAGGTTACGGCCTGCGTTCCAAGCCAAACTCGCATCCGCACCCAGCGTGAGTTACAAAACACTTTTTTTACTAAGCTAGTACCTTACGAAAACTGGTTTCGTGAGCAACAGCGAATTCAAAAAATGGGCGGCAAGATCGTCAAGGTCGAACTGGCCACCGGTCGCCAGCAAACTAACACCGGCCTGCTTTAAGGGGATTGCTGCTCGCCCCGCCCGTCAGGGGCTTGTGTTGCAACCCATTAAAGTGTGCTTGTAGCGGGAGGTTCTTTGGAATCGCCCGCTTTGTCGTATTTAAGGTCTGGATCAATCATCCTTCGTAACCGATACGTAAGGTATCGGACCAATCGAGAAAACGCTGATTGTTTTCCCCTCCTTTGAGGGGCAGGGGTGGGTTGAACTGAGTCAGAGGATCACACCCCCGTCCTGCCTATATTTTTTCTCGGTAGGAGTCTCCCCCCCCGCCCTGTGGGCACCCCTCCGAGGAGGGGAGGTTAAGAGTAGCTTTCTCTATTTCCTTGGCTTTTGAATTAACCGGCATCAATAGAAAATCAAGAATTTCAGATGCTCTGTCTATCCCCAGCTTAGCTATACTTGACCCTTGAAATTAGGGGTAGCACGCGTTGAACTTCACCCGCTTCATTCCATGGATTGACACCACCGTGCCACAGTGGTCGGCGGAGGCTCGCTGGCTCAGATGGCTCACCTTCGTGTGGCTAGGGTTGGGGTTGTTGGTCCTCTATTCAGCCTCCTATCCGGTGGCGCTGACAGAGCAGGGAAACGGTCTGCACTATGTACTGATTCAGTTGCTCTGGGCATCTGCGGGTTTGACGTTGTTCAACTGGATTGTTCACACTTCGCTGGATAGGTTGCTGAAGGTCTCCGGAATTCTGGTTCTGGTTTTGCTGGGACTAGTAGCTTTGACGTTAATTCCAGCGGTGGGAGTAACGGTAAACGGGGCGACTCGATGGCTACCCCTGGGACCCTTTATGATTCAACCCTCAGAGTTGATGAAGCCCTGCCTGGTACTGCAGGGAGCACGGCTGTTTGGGCGCTGGCACTACCTGAGTTGGAGAACTCGCCTGACCTGGCTGGGTATTTTCATGGCCATCCTGGCGGCAATTTTGCTGCAGCCTAACCTGAGTACTGCGGCTATTTGTGGTTTAACGCTTTGGTTGATTGCTCTTGCATCAGGGATTCCCTTCGGCTATATGGCCATGACGGCTGTTGGAGGGTTATCGGTGGCTTTTGTCAGCATTAGCATCAACACCTACCAGCGTCAGCGGATTGTTGCGTTCCTGAATCCCTGGGCAGATGCTGGCGGCAGTGGGTATCAGCTAATTCAAAGTCTTTTGGCGATTGGGTCTGGGGGGCTTTGGGGACAGGGATTTGGCCTATCCCAGCAAAAACTCTACTACTTGCCGATTCAGTACACAGATTTTATTTTTGCGGTCTACGCCGAGGAGTTTGGCTTTATCGGCGGCATGGTGCTGCTGTTATTGCTAGCGATTTATGCTTCTCTGGCCCTGTTCGTGGCTATGCGGGTGAGTCAGCCGCTGCATCGGTTGGTGGCGGTGGGCAGCATGGTGCTGTTAGTGGGTCAGGCGCTATTGAATATGGGTGTGGCGACAGGAGTACTGCCAACTACGGGATTGCCTTTTCCGCTGTTGAGCTACGGTGGCAGTTCTATGTTGGCGAGTTTGGCAACAGCAGCTCTGTTGGTAAGGGCCGCTAGGGAGATTAACTTGGATGAGCCCGTGCCATTGATTGGTAAGCGGCGCCGGTCTTTCTTGCGGTTGATTACCGGAAATTCTTCTCGGGCGAGAACTTAAAATTATCGAGACACTCAATACCGTAAGCGGTGCATTGCGCCCAAAAATTTTATCTGGGAGCCTCTTAATCAGGTTGATAAGGCGCGAATGCACCCTACGTCTGAAGACTTGGGCCAAAGTTCGACCGGGGGTGAAACATGTTCTATCGAGCGTATTAGCGATTCCGGCGGCTTGCTTAAGAGACCTTGGATTCAGGTTGGGTCAATGGGGCTGAGTCGCTAGAATGATAGATGCCGCAAATTATTTGGGCTGCTAATGCTCGAAAGCCTTCAGATATATCTGTACGATCTGGCTCAATGGTCTACCCAGATTGTTAATGACCAACTGACCCACGTTTCTCTACTGAGCCTGACCGTTGTCGCTCTAGCGGGATTGCTTACCAGCCTTTCGCCCTGTCTGCTGTCGATGTTGCCAATTATGGTCGGGTACATGGGCGGTTATGACTCGGATACCCGGAAAGAAGCTGTTCTGCGTTCCGCCAGTTTTGCCCTGGGACTGGCAACAACTTTGGCTCTCCTGGGTTTGGCGGCAGGGCTGTTTGGCTTTGTCTATGGTCAGGTCGCCGTGGGGCTCCCTATCCTGGTTAGCCTGATTGCGATTTTGATGGGCTTGAACTTGCTGGGAATTCTGCAGATTTCCTTACCGACCATCAATGGACCAGCGCTGGACAACTGGGATGTGCCGACCTGGCTGAAAGCCTATGGCCTGGGACTTACTTTTGGCATCGTGGCTTCTCCCTGTAGTACGCCAGTCCTAGCTACGTTGTTGGCCTGGATTTCCTCGACTCAAAATCCGGTGTTGGGTAGTGCGCTGCTGTTGGCCTACGCGGTGGGATATGTAACTCCCCTGGTGCTGGCAGGTACCTTTACCTCTGCTATCAAGCGAATTCTGGAACTGCGCCAGTGGTCAAGTTGGATTACTCCCGCAAGCGGTGCCCTGCTTTTGGGATTCGGGATAATTTCGCTGCTGACCCGGATTTGGCCCACCACCCTAGTGTGAAACGCTGAGAATTGACATTATGACTTCTTCTGAAACGTCGCAATCGAGCCTGCTGCGGGGACTGAAAACTTACTTTCAGCGGGATTTACTGCCTCTGCTGGCGGATTTGAGGTTGGCCATTGTGCTCCTGCTTGCGATCGCCCTCTTCAGCATCACCGGTACCGTTATTGAGCAGGGGGAAACCCTCGACTTTTACCGAGCCAACTATCCCGAAGATCCGGCTCTGTTTGGCTTCCTGAGCTGGAAGGTCATCCTTATCTCAGGGTTAGACCACGTTTACCGCACCTGGTGGTTCCTGGCCCTGCTGATTTTGTTTGGGGCCAGCCTTACCGCCTGCACCTTCACCCGGCAATTCCCGGCGCTGGGGGCAGCGCGTAAATGGAAGTACTACACCCAACCGCGACAGTTCCAGAAGCTGGCTCTCAGTGCTGATTTGCCGGGAGTTTCCGCTGAACCTCTCCGCCAAGCCTTAGAACAAAAAAAATATAAGGTATTCCGAGAAGGCGATACTCTCTATGGTCGCAAGGGCATCGTAGGGCGCATCGGGCCTATCGTCGTCCATGCCAGTATGCTGCTGATTCTGCTGGGAGCCATCTGGGGAGCCATGACCGGCTTTTTTGCCCAGGAAATGGTACCCAGCGGCGAAACATTCCAAATTCGCAACATTTTTGATGCCGGTCCCTGGGCAGAGGCACAAATCCCTAAGGATTGGGCTGTGCGGGTGAACCGTTTCTGGATTGACTACACCCCCGAAGGGAGCATCGACCAGTTCTATTCTGATTTGTCGGTGATTGACCGAAAAGGAACCGAACTTGACCGCAAAACCATCCACGTCAATGAACCCCTAAGGCATAAAGGAGTTACTCTTTACCAGGCCGACTGGGGGGTGGCTGCGGTGCAGGTGAAGCTGAACAACAGCCCTGTCTTCCAGCTCCCCATGACGCTGCTCGACAATGACGGCCCTCGCTTCTGGGGCACCTGGCTGCCGACGAAACCCGACATGAGCGAGGGGGTCACCCTACTGACTCGGGATCTCCAGGGCACAGTGTTGGTGTACGGCCAGGATGGGCAGTTGGTTTCCACAGTCCGGCGGGGAATGGCGACAGAGGTTAATGGAGTCACCTTATCCCTCATTGATGTCATCGGTAGCACCGGTTTACAAATCAAGGCTGACCCAGGCATACCGATGGTTTATGCAGGCTTTGGGCTGCTGATGGTGGGTGTGCTGATGAGCTACGTCTCTCACTCCCAAGTTTGGGCCCTGGAAGATGCAGGAACCCTTTATGTAGGGGGACGTACCAATCGTGCCCAAGTGATTTTTGAGCGGGAATTATTGAAAGTTCTGGAGGAAATTTCCGTGGATAAAGATTTATCCACGGAAACCCAAAATCAATCTTCTAAGACCGCAGCCGTTTAGCTGTACCGGCTACCGTTATTGATATTCGGGAGGCAGGGCACCTGGGGCTACTTCTATGGTCTGGAGCTCACCCTCTCGATTGATTTCAATGGCTAAAGTCCTTCCGATTTCAGTGGCTTCTACCTCAGCCTGTACCTGCTCAGGAGCATCTACCGCAGTTCCATTAATTGATTGAATGACATCGCCAGGTTGCAGTCCTGCCGCTTCTGCAGGAGTGCCTTCCATGACACCGACAATCAGCACGCCGCTGATATTTTCGTCGAACTCAAAGGGCAGGTCTTGCTCCCGCTTGATGCGCTCCACCACATCCCCGTCTAGCTCAACCATTTGAATGCCCAGGAATGGGTGCTTCACCTCGCCGGTTTCAAACAGTTGGTCGGCAATGCGCTTGGCCGTCTCGATGGGAATCGCAAAGCCGAGACCTTGAGCATTAGCCCGGATGGCCGTATTCATGCCGATGACTTCTCCCCGGTCATTTAAGAGGGGACCGCCAGAGTTGCCGGGGTTAATGGCAGCATCGGTCTGGATGAACTGCACCCGCTTATCAGGAATCCCCACCTGGTTGCTGGAACGGCCAATGGCGCTGATGATCCCAGCGGTTACGGTATTGTCTAACCCGAGGGGATTACCAATGGCGATGGCCCACTCACCGGGGGTCAGGTTTTCAGTACTTCCCAGTTGCACCGAGGGCAAATTATCAGCATCAATCTCGACGACGGCTACGTCCGTAACCCGGTCGACGCCGACCACCCGCCCTTCAAACTCCCGCCCATCTTTAAGCGTTACCTGAACCGTTCTTGCCCCTTCCACCACATGGGCATTGGTCAAAATCTGGCCAGCAGGATTAACCACAAATCCGGAACCGGTGCCCTGCTCAATACGATCGGGCAGGGCAGAGGGAGGAATTTCGTCGCCAAAAAAGCGCTCAAAGAAGGGGTTGTTGAAGGCGTCGGGCATGGCGTCAGAGACCGAACGCTCTGAGTCAATACGCACAACCGCTGGGCCAACTCGCTCCACAGCAGCGGCAATGAAATTGGGATTAGTTGGGGCAATGGGCAAGTCAGACCTGGCTTCTGCTGGGGGCTCTACCACCGAGCGCAGGGAAGTCGGCACCGTTTGGGAGGTCAGACTTTTTTCTGCGGTTGATTCCTCAGTGATTAGCTGCGAAAAGTAGTTGTGGCCTGACCAACCCACGCCGCCACCCGTCAGCAAGGCTGCTGATACCCAGATGAGTTGTTTTGGAACTGAGCCCATCGCCTTTTTCCTTAGCTTTATGGTCTACCTGGGCCGACAGTTAAACCAATCAAATGCCGCACCACGCTTCTACTGTAGCGAATATCCCTTGAGAATTTACGGTAAACATCCGGAAACGGAGGGCCAGCCGCTGACAAACCTTATGGGGGAATGCCTATCATGGAGTTTGAAATACAAGAAATGCCGAAAGCTTTCCAACTTTTCCACGCTCATTCTCTCCCGCCGAGGGCATGAACTATGGCTAGTTTGGTTCCCTAGGGGCAATGAAATCATTCCCGATTTGGAAACGGGTCTTCATTATTGATATGTCTTATGGTTATGGCTAATTTGTCTCGACGTTTTACCCTCACTGGCTTCCATAAAATGGCCCTGGTGGCAGCATTAGCAGCAATGCCCACTTCAATGCTGGGAACCAATCCGGGCATTGCTCAAACCAGTGCCCCATCTGCCACCGATGGTGATGGGACTAATTCTTGCCCTGAGCCAGCTCTATCCCGATTGTCTCGACATCGGGTGGGGGCTGGAGAAACCCTGGAGTCCATCGCCCAGCAGTACAACCTGATTCCCGCTACGCTTCAGGGATTCAATCCCTCGATTCAGGGGAGCACCCTGACGGTAGGACAGGAGCTGCTGATCCCACCATTTAACGGGATTCGGGTGACGGTGCCCCAGGGGCAGACCTGGCAGGATGTGGCCCAGGCCTACAACAGCCGGGCCGATGTGCTGTTTGAAGTGAATGGCTGTGTCAGCGCTGTGCCTCGGGAGGTGTTCGTGCCCGGGGTAAACTGGTTCCCGGGTTTGCAGACCGTTGCGTCGGCCAGCTCTAAGCCACCAGCGGCTGAGGCCTTACTGGGTGGCTATCCTTTGCCCAATCGCACCGACATTGTTGTGAACTACGGCTGGCAGCCCGACCCGAACCAGGACGAACTGGTTTTCAATACCGGCATTGCCCTGACGGCAGCGGAGGATACCCCCGTTTTGGCAGTCGGCAGCGGCACGGTGGCTTTCGCCGGGAATGACCAGTTGTACGGCAACCTGGTGGTGGTAAACCATGACCGGGGGTTACAAACCCGCTACGCGAATTTAGACGCCATCAATGTAGAGGTCGGCCAGGGCATTCAGCAGGGAACAACCCTGGGGCGGGTGGGACCGGCCAGCGACGAAGACTCGTTTTTATTTTTTGAGGTGCGGCTAAATTCGGACATGGGTTGGGTCGCTCAAGATCCTCAGGATCACGTGCCTTCCCTTGCTTTGAGATGATAGCAAGGGAAAGACGATAATTCATTGGCATGTTATTGAATTGAGTCTGTGGAAAGCATGGACTCTACCCACCACTTTTGTGAACACCCCTTAGCGAAACTGGCGTCTGAGCGTCATACCTCATACAATTGCCAATAGCCTTAAGGTCAATATCATGGCGCGGCGATTTCCCCATTCACCCCACGAAAATCCCCGGCAGCTGTTTTCTGAAGCAAAAGACCCGTCAGTTCTGTCGAGTCAGTTCTGGGCCAGGTTGTTTCAATATCGACCGCTGCTTTTGCTGGGAATGTTGTGGCTCACCCTGATCTGTATTTCAGCGGTGGCCTATAGCCGCCTGATGTTTTCTGGGGTACCGGTGACTTCCTCAGCCGGGGCACCGGCTCCCATACAACGGGCTTCGCCCCCTCCGGTGATTCGACCGGCACCCAGGAGTGAGGGCGGTTCTACGACGCCATCCTTTCAACCGGCTGGGGTAAGCTCGGAAGATAGCCAAGGGGATGCCGCCAATGATCTGGAGGCGACTAATCCGAACATTGGGGTTCGCTGGAAGGCAGTGGGGGAACTGGCCTGTCTAGTGGGGCTGTGCGCTTTAGGCTCACTCTTGATTACCCACCAGGCCAAGCGACCACCCCGCCCTAAAAAGAAGCGCAAGGTAGGGCCGAAAGCGGCTCGTAAGGCGAAACCGGTTCCCAAGCGTCCTACCCACCCAAAGCGGTTAGCACCTTTTGCCCCCGAACGAGATAGCGTTGTCGTGCCGGGGGCCGTGGCAATTTCAGAAACGCCTTTGGATCTTAAGGGTGGAAGGTTAGTTGATTCGGCTGAATCTATCCCAGGGTCTCAAGTTCCTCAGGACCAAGCCAGGGATACTCAAGGCGGGAGACCTGTAAAACATCCCAAGTTTCCCAGAACCCCTTCCCCTCAACAACAATCTGGAGACCAACAGACCGTCGTAAATTCTTCCGGCCTGGTTCCCGCTCAACCCGAAACCCAAAACCCCGATATCGTTCCCGACCATGAAGATCATCCCCTAGACTGGTCAGAGGAAAGCATTGCCCATTCGTTAGACTTGCGGCATCGGCGGTCCCTGTCCTCCTTCATGTAGGGTTTTGAGTCAGCTTCCGGTTATTTATCACCCCGATTATGTTGCACCGCTGCCGCCCGGGCATCGATTTCCCATGTCAAAGTTTGGGGGCCTGTGTGAGTATCTGCTCAAGGATAGAGTGATCACTCCAGAGCAGATTTACCAACCGGGTGAGCCTCCCCAGGAGTGGATTGAGTACGTCCACGAAACGGCCTACGTCAACGCCTATCGTCAGGGCACTCTGGATACCAAAGCTCAGCGGCGGATTGGCCTGCCCTGGAGTCCGGCCCTGGTCAAGCGGACCTGTACTGCGGTGGGGGGAACTATTCTGACCGCCAAACTGGCCATCAAGCATGGATTAGCCTGCAATACCGCAGGAGGAACCCACCATGCGTTCCCGGGCTATGGAGCAGGATTTTGCATCTTCAACGATCTGGCCATTGCCGCCAAAGTGCTCCGCCAGCAGCAGATGGTGAGCAAAATTTTGATTGTGGATCTGGACGTTCACCAGGGAGACGGCACTGCCTGGATTTTTCAGAACGACCCCAGTGTCTTCACCTTTTCCATGCACTGCGGCGAGAACTTTCCGGCCCGAAAGCAGACCAGCGATCTGGATGTGCCGCTGCCTGCGGGTATGGAAGATGACGACTACCTGCACTGTCTGGCCCAGCATTTGCCAGATCTTCTGACCCAGATAAAACCTGACCTGGTACTCTATGACGCCGGGGCTGATACCCATAAGGAAGATCGGCTGGGCAAGCTGGCCATGACCAATACAGGGCTGTACCGGCGCGATCGCATGGTGCTGGAAACCTGCACCAAAGCCGGACTCCCCGTAGCCTGCGTGATCGGCGGCGGCTACGGGGAGTCGATGGAGGATTTAATTTTCCGGCATTCCCTGCTGCACCGGGCGGCGACGGAGATTTTTCCCAGAATTTAGCTTCATTCCCGAGTTCCAAAGCAGGAAAGAAGCTATGTCAAGTTTCCCTCCCGGGGAGCTATCCTTTACGCAAAAGGCGCCAAAACTCCTGCACTGCCTAGTCTTCCCTCTGCTACGCACGGGCATAGCCCTACCCCAGCCCCCTTCGACAAGCTCAGGACATGCCTACTCCCAGAACGGGAGCAGGGGGGCCGGAAAGCCCCTTCTGGCCTCCCCCTCTACCATTTTGGGAGAGGGGGACTGAGGGGGTGAGGGGAGATCTGCCTAATGGATAGTCCCGGGGAGGGGTGCCCGGAGGGCGGGGTGGGTTAACCTACAACCGCAAGCATCTTAATCCGTATGGATAAGCTTGCAAAATGCCGGGGATTACCCACCCCTTGCCCATCCTCGGAGGGGATAGCTTTCGCCATTCCTCAGCATCTCAACTTTCTCTAGAAGTCCAGAGCCTTGCTAAACCACCACATGACGCTGGGTTAATCGATCCAGCTGCTTGACCAGCAGGCTGAGGAACAAACCCACGTCGGTAACGACACCCGTGGATTCCAGAGAACCCCGATCCGCCAGCTTGGTGACCACTGCCGGGTTGATGTCCACACAGACCATCTTGACGCCAGCGGGGGTCATGTTGCCGACCCCGATGGAGTGCAGCATGGAGGAGAGCATGAGGATCATGTCGCAGCCCTGTACCAGGCGGGCGTAGTCATGCTGGGCTTCAATCAGGTCCATTTTGGTATCCGGCAGGGGACCGTCATCCCGAATGGAGCCCGCCAGGGAGAAGGGCACGTTGTTCCTGACGCACTCGTACATCACGCCCCGGGTGAGGACGCCCTGGTCCACGGCGTTGGCGATGCTGCCATAGCGGCGGATGGTGTTGATCGCCCGCAGGTGGTGTCGGTGACCGCCCCGCACCGAGGTGCCCTGCTTCATGTCCACCCCCAGGGAGGTGCCCAGGAGGGACTGCTCAATGTCGTGGACAGCGATCGCATTGCCGCCCAGCAGCGCCTGCACGTATCCCTCGCGAATGAGCCGGGACAGGTGCTCGCTGCCGCCAGTGTGGATCACCACAGGACCGGCCACAACCACGAGGCGACCGCCCTGGTCCCGCAGGCGGCGCATTTCCCAGGCCACCTGCTCAACCACCAGTTCTACCCGGCGTTCGCTGGATACGCCGGAACCCATAAAGCTGAATTCCTCCTGACCTGCCCGGTCCCGACTGGTGGTGCTGCGCACGCTGCGGATGCCGTCATAGCCGACGACGACCTGATCGCTAACCTGCAGATCCCGCAGCAGCTTACATTCAGCTGTCAATTCAGAACCCGACTGGTTGACCACCAGCACTCCATCCATCCGCTGGTGACGGACGGGAATCCAGGTGCCTTTTACCCGCACCTCGGTGGGATAGATGGTGGTGCTGTAAAAGTCGTCGGGAGCCACCCCGGCCTGGGTAATGGTGACCAGCTTGGCATCCTGCTCATTTTCAGGCAGGGCAACCGCACCCAGATCAATCAGCTGAGCCATGATCTCGTCCATCACTTCCCGGTCGGGGGCCGAGACGCGAATTTCGGCAGAGGAGGGGCTTTGCCGTTGTTCTCCCAGGTCAAACTTCAGCACCTGGAAGCTGCCGCCGCCCTCCACCACCAGGTCCAGGGCCCGATTCACCAGGCCAGTATCCAGCAGGTGCCCGGTCATGGTGATGGTGCGAGACAAAATCCCGCTCTCGCCCGGCAGTTCAGGATGGGGGGGTTCCGTTACCCGCAGGGTCAGGCACTTAGCCGCCCCCCCGGCCTTCAGGAATTCTGTCAGGGGGGTTTCGACCACCTCAAAGCCAGCCTCAGCCAGTCGAGCCTTCAAGCCATCGCTGGCCTGGTTCATGATTACCGTACGCTCAACATTTACGGCATTGCAGGCGAAATTGATGGCATCCGCCTCATCAATGGCGATGCGCTTCTCGGCAGGTACTCGCATCTCAATCAGCCGGTTTGAGTAGGCATCGAAGGCGGGGGGATAGTACAGCAGGTAGCCCTCCGTGAGGGGGCAGAAGCAGGTGTCGAGGTGGTAGAAGCGCTCATCCATCAAATGCAGGGAGAGCACTTCGATATTCAGCCACCGGGCCACGTAACCATGGGCATCGAGCTCCGTGCGAAACCCATAGCCGGCCCAGAGCCAGCGCCCTTCCCGGTCGAGCAGGGCATCGCCGGCCCCTTCGAAGGGCAAGTCTTCGGGCAAGGTGTATACGGTGTGACCCTGTGCCTCGAACCACTGCTTGAAGAAGGGTTCTTCCCCCTGGCGCTCCGGGTGCAGAAAACGGCTGAGCACCACCTGATCCCCCAGAATCAGACCAGCGTTGGCGGTAAATACCATATCAGGCCAGCCAGGCTGGGGCTTAACCAGATCAACCTCAGCCCGATCAGCAATGACCTGGTAGAGATCCTGCCATTGTTCCTTAGCCTTCTCAAAGGAAGACCGATGAATGTTGCCCTCCATCCAGGGATTAATGACATAATCCACCTCGTAATGGTGGGGAGGACACATGAGAAACCGAATGGAAGCCGCCATAAAACTGATGCCTGTGTGAATGAATGAACGCCTACAGAAACGCCTTTAAAGGTTAAAAGCAAAACGTTGAGGCCCAACATCACATTTTAGCCCTCAACGCTGCTTAGATTATTGAGTTGTAAACGGTTAAGTTTAGGGTATTCCGCCCTTTTACCGGCTAGAGGGTAGGTCTGTAAAGAAGTGCGCCTGGGTGAGGCGACTGCTGGTCATAACGGCACTTGTTAAAGTTCCATGACGTAGCCGTCTCGCCATGGCCAGGCTTGATGTGTCACCCTTGGCGGGTTGCTGCGTGAAATCGACGATATCGTCGTTAGTGGTAAAAGCACCCACCTCTAAAACAGTCACGGAGGGAGCAGATGCCCTCTGACTTTGCCTTAACAAATCCGCCGCTTCGGCCCGGTTACCGGAGGAGTCAAATCCCACCGCGACGAAGAAGGCCAGCAGGCCAATGAGGAGAGCCAATCTGATGTCGATAATCTGCCCGGCCTGAAACAGCGCATCCTGCAGATTGGCTAGAAAATTTGAGGGTGTTTCCGTATCTTGTGACAAACTAGTTTTCCTCGAAAATTACGAGACTCAGTCGCAACGACATCCCGAGATAACCGCTTAAGCAAAAGGGAGCAAGTTGCCCAGATAAAATTGCTAGCTGATACCTTTGTTTAAATACGTTTATAGATCCAACTTCATGAAGTTACAAGGAATGATAGGTTGATCCCCATTATTAAACGGCCCTCAAATGTATCCTCGGCAACGTTTTTGTCCGTTTAGCCTGATTTTTGCATATGGATATGGCATTTATATAGAGTATTATCTATGGAAATGCTCGGACTTCCCTTGAATTGGGCTGTCTCACAGGTTTCTGGGTAAAAAGATGTGGACCGCTAACCAAATACAGGGAGGCTCCTGGCTGGTGAAGTCCACTCGATGTCGGGTATGGGCTGGAAGCAGCACGTAATCTCCCGGACTCATCGATAGATTGCTGCCGTTGTCGTAGGTTAAAGTCGCTTCTCCCTGCAGCACGATCACCCACTCATCCTGCGCCTGGTTGTACCACTGGCCGGGAGGCGTGGTCTGCCCGGAGGATACAATCCGCTCAAGGCGCAGGTTCGGATATTCGCAAATTGTCTCAAAAAGTTCCTCCGCCGGTAGCAAGGAAGGAAGATGAAACAGGTTACCAGTGGGTTGAGATGACACGTCGGTTCGGTCCTTGCGTGGGTTCAGTATCAAGTTGTAAGGATTGGTAAGGGACTCGCAAATCGCAGATTGATTAAGTTCCAGCGTCATTGCCCCGATCGCGGAGCGAGGCCTAACGTCCAAGGTTACCCCTCTGCTAAGCACGGGTAGAGATATTTAGGTCTGTCCTGAGCTTAGTCGAAGGGGAGCGGGCAAAATCCGGGTTCTCGCGATGACTTTTCCCTTGGACTACTCCAAGCAAATTCCAAGGCCAAAGCCCCCGTATCTATTTCCGTAACCGGCCCAGAAATCCTACCCGCAACTCGTAGTATCGAAGCTGGAGGGCTATGCAGTGTCTTGAAGCCCTCTGGCAACACTCATTTTCATTTGTGAGGAGGTTACGAGATTGAATAAGACATTTCAACCCTGGTTAGGCCGCTCTTTAGCCATTGCCCTCGTGGTAGGCAGTGGGCAGCAAGCTTTTGCCCAGAATGCGCATTATCCCACAGTCCCTAATATTCCTACGACACCTTCAGAGATCACCTTAGCGATGCCCGACTCTTTGGAAAATATGACCTGGCAACTGGTCAGCTACCAGGCTACCGATGGCTCAATTGTGGAAGCCTTTGGCGAACGACCCGCCACCTTCCAATTCAAAGATGGAAGAGTAACCGGCACCACGGGCTGCAACCGTTTCTTCAGCGGCTACAGTCGGGAGGGCGACCAGCTAGCCATTTCCCCTGGCGGCAGCACGCTAATGGCCTGTATCAACGAGGCTCTGGCAGCGCAGGAGTCAGCTATTTTGACGGGTCTACCCCAGGTGGCAAGCTATACCCAAACCGGCGATCAACTGCTACTGGTGGATAGAGCAGGCACACCCCTCTTTACCCTGACGCCCCAACCCACCGCAGCGCTCACCGGCACCGAATGGACCCTGACGGTTTACAACAACGGTCGCGGCGGTCTGACGACGCCCATCCTCGACACAACGATTACCGCGACCTTTGATCCGGCAGTAGGGCTGGTCGGTTCCGCTGGCTGTAACCGTTACAGGGCAAACTTTGAAACTGATGACGATAGCCTCACCATTGGCCCTGCCGCCAGCACTCGCCGCTTCTGTGCGGTACCGGAGGGAATTATGGAGCAAGAGACGACTTTCTTGAACTTGCTTGAGGATGTCGCCACCTACACCATTAGCGGTGACCAGCTCGATCTTAAAAACGCCGATGGCACGACCCTGGCTCGGTTTACTACCGAAATATGATTCTTTGGGGGTTAAAGTACCCGCTACCTGTTTGGGTATGGCGTTAGCTCTGGGTTGAGACACAGGCACCCGGTACCTTAGAGGAATAGGTATCAGGTACCTTCAGGAAGGCAGTCATTAAGCAACCCTTGCGGAATTAAAGGTGCTATTTCTACCGCTGTAGACTACTTTGCAGAATTTCAGGCATCCGCCCATGGTTAAGACTGTTACTCGCTTACTTGCAATTCTGTTGTCGGCCCTTGCGATGGTACTGACGATTGCATGGCAAACTTCAGCCCACTCCGACACAAATAGATTGAACGTCAGTAAGCCATCGACCCCGTCGGTTATCGCCACTGCCCCCAGCCCTAGAGCCCGCGATTCTCAACGGCGAGCCGATCCAGGTTTTGTACATGACGCGGTTTGGAGATACGGTTCTGGTGCGGTGCTATCCGGGATATGAGCCAACCCTGTCGGTGGTGGCCATGAGCGGTAACCCAGAAGACGGGGGACAGCAACAGGGAGTGTTGACCTGTGTGAGTTCCGAGTCATAGAAAGCCCAGTTGAGGTACCGGGTGCCTTCTCGGTCGTGGCATTAACTCTGGCCTACAGCCCAGGCACCTTCTGATGCAGAAGAGATGCTTGTTTTGGTGCATTGGCGGGTAAAAATCTTAGTTCATGGCCCAATTCGCCTGCCGCCGAATGCACCCTACACCCACCCACCTCACCTACCTCGCCCAAGCCGCTCTATAAGAAAAAGCACCTCCGCCGCGTCGCTGTAATCCAGCGCAGCATCATCCGCCAGGGCCGGATCGCGAGAGCCGTTGAGGATGGCCACCATCGCCTGGATGAGCTGCTTGAGGGAGTCGGGGGCTTCTGGGTTGTTGGTCAGCTCGGCCAACAGCGACTGCACTTCATCAACCTGCTGCTGAGCTTCGACCAACAACTCTAGAGCCGGGGTGACTTGCCCTGCTATTTCAAGTACTCGACCAAGTAGGAAATGGGCTGTCGCCGAATCATAATCCGCGCCGAGATAGGCTGTTGGCTCCACCGCCTGGGCTTTTGTCAGCAGGGTCTGGGCCTGGTCATAGGCGACCTGGAGCTGTCCCTGGCCCAGCAGTCGCTCAATCTGCAATCGCTGGTTCTCAAACTGGGCATGGCCCCACTCCGGCAACACTGCCGCTGCTCGTTCCCGCAGGGTTACTGCCCACATCATGGCCTGGGGGCGATTCAGATGGGCCACCAGTTGAATGGCTTCCCGTTCGTTCAGCCGATCCAGTTCCACGGTGCATTTAGCTTTGGCAAAGGGGGCGGGCAGGGGTTCGCGGCTGGTGAACAGCAGGCGGCAGCGGGGGTCGGCGGCGAGCAATTGCTGGCAGAGGGCCAGCAGTGCCGTTACATCCGCCACGCCTGCGGGGTTCTGGCCCTGGGCATCGGGCAGCACGCTTTCCAGATTGTCGAGCAATCACCGTGGAGAAGTCCCGCAGGGCGCGTTCGATGCGTCGCAGGGCGGCGGTGAGGTCGTCGCCGTACTGGGCCACCAGATAGCCTGTCACCAGTTGGCGACCGATGACATCCAGCACGCCCTTGACGTCCTGCACGTTCTGGGGCTCGACGCTGACGAAGGCCGCCTGCTGAAACCGGCCCGACTGCACCAACCACCGTGCGAGTTCTGTGGCCAGGGCGGTTTTACCCAGGCCGCCGCTGCCGCGAATCACGGCGTAGGGTGACCGCTGCAGCAGGCGCTCCAGGTGCAGCAGTTGGCGGCTGCGACCGACAAAGTGGTGCTCCGGTTCTGGGGGCAGCTGGCCCAGTTGAGCTTGTCGGCGATTTGCAGCGAGTCGATCCGCAGCTTCTCCAACCGTCACGGTGAAAAGTTGAGGATCTTCCCGCTCTTGGTACAGCACAGGGATAAACCAGTCTTTGAGCTTCAGATCCCCCACTCCGATCTTCTTGCCTCGAAAAGAGTCGTCAAAGAGACCTATCTGCCCGGCCAGCATGGCATCCCCAACCCGCGTGCCTTCTGCCAAGGCTCGATAAAACGGTTCTACAAAGCGACGGGCGGTTTCGACCAGAACGGCATGGCTCATTGCGACGACAGAACCCACCCCTTCTCGCAGTAATGCTGCTGCGACAGATGCTTCAGGATTGTTTTCAGCTTGGGCAGACTGACAAGCTTCGAGAAACACCAGCGGAACTCTATATTCCTTTAACTCGGCAGCCAAGTCAGAGGCA
>CAZPYG010000064.1:13354-28179 GCA_964590465.1 uncultured bacterium | reverse complement strand
CGGACATTACCACCGAAGATGCTCTGTGGGCACCAATTCATGCCTGGCGGGCGCTGGGGCAGTTGCAAGCGGGCGAGGCGGTGAAGCCCCTGGTAGACGTGTTGGGGCAGCGCGACTTTGACTGGTGCTTGGAAGAACTGCCCCAGGTCTTTGGTTTAATAGGAGAAGAGGCCATTGCCCCCCTGGACGAGCTGATCTCTACCAAAATTAACTACAAAAACAAAATCACCCTCTCCAGTGGGTTAGGGGAAATTGCTAAAGTTTTTCCAGAACTGCGCGATCGCTGCGTCGAGGTGCTCACCCGGCAGCTCAGCAACTTCGAGCAGCACCACCGCACTGTCAACGGGAGCCTAATCGCACAACTGCTAGACCTCAAGGCGGTTGAATCGGTGCCCGTAATGGAGGCAGCCTACACCGCCAACAAAGTAGATGAAATGTTTGTGGGGCCCTGGGCCAGGGCACAGATTGAACTGGGGCTAAAACAAGAGTCTGATTTCACCCCCGAAGAGCTTCAAATTCGCTACACCCTGGCGCAAAAGCAGCGCCTGGCGAATATCCGCGCCTACCTCGATCGCCAAAAAGCTAAACCCTCAAGCTCCAGTGCACCTTTACCTATCCGGCGGGAGGGATTTGAGGCTCCGGAGTTTAAAGATATTGCAGCCCAGGCCAGCTCCTCAAAAAGTCCGCCAAAATCTGGCTTTGGACAGGGGACTAAAGCAGGCAAAAAAAAGACTAAAAAGAAGAAGTAAGACTGCTACCGCGCCGATCATCTGCCCAAGGAAGGGAAAATAATGTCATCGACCGAGCAAGGATGAGAGACCCGCGATGGCAACTGTAGAAACAATCACCCTGGTAATGAATGTCACTGAAATAAGCTGAAAGCACTCCTTACAAATCGCTGAAAGCCTTGACCTGCCGTAGGGTGGGCATTACCAGCCCTGTCAAGGTGTGTTTAAGCCGAATCTGCGACCACTGTAGGATGCGTTATCGGCCCACTAACCTGCGCCAAAGTCCCACAAACTCTAACGTTGGGCCGTAACGCATCGCTTCCGATATTGAGCTTCCTGCCTGACGCAAACGGTGCGTTCCGGCCAGGGCAGAATAGTTTGCCCCATCGCAGGATGGGCCTGAGGCCGGGACACACCCTACCCATAATCAAGCTTTTGGCGAGTTCGATGGAGTCAACTTCCTCCTCTTTGGACCACCTTAAATCAGTGCCATTTCACCCTATACTCGCTAGAATATGGAAAGCATTTTGGATATCAGCAATGAGCAAAGTTCTGCAAGCTACTTATCAAGATGGTAGTTTAGTGCTGGATGAAAAGCTCGATTCAGCCCTCGAAGGTAAGAAATTAAAGATAGTTGTGCTGGATAATTCTGATGAAGAAGTTATTGAAGCGGAACAATCTCTAGAACCTCGAAAACAGCGGTTTCTAGAACAACTTCAGCAGCACTCTTTTAAGCTCCCTGAGAATTACGTGTTTAATCGGGAAGAGCTTCATGAAAGGTAAGGTGTTTTTTGACACGAATCTTTGGGTTTATCTCTATAGCAAAGACCCAGTAGAGAAGTATTCGCAGGTTAACGAGATATTTTTAGCGAATATTGAGTCTCTAATTATTAGTTCCCAGATTTTGGGTGAACTGTATAACGTATTAGTTAAAAAGAAGTTGAGAACACGGGAACAGTCGCAAGAGATTTTGTCGCAGCTTATTGATGGCTTTGACAGTCTTAAGATTGATGCTCAAAAGGTTTTAGATGCGACTGGAATTAATTTTCGCTATGGTTACTCTTACTGGGATAGCCTAATTATTGCAACGGCTCTTCAAAGTGGTTGTTCTATTCTTTATTCTGAAGATATGCAGCATGATCAGCTTATTGAGGACAAGCTTAGAATTATAAATCCTTTTATTGGCCAGCCCTAAATTTTGCCATACATAACGTATGGTTTGGCAATGTGATCGCCTCTGCGTTAGCAAGAAATGGATTATGGTTGCTTGTAAACCTAAACAGGGGTTGCCGGTTGTGGGTAACGACGGTGAAGAGGTAGGTTGCCCCTGGAGTTTTGGCGCGGCGGTAATGCATGGAGGGGTGGAGGAGTTAATAGGGTTATTGTGGGTTGTTTAGTCATAAAACTACCAGCGGTGTTGGGTTCCGCTGCGCTCCACCCAACCTACAGCAACTAGCGCCTCTGCTATCTTATTTTAATCCAGCCTTCCTATTTAGGCGAAATCAATGGTAGAAAATCTTTTGCCACCGACATGGCGAACACCCCGAAAAATTTATTTCTTCTGGACTATAGTACTTCCAGCCGTGCTCGGATTTTTAACGGCGATATTTGTCAGATCTGATATTATTTTATATCTTTTCTTAATTCCCATACTGGGTATTGGCTTGCTGATCGAGGCCTGTATTATTTTTATGCTTGTTATTCGGTGGGCAACGAAGCGATCGCCAGCCATCCTAAAACATCTTCGTCGTCATGGTGGAATAGCCCTTTTTTTAGTGGTTAATGGCATCATTAACTATTCTGTAGGCTCAAAAATTTTGGATTCCGACGAGAGATCAGCAATGGCCTACTGTGAAAATGTTATTCCGCAGATTGAAAGCTATGCGTCTCAGCACGGAAATTACCCAGAAACCCTAAGCCAGCTCCAAAACCTCCCTACCCAGCCTTGGTTGAGCAGCACTCGATGCATCTACTCCCGTCGTGACGAAGGTTATGAATTGATCATTCGCTATTCTAGTTTATTCAATAGTAGAGTCCTTTTCCATAAGAGTCCGTAACCAATAGTTGTAGAGAGATTCCATGTTTCACCCAATCCGTTAAATCAATAGTTTCAGAAACATCGAGGTCCTCTGGAGAATCAACCTGAGCCTCTATCTCAGCTTGTTCCTCGTCGCTTACAAAGGGCATCAGGAGCTTACACAGGTGTAACCGCTCTTCCCGCAAAACTTCTCGCAGGCTTTCCTTGATCAATGCCTTCAATGTTTGGGAATGTTGAGCCTCTGCAGATTCCATCTGGATAATCCTGATACGTTGACTTCTACCGTAATCCAGTAACCATAAGGTGGGCACTGACAAGCATCTATGCCTTTACCCAACCTCCCACCTCTGCCGATGCCACCTCAACCTATCTGGCGTAGTAGTGCAAATTTTTCCTCATTCAATTAATCACATAGATTGTGTTGAATCTATGCTTTCTCCGATATTTCTCTTCTTGAAGAAACTCAAACAGGTCTTTATCTGCGTCAGCAAACCTAAGGGTGTCCTGAACCCTACTGCGGTTATTGTCCGGTCCTAAGGAGTTCTCTGAGAAAAAAGTTACCAGCCGGAGGGGCGAAGCATCTGGCCAAAAACGATTGGAAAAGTCACGTCAATTCCCTCCCAGATGCTTCGCCCTTACAGCGAATGCGTATTATTCGGTAAATTCTTTTTTAGAGACCACCTATAGCCCTTTTCGCTTGAGTGAGGTGCGGGCAAGGGGCTTAAGCCCCTTGTTCATCAGGAGTCTTCGAACTCCACTGAATCGAGAACCGCTATAAGTTCTTTGCTTAAGTCCTTTAAGTTACCTGGTAATCACCAGGTAACTTAAAGAAAATGTTCTCGTTGTTACAAAGAATGCTTGGAAGCCTCAAAGGCCAACCCTGGTGGATTGGGGCTTTCCAGCAAAAGTCGAGTATTTATGACCGTTCAGCTTCAGGGTCGTCGCCCTTCGGTACAGCCTTCCTCATGGGTGCTTCTAATCGTTCTCGCAGTCGGGCTTTCAGCCTATGCATCAGGGGCAATTTTCGTGCGTCTGGCCATTCGGTACGACCAGGCCGATGGTCTCGGCTTCTGTCTATTTCTAGCGGCGTCTCGCATGGTGATCAGCGCCCTATGTTGTACTTCAGCCTGGCGAGGGTTTCGGCAGGCAAACTATGCAAACCGAACCCTGGCTTTCTCGGTCATCGCCGGGGTTTTTCTGGCTCTATATTTTGCCACCTGGATGACCTCCCTCAGTTTTACCACCATTGCGGCCTCCACTACCCTGGTCAATCTAAATCCCCTCTGGGTGATTCTGCTGTCCTGGCTGTGGCTGCACCATTGCCCCTCACGGGCCACTTTGTTCGGAGCCGGGTTAGCCATTATGGGAGCTATTGTGATCAGCGTCGGCACGACAACCGGGGCCACCCCCGGTTCGGCCATGACCCTGGGGAACGGCCTGGCGCTGGCAGGTTCGGGGGCCATTGCAGCCTATATTCTGTTCGGCCACGTGGCCCAGCAGGCTCAGTTGCAACTGAAGCACCACATGGCCCTGATGTACACGACGGCAGCGATCGTTCTGTTGCCCATGCCGCTGCTGCTCAACGTCAGCTATTTCGGCCACACCGGGCCAACCTACGGCTGCATTCTATTGATGGCGCTGATCACCCAACTGCTGGGCCATGGCTGCATCAACTGGTTAGTCAAGTGGATAAGCCCTACGGTAGTGTCTATTTTTCTGCTGAGTGAGCCTTTAGTCGCCAGTGGATTGGGGTATTTGGCTTTTCGAGAAATCCCCACTCTGGGTGTTCTTCTGGGGGGATGCATTGTGCTGGTGGGGGTTGCGATCGCGATTCTGGGCAAAGCATCACTGTCCTGGCAACGGCTTAAACGCATGGGTTTACAGTGGGTTGGCCTCACCCGCAAGCCGCCTGTTATGGGCTGGAATAAACGGGAGTTGGGGGCGATCGCACAACTTCCTCCTCTGCATCCGCAAAGGACGCTGCAGCAGAGCGTTGCCTATCGCCATCGACCCAACTATCTTGCTGATCAAGATCGCCTGGGAGATCTTTAGCTGCCAAGGAATGGAAATTCAATCTTGTGGGGTAGCCGTCTCGGCTATCCCAGGTAGGCAAGATATCTGCCCGACAAGAATTCGATTAACAGTGTTGGGTTCCACTACGTTTCACTCAACCTACAACCTGCTACTAAACATGAGCAAAAAAGATGTATTATCGCTTGCGGATAAAAGGTTTGTTTTTAAGGATGTGATCTATGACGCAACGCAAACCGTTCCAGAGAGCAACAGGTTCATTGAGCGCTCTGGCTCTGTTCTGCTGGTTAGGTGTCACCGCCTGCGATAATCCCAGCGAAACCGCCGAAACTACAGAACCAGTAGAAACCGCTGAAACCATTGAAGAAACCACCGTTGAAGATACCGCTGAACCAGCTATGACGGTCACCCTGGCAGATGCCGAAGCACCGAATGGACAAACCACACAACAGCTCGCTCTGGGTGGACCAGAGAGCGCAGTTCTGGTCACCTGCGACCAGGAAGGGTTTATTCCCTTTACCTTCACTGACCTGGGTGTAGAGTGGGTTGGCTGCGAGGTGCCTAACCCTGGAGATGCCGTAGGGCCAGAATCTTCCCTGTCTGAACCGTCCCTGGACGAGGTGCCCAGCCCCGTAGGCGGCACCGTGCAGCAGCTTACCCTGCCTGGCCCCCAAAGCGGTGTGATGGTCACTTGTAATGAAGGATTTGCTCCCTTTATTTATGAAGATCAAGGTACCTGGGTGGGCTGCCAGGCTGCTTCCTAATGAATACCATCAATGGGGCAAACTCGACTTTTGTGACGGAAGACGAGTAGAACTGATCGAATTCTAACGGGGCGCTCTCTACAGCCTCACGCTACCTAGTACTCTGAGGCGGAAGTAACCCACCTATTGGCTAAAGCGGAACCCCTTGTATGTTTTGAGTTCCCCTTTCATCCTTCTGCCTTTCGGTACCAGCACCTCCAGCAGGAATTTCCTGCTACCCTCGAAGACATGGATAAACCGTCGCTTCGCCATGCCGTCATCCTTGGAATTGCCATGGGTTGTGGTGTTGGGCTGTCTGCGATCGCGGCCCTCTTCGTTCACCGCTGGGAAGTGTCCCGCCAGCACACCCGGTTTCAGCAGCAGATCGAAAATCTCACCATTACCCTGCAGCGCAGCCTCAACCGCTATACGGATCTGCTGAGTTTTTTAAGCGACCATTATCGGGTCAGTCAGGGGCAGGTGTCGCGGCAGGACTTTGATCAGTTTGTGGCCCGGTCGCTGCAGGTCTATCCCGGCATTCAAGCCCTGGAATGGGCTCCGGTAGTGCCCCAGGGGGATCGGCTGGCCTTCGAACAAACCATTCAGGGAGAAGGGTTTTCGACCTTTCAAATCCAGGAACTGGGGGTCGATAATCAGCTGGTTCCAGTAAAGGATCGGGCTTATTACCTTCCCGTCACCTACATTGCGCCACTGCAGGGCAACGAAGCCGCCCTTGGCTTTGACCTCAACTCCAGCAATGCCAGACTGGCCGCCATAGAACCCGCCCGAGATAGCGGCGAAATTCAAGCGACAGAACGGATTCGCCTGGTGCAGGAACAGCGAGACCAGTATGGCTTTCTGGTGGTGTTGCCCCTGTATCAATCAGGAGGGATTCCAGCCACCCTGGTAGACCGTCAGGCCCAGTTTGATGGCCTGCTGGTGGGGGTGTTTCGCATCGCCAATGTGGTCGAAGAAACCCTGAAAGACCTGAGCTATGACGTGGATTTCGTCCTTTACGACCAGAATGCAGCGGCAGACAGACAGTTTCTGGGGCAGTACGACGCCACCACCCAAACCCTGCAAGGGGTCAAAAAAACGCCTACAGACCTTCAACTGCAGCGCACTAACGCCCTGTGCCCTGATCCTGCCACCTGTATGCGAACCCTAAATACGGCCCAGCGGCAGTGGCGCATTGAGTTTTTGCCTGCCGAAACCTATCCCCTTAGCGCTAATTACGGTGCCTGGGCTACCCTGCTGACGGGGCTGCTGCTGACCGGCAGTCTGGTGCTGTTTCTGCGCAATCTGCAAACCGAACTATCCCGCACCCGAGCATTGAATGAGCTGAAGCAGCGGGTTTTCTCCATGGCCTCCCATGAGCTGCGCACGCCCCTGAGCACCATTTTGCTCACCGCAGAATCCCTGGATACCCATTATCCTGAGCTGTCTGACGAGCAGCGCCAGCGCAATACCCGGCGCATCCACATTACGGCCCAACAGATGAGCCAGCAAATTACCGACCTGCTCACCCTGACCCGAGCCGAAGCGGGCCGACTGGATTTCAACCCCGAACTGCTGGAAGTTGCCCCGTTCTTTCAGCAGTTGATTCAGGAGATGCAGCCGGGCATTGCCCAAACCATCAAACTCTCCAGCACCCTGGCCAACACCCGCGCCTTTTGGGATAAAAAGCTAATGCGATCGCTGTTCACCAACCTGATTTCCAACGCCGCGAAATATTCCCCCGCAGACACCCCGATTGAGGTCAACCTAAGCCAGGACCAGCAGCGGGCAATCCTGCAGGTGTGCGACCAGGGCATCGGCATCCCCGCTGCGGATCAGGCCAATGTGCCAACCGCCTTTGACCGGGGCAGCAACGTCGGCGACATCGAAGGCACTGGCCTGGGTCTGGCCATTGTTAAAACCTGCGTTGATTACCACAAAGGGGCATGGACCCTCGACAGTAAAGAGGGGCAGGGCACCATCGTCACGGTAGCCTTACCCCTGGAGTGAGATGTGTTGTTGGAACGCTAGTAAATTTGGAGCTAAATTTGAAGCTAAATCCCCTCCTCGGAGCGGAGGGCGGGGTGGGTCCAATCTACGGCCACAGATACCCCATTTACCACGGATAGAACTGCTCAATACCAGGATTGACCCACCCCTACCCCTGCGAAGAGGGGATAGCTGTAGTCGAATCTCAGCGGTCTTACCTTATCCCGAACTTAAGTGAGCCAGGACCTGATACCCGACACCCCCTTACTCCCTCTTCCCCGGAATCACAATATTCAACACCAGCGCCGCCATACCCCCCGTGGCAATCCCAGACGAAAAGACACTGCGAATCAGGTAGGGGGTATTCTCCAGGATTTCCGGCACGAAGGAGACTCCCATCCCCAGGCCCAGAGAGACGATCAGAATCAGCGTATTGCGGCGGCTCAGGTTAACCCCGTGGAGAATTTTGATGCCAGCGGTTACCACCGAGCTGAACATCAGCAGGGTCGCGCCCCCCAGCACCGGCTGGGGCATGGCCTGAAACAGTCCGCCAATGATGGGGAACAGTCCTAAGAGAAACAGAAACCCAGCGATGAAATAGCCCACGTAGCGGCTGCCCACTCCGGTCAGCTGAATCACCCCGTTGTTCTGGCTGAAGGTGGTGTTGGGGAAGGTATTGAAGCAGGCTGCAATCAGGGAGTTGACCCCATCCCCTAAAATGCCGCCTTTGACCCGCTTCAGGTAGGTCTTGCCTTCAATGGGCTCGCCCACCAGCATGGAGGTGGCGGTCAGGTCGCCGATGGATTCAATGGTGGTAATCACATACAAAAACGCCAGGGGAATGAAGCCTGCGAAGCCAAAGTCAAACCCGTATCGGAAAGGAATCGGCACCGTAATGTAGGGCAACTGGCTGATGCCGCTGAAGTCGAGCATCCCCAACGGCAGGGCCACCAGGTAACCCACCACCAGGCCAATCAAAATGGCCGACATGCGTAGAAAGGCGCTGCGGGTACAGTTGAGCACCACAATCACCGCCAGCACCAGCAGCGACACCATCAGGTTCTGCGGCGTGGCGAAGGTGCCGTTGGCAATGGCTCCGGAGCCGCCTCCCATGGCTACAATTGCAACCCGAATCAGGCTGAGGCCAATCATCACCACCACAATGCCGCTGACCAGGGGAGTCATCACCTTTTTCAGGGGTTCAATGAAGTAGCTCAGAATGATTTCGACGAACGCCCCCAGCATGCAGATGGTCAGCAGGTAGGCCAGGGTTTGGGTGGGAGACCGGCCCTCGGCCACCGCCGCCGTGCCGACGGTTACGAGGGTACCCACAAAGGCAAAGCTGGTGCCCTGAATGCTCAACAACCCGGACCCCACCGGCCCCACCCTATGAATTTGAATAAAGGTGGCAATCCCCGAAATAAACAGGGACATGCTGATCAAAAAGCTGGTGTTGGTGGGGTCCAGCCCAATGGCGTTACCCACCACAATGGCCGGGGCAATAATATTCACAAAGGCGGCCAGCACATGCTGCAGGGCAGCGGCGATGGTCTCCCGCAGGGGAGGTTTGTCGTGCAGGCTGTAGATCATGTCTATGCCCTGGGCCTCGGTGACCTCGGGGGGCGCTTCCAACAGTTCAGCCGATCCTGCGGGGGTAGCCCATTGCAAAGGCTCTTTTTCTGACATGGGTTTTCCTCATTTCAATGCTGGAGTTTTTGAAATGCATTTGTTGACAGCTAGCCTTTCCTGGGAAAAGCTGTCACTGTCTGCAAATACTTAAAGGCAGGTCCAGAAAAACTGAAAGAGTGATAAAATTGCAGCATTCGCTACAAAAAGTCTCTGAAAAAGAAGGATTGAAATTGAGACTGTATATTGTTTCTGGAACCATCAATTCAGCTCAAACCCAAGATGGAATCTAGAGTTGAAACCAGATGAATTTGTGACTTCTAAACCTTGGGTTTACGGTACACAGCTAAGGTGAAGAGATTTGGGACGATTTCGTGGAGAAATGGTGGAGATTGTCTTGAGATATTAAAGAAACCTGCCAGTCCAGTCAAGATTTAATTCAGAGGGTGCATCCCAAATTTGAACATGTCATTCTGTTTGTCTTTCAGACAGAATGACAAAACTGGGATGGACTTATACCAAGTCCAGCTCAAAATCCGTAGTTTTCCCTAAAGCAAAACTCCACTTCTGGACTTGGCCAAGGTTTAATTCAAACGGCTCAAGAATTTGCCCGATCAGATTCCCCTGAAGGCTTGAGACGATATCCCACCCCGTGAACGGTCTCAATAAAGTCTTTGGGAGCCCCGGCTTTTTTAAGTTTAGCCCTCAAGTTTTTAATGTAAGTTTTCAGGGTATCTTCTTCAGGCATCTCTTCAAAGGTCCAAACCTGTTCCAAAATGGCGGCCCGGCTCAGGACCCGTTTGCCGTAACGCAGAAACGCCTCCATCAGAGCAAATTCTTTGGGAGTTAGACGAATGGAGTTGCGTCCGTACATCACTTCGTAACTGCTGGGGTCCAGGGAAAGCTCACCCCAGCGCAAAACCCCTGCCGTCCCTGATTGCCCCCGCCGCAGTAGGGCTCGAATCTGGGCCAGCAGTTCTTGTAAGTTAAAGGGTTTAACCATGTATGTATCGGCCCCGGAATCTAAGCCAACGACCTTGTCGAGGCTGGTATCACGGGCGGTCAACATTAAGATAGGCCCCGTAAACCCATGATTGCGAAGGCGCTGGCAAAGTTGTAAGCCATCCAGTTTGGGGAGGGTAATATCCAGCAAAATGAGGTCGTAGGTCAGGGCCTGGGCTTGAGCCCAACCGGTTTCTCCATCGCCCACACAATCTACCGCATATCGCTGCATAGACAATGCTTCAGTAAGAGAAGTCGCAAGTTTTTTGTCGTCTTCTACTAAAAGAATTCGCATTGTTTCCTTACCGGTAAGCAAATACCCTTGTAGCGGAATGATTCCAAGGATATGCCCCTAGCTTGGCAAAGGTAGAGCAACTGAGGCAAATGTTAACTAGATCGCTACAGCCTTGTCTTGCCTGGTGAGACTCTGTCGCAGCAAGGTTAATCAGTTGCACTTTTGTATACCATCATTCTCTGAACAAACCCAAATCGCTCGTTTTCTAGACCACGAAACTGCTGACCGTCTTTTGGCAAAGCCCCAGACCCAATTAACTGTGCACCGAGTTGGGGGATGGCGTTATTTTGATTAAAGATGCCGACAGCGGCGAACCCATCGGCATGGAGTTACTGGCGTACAAACCTGGCGACGCCCGGCTTGACTCCGTAAGCGTTGGAATTGGCTCTGCTCAGTCTGCCATTTAGCCTCCAATAATTAGATTCAGTGTGGCCACCACCTGATCTATCACCGCAGCGGGCAAACATTCCTCCGTACTGCGCCACCAGCGGTGGCTCAAATCTAACGGATCACCTCACCTCGGCGAAGCTGCATCCTGTTCTCCTTGTCTAGAGCAATTCCTGCCCGCGTGGGCCGCTGTTGATGAAATCATCCCCACCGATGGCATAACTAACGTCTTCAGGAATACTGGCCAATAGCTCATCTAAAGAAGTTGCGATCGCTTTTTTTGCGAATCAGCAGTGCACCATCCACCTCTAGCATTTCTACCGTTGAGTTTTCATCCCAGCCAAAACTCTCGGCTAGTCGATGGGGAATGCGTAGCCCCAGGCTATTCCCCCATTTTTTGAGTTGATACAGGCTTCTGGGTTGCGCTGATTAATGCAATGCACAGCGCCAGTGCCGCCCTCGTGTGTTTTGCATTAGTCCTACTTTGGTGCTTATGGCCCTTCTCTAGCAGACGAGCCTTATCTCCTGATATGATGTACTGCGCCACGGCTACAAACTGCCCGGCGTTAAAGTCGAGCTGTACAGCGTCCAGCTCTCCCTCATTCGCGGACCCCAGCCTCTCCGCTCAAATCGCCTGCTCGCTTTCTTTATCGAACAGGTGAATGCGGCTGACATCGAACAGCAGATCCAGCTTGTCCCCCACGGCGGGCTTAGCCCGAGGGTCGAGGCGGGCGATGAACTCTTTGCCGTCGGGCAGGCGGCAGTAAATGATCACCTCATGGCCCATCAGCTCGACGATGGTGACTTCGGCCCGTACCGTGAGCCCCTGAATGCCGGGGGGTACGTACTGGGGATGGAAAATTGCTTCGGGACGGATGCCGAAAATCAGGTCATGGGCGGCAAACTCGCCGTAGCGAGCCTGAAGCTCGGGGGGCAGGATTAATCCAGCGGTTTCTATGGCGAGTTCCCCATTGTGTTTTTGCAGACGGGCCTCGAAGAAGTTCATCGACGGACTGCCCAAAAAGCCGGCCACAAACAGGTTGTTGGGGTGCTCGTAGACGTTCTGGGGCGTATCAATCTGCTGCAGAATGCCCTTGTTCATCACCGCAATGCGGGTGCCCATGGTCATCGCCTCTGCCTGGTCGTGGGTGACGTAGACAAAGGTGGTGCCCAACCGCTCGTGGAGTTTGCTGAGTTCCGCCCGGGCCTGCACCCGCAGTTTGGCGTCCAGGTTCGACAGGGGCTCATCCATCAGAAACACGGCTGGATTTCGCACAATCGCCCGACCCAGAGCCACCCGCTGCCGCTGACCCCCAGACAGCTGCCGGGGCTTGCGGTCTAGCAACGGCTCAATGCCCAACTGGAGGGCCGCCTCTTCTACCCGCTTATGGATTTCCGCCTTGGGCATACCCTTCAGGTCCAGGCTAAAGCCCATATTTTCCGCCACACTCATATGGGGATACAGGGCGTAGGACTGAAACACCATGGCAATGTCCCGATCCTTGGGCGACATGGTGTTGACCGTGCGATCGCCAATCAGCAAATTGCCGCTGGAAATATCTTCCAACCCCGCCAGCATCCGCAGGGAGGTGCTTTTACCGCAGCCCGAAGGACCCACGAGAACAATGAACTCTTTGTTCTCGATGTTCATGGACAGGTCCTTCACGGCGACGAAACCGTTTTCGTATTCCTTGGTGACTTTTTCAAAAACAACGCTTGCCATGGTTGGGAGTTCCTTGATTGAGAGAGCGGGGGAGAGTTTTTAGTTTTGAGTTTTGAGTTTTGAGTTTTGAGTGCTTAGTTTTGAGGTTTGAGTGCTTAGGGTTTAGTACTTAGTTTTTAGTGCTTAGTTTTTAGTTCTTAGGTTTGAGTGCTTAGTTTTGAGTTAGGAACTGGGTCGAAAACTTAAAACTTAAAACTCAAAATTCAATACCCACCTACCCCTTAACCGACCCCGCCAACAGCCCCCGCACGAAGTACCGCTGCAGGGCGAAGAACACCAGCAGGGGAATAATCATCGAGACGAAGGCACCGGCGGTGAGCAGGTGCCAGTCCTGGCCGCGATCTCCCACCAGGTTCCGTAAAAGCAGCGTCACGGGGGCCACATCCTGGTTGCCGCCGAGGTATACCAGGGCCACCAGCAGGTCGTTCCAGACCCAGAGGAACTGGAAGACGGCGAAGGATGCGATCGCGGGCATCGAGAGCGGCACAATCAGCCGGGTGAACACCTTCAGGTGGGAGGCCCCATCCACCGCTGCCGCTTCGATTAAGTCTTTGGGTAATGAGCCGACATAGTTGCGCAGCAGGTAAACGCCGAGGGGTAGGCCGTAGGCGCTGTGGGCCAGCCAGACCGCCAGAAACGTGCTGGAAATGCCGAGGATATTGTAGGCCCGCAGGATGGGAATCAGGGTCATCTGCAGGGGCACCACCAGCAGCCCCACGATCACCACAAACAGCCACTGACGACCGGGAAACTCCATCCAGGCCAGGGCGTAGGCGGCAAAGGTGGCGATGGAAATGGGGATAATCGTTGCTGGGATGGCGATCACCATGCTGTTCAAAAACGCCTGGGCCATGCCCTGACTCAGCATCACATCCAGATAGTTGGACAGGGTAAACTGGGTCAGCTCAAAGGGATGCAGAAAGACGCTCCACCAGCCGCTGGTGAGAATGGCTCCCGGGGGCCGGAAGGAGCTGATCAGCAGGCCCAGGGTGGGCAGGGTCCAGAGCAGGGCAATGGCAACCACTGCCATGTGGACCGGCGCTTTCGCCATGATCTGCTCAAAGCGATTTTCTCGGCGGGCTTTCACCCGGGGTTTGGCAAAACTGGTCATCGGCTTAACTCCTGCTGGCGGAAACGACGAATATTGACCACCATGACGGGGATGACGGCAACGAGCAAAATCACGGCAATAGCGCTACCCCGGCCAAAGTCGCGGAAATTGAACATTTCTTTGATCATGCGGCTGGCGATCACGTCGGTATCGAGCATGCCGCCGGTCATCACAAATACGATGTCGAACACCTTCAGCACCAGTACCACCACCGTGGTGGTCACCACCGTCACCGTGGGCATAATCATCGGCACCATGATGCGGCGGAAAATCTGCCATTCCCCGGCCCCATCGATGCGGGCGGCCTCAATTACATCCTTGGAAATGCCCTTCACCGCTGAGGACAGCAGCACCATACAAAAGCCCGTCTGCAGCCAGATCATGATCACAATCAGGGCAAAGTTGTTAATGGTGCGGTTCACCAGCCAGCCCACCGGCTCAAACCCCAGGGACACCACAATGGCGTTGAGCAGGCCAATCTGGGCGCTGTCTTCGGGGCGGTAGGCGTAGATGAACCGCCAGATCACGCTGGCCCCCACAAAGGAGATGGCCATGGGCAGAAAAATCAGCGCCTTGGCGAAGGGCTCGTAGCTGACCCGGTCCACCAGCACCGCAATCACCAGCCCCAGGGCCACGCTGAACACCGTCACCAGCAACAGCCAGAGGACGTTGTTGCGAAAGGCAATCAGCATATCCGGGTCGGTGAAGGCGAAAATGTAGTTCTGCAGCCCCACAAAGTTTTCCGACCGATTGTCGAAAAAGCTGATGTACAGGGTGCGCAGGGCCGGAAACACCAGGTAAGCCCCCAGCAGCAGCACCGTTGGCCCCACATACACCCAGGGCAACAGTCGCAGCCGCCAGCCCTTAGGCAACCGCTCCACCAAAAGATTCAAAGCGTAGAAGATGGCAATAATCCCAACCGAGCCAACCACAATGGCCAGCAGCGCCTGCAATATCAACGCCAGGTTTGCCGTAGTAAACATCGAAAGTTTTTCAACTCCTGAAGTACGTTTAAACCAAGTCCAGCTCGAGATCTGTAGTTTTCTCTAAGGTAAAACTCCACTTCTGGACTTGGACAAGGTTTAGTTTTAAGTTTTGAATTTTAAGTTTTGAATTTTAAGTTTTGAACTGATGGGTTAACTCAGAACTCAAAAC